>CACVAQ010000071.1 GCA_902727865.1 uncultured Aureispira sp. | reverse complement strand
CCGTTAATCATATTGTATTCCTTGTCAAAAGTACCGCCCGTTACTAGGGCTAGAATTCGCTTTTTCATAGTGAGTGTTTTAACTTTATTTTGGGATAAGTGTTTTAATTTAATCTTGATTCTGTGTAAAAACGAAGGCTTAATTTTCTAAATAGCTTCTATTGATTTTTATAAAAATCAACAAAATGCTATAATTGTTACTTGCTAGGCGCTTGACCAAAAAGAATAAGCAATGTTAAATAGCATTAAAATAACAGTAAAATGGAACAAAAAATAAAGACGCCTATTAATAATAAAAATACAGTATAAGGAAGAATTTCTTTTGCTTTTAAACCCGTAATTCCTAAAAGAGGGAGCGCCCAGAAAGGCTGTAACATATTGGTTATCTGATCGCCGTAAGACAGCGCTAGGATGCTTTTTTCAATTGGTACTTGTAGTCTTTGGGAGGCTTCTATTAAGATCGGACCTTGTACCAACCATTGTCCGCCACCACTTGGAACAAATATATTGACCAAACCCGCAGAGAAAAACGTAAAAACAGGAAATGTTCTTGCTGTTGATAATTCAACAAATACATTAGAAAAGACATTGACCAATCCCGAACCAATCATAATCCCCATGATACCAGCATAAAAAGGAAATTGAATCATAATACCTGCCGAGCCTCCAATACCTTTGCTGACCGCTTGGTTAAATTTGAAAAAACTGCCATGTAACAAGATGGCAAATCCAAATAACATAAAAATGATATAATTGGGATTGATAAAGCTAAAACTCCAATCAAAGCCTTGCCCATTGAATATGGGAGCCAACAGAACTTTGTAAAAACCAATAAAGGTCATGACCAATCCTAATATCGTAGAAAGAATGGGCGAGTGGTCCAATCGTTCGGCTCCTGTAATGGTCTTAGGAATTGGATCTACTTCTGCTTCTGCTTCCAAATAAAGTAGATTACTTTCTACTCGTTTGCCCATCCAATACATGGCTAGAGGGAGCACAAAGATCAATGTTAACATACAAACCAAGTTCATGGTCGAAAATATGGTGTCGCTAAAAGGAATCAAGCCAATTTGTTCGACGAATTTATGTCCTTCCTCGGCTACTTTTAAGGGGGCAGAACCCGATAAGCCGCCATGCCAGACCATTAAGCCAGAGTAGCCCGCAGCGCCAATTAAAGGATAATTAAGCGGGATTTTATTTTGGGAAGCATGTTCGCCTACTTTTCTGGCAAAGATAGCGCCTAAGATTAGGGCTAAACCCCAGTTGAGAAAAGCAACTAAGACACTAATAAACGTAACAATAAACGCTGCCCGAGCAGTTGACGTGCAATGTTTGACCAAGCTGTTGAGCAGTTTATTGGCAGGGAGCGTGAGCGCTAATACATGCCCTAAAACTAAGATTAGCATCATTTGCATCGCAAATTTGAGGAAATCAAAAAAGCCGCCTTCCCAATACAATAAGAGTTCAATTAAATGCCATTGATCTGTCTTGGACTCTGTTAATAACAAGGCTAGAATAACAGTGAAAACGGTTAATAGGATTGCTATTGTAAAAGGAGAAGGTAAGACACGTTGTGCACTGCGGACAAATTTATCTGCAAAACTCATAACCAAATAGATTTAAGTGCTTTTTAGAAGCTTCTAGAGAAGTATTGTTGGGTATGTTGCAAAAGTCATTCTTTTAAATCGTTTTTTAAAGAAAATTTAGAATAGTTTTGCAAAAAAAAAACAATTCTCAAAACTTGATCTACTTCAAAAAAATGTCTTAGCCACGAATTGAGACTAAGACATTACTTTATTTATGTTTTTTTGGTAAAAAACTAAAACGACGGAGTAGTTGTGCTGCTAAATAGTAACAAGAACTATTTTAATTTATAACTCATCATTACTTCGTGGAGAAATTATATTAGTTTGATTATCAACAAGATAGGTTTTAATTATTGATTTAGTTAAATTATTGATAATCAAACTAATATGAAATGGTTTTTATTTTTTTTGGTAAAAAAACTAAAAATCCCACGAAGTATTAACTCATGTTACGCAGGATTTTTTATTTACTACTAAAACCTATTGTTACTTATTTAAGGAATGGTCATCTTATTTTTTTACTGTTTCTAAGCTATGTTTTAATGTTTTAATACTCCTTGTACTATAAAGCATTCAAAATTAAGAATAGGTTGAGACACAAATTTTGGTATTTTATCGACAAGATCAATTTTCTGCGTAAGATCAGTTATTATCTATACTTTTTCTAAAATAGTAGAGGTTGCAGGAGTTACCCAGCCATGGTTATCTACCACTGTATTTTCTTTAATGTCCGTCAAGGCTTTTTTGATCATTGGACCAATTTTGCGGTCTTCGATTGCAGGCAAGTCATAAACAACATCTTGGTAAGAAATATCAGCAACATGAGACACAACCGCAGCGGTTCCACTACCAAACATTTCTTTTAATTCTCCAACTTTATGCGCTTCGATCAATTCGTCAATACTGATTGGACGAACGTCAACTTTAATCCCCATTTCTGTAAGTAATTTGATAATGCTATCACGAGTCACCCCATCCAAGATAGAATCCGTGGTAGGAGGTGTTAAGACCGTATCGCCAATCACAGCAAAAATATTCATTGTGCCACATTCTTGCAAGTATTTGAACTCTAAACCATCCAACCACAATATTTGATCAAAACCTTCTTCTTTTGCCATTTCAGCAGGCTTTAAGGTTGCTGCATAGTTACCAGCCGCCTTTGCAAATCCAACTCCACCAGGGAAGGCACGCACATATTTTTGAGCAACTAAAATACGAACAGGTTTTGGATAATAAGGACCTACAGGGCCTGTGAAAACAATGAATTTATAACTACTAGAAGCACGAACTCCTAAAGACTCATCCGAGGCAAAAATAAATGGACGAAGATACAAGGCACTACCCGCAGATTGTGGAATCCACTTTTTATCAATAACAGTTAATGAATTGACTGCTTCTAAAAATAACTCTTCAGGAACAGCAGGCATTCTTAAACGCTCGCTTGACTTGTTGAAACGCTGTGCATGCTTTTTGGCACGGAACATCATCGGTTCGCCTGTTTGAGTACTAATATTAGCTTTCATTCCTTCAAATACAGATTGTCCATAATGAAGTGCCATCATAGAAGGGGCAAAAGAAATATCCCCATAAGGAACAAGTTGACAATTTTGCCAAGCACCATCTATGTAATCGGCAACAAACATGTGATCGGAGAATGTTTTGCCAAAAGGCAGATTTTCAATGTCTAAGCCTTCTCTTCTAGATTTCTCTACCAACTGTACTTTTACTGGGTATTTCATAAGATACTAATATTATGTATTATAAAATATATTTTTACGCAAAATGAAAATGGCGAACTATTACTTTGTATATAGTTTTATATCATTCTGATTTATTCCAAAAATACTAAAAATTTCGCATTATTCAAAATAACAAAATTTTTGTTTATGAACTAGGGACACTTGTTCTCTTATTTAGAATAAAATTTTGTTTATGCTAAAAATTGCTACAAAAGAATTTTATTCGGCTACTATTAAACAGCTAGGAATTTTATTTTGTTTTGTGAATTCTATTTTTTTTTCTAAAAAAAATGATTTTACAAGGTACTTTAAGTACTTTTGTGGAATGGAAATTACTAATAAAACGGAGCCTAGTGGAGCATTTTATGACTTTGAAGTCTATAAAGTAACAGAAGATGCTACTTGGAAAGAAGGCTTGACAAAAGATCGATCTATTGTTGTTTTGCTAAAAAATGCCAATTCAGTGGATCTAGATCTGTTGAGCAAAATTTTTCAGGCAGTAGGGACAAATCTGGCTGAGGAGGTTTGTGTTATTAACACAAAAATAACAATTCCTTATAAGGAATTAACAGAACTCTTTGAGCTAAAAAAGGTGCTTGTCTTTGGCTTTACTCCAAAAGAGGTTGGTTTGCATCTGAATGTGACCATTTATCAGACCTTACTTTTTCAAAAAGTACAGTTTTTGTTTTCAGATACCTTGGAAACCATTGCGAGTAACTTATCTAAGAAAAAGCAACTTTGGGGGCAATTGCAAGGCATGTTTAAATAATCAAACGTTTAAGTTGCTCTTTAAAGGCTTCTGCGTAAGATCAAAAATAAAAAGGAATCTACTTTTTTAGGTAGATTCCTTTTTATGTATTCGAATGGACTAAAGTCATCGATCAACGAACCGATTACTTTTAAAACGCCTTTCTATGAATAATAGAAGGACCGCTTTCATCGTATTCTTGTTTAGATATCCACATTTGTTGAAACTGAGATAAACTTGCCAATATACTTCCACCTATCCAGATAGAATTTTCTCTTTCTGGCGGAGCAATAATCTTAATTTTCATAGTAGGAGGCGCTAAGGCAGCTATTTCTTTTTGCATTCTGTCTGCGATACCAGGATATAAGGTGTTCGATCCAGCAATAACGGTATTTGCATAGAGGTCTTTTCTAATATCGACATCACATTTCATGATAGAATTGTAGGTTGTTTCATGAATGCCAGCAGATTCCATACCTATAAATGAAGGTTGGAACATCGTTTCAGGGGCTCTAAATTGCTCCTTACCTAATGTAATGACTTGTCCATTAGGTAAGCTGTAGTTTTTGTCAATAGAAGCACCTGCTGTTTGCATTTCTTGTTCAAAATCAAAAGCAACGTAGCCTAGTTCCCTTAAAATATCTATAGCGACTCTTTTTTCGGAAGCAGTTCCAAAAGGATAGCCTTTTGCTTGTAATTCTTTTATTAAAAAATCAACCAGATCACATTCTGCTAAATCTAATCGAATAATGGCATGAGGTAAAGCATATCCTTCATAAACTGGTACTGTATAAGATACATCGTCTCCTGAGACGACAACAATTCCTGTCGTTCGACCACTTGCATATAGTGCGAGCACTCCATTCATGGCAACATACATAGCAGGAACCGAGAATACGTTAAACATCATTTGTGTAAGTCTTTCCCGATTCGCTTTGGGATTTAACGGAGCTTCGGTCAACAGAACAGGGTGATCTTTAGAGTCAAGGCCTAATTCATTATAGGCGTGTTGTAATAGCAATTTTATGTCATCCCAATTGGTCACAATCCCATGTTTTATAGGGATACTAATATCTAATTTATCACTATTGGATGCTACTTGATCTCCTACATAGTATTCTTTCATTCCAGTAACACCCTGCTTTGGTCTCCCTATAATTGCAGGAAAGGATACTTTAGGTTTGTCATCACCTGACAAGCCTGCTTTTATGGACCCTAAGCACATTTCAATAACTACAGCACTCATAATATATTTTTATGTTTGATTAAAAAAAAGAATAATTTCAAAAGAGGAGTATTACTAGTCCTTCTTTTACAAAAAAAACTATAAATCGTAATCCTATTTCTTTCTAAGCATTGCAAAGGTTTGCGGTACAAATATAGTTTTTTATTAAAGCCTAAAAGAGAAATGTAACGAGAGGACAAGTCTTTGTAACAAGGGTACAATTTTTTTTTAGCGATCCATTTAAACAAAAAAAAACCTAATTTTAGATCATTACTTCGTGGAGAACCCGAACTAAGCGTAGCGACCTCACGTAAGTAACAAAGGCTCAGCGTAGCTAAATTATATTAGTTTATTGCATGAGTGCTTCGCTTTGATTATCAATAAGATAGCTTTGAATTGTTAGTTTGACTAAATCATTGATAATCAACCTAATATGAAATGGTTTTTATGGTTTTTGGTAAAAAAACTAAAACCTCGGAGAAGCAGCGAAGCTAACATAAGCGTAGCGCTCATGAACCGAACGGAGTGAGCTCACGAGCAAAGCGAGCTAACAAACGTAGTGAACTAATCCCATGAAGTATTATTAGATATGATGATGCTTTTTTTAGAATGGCTCTTATTATTATAAAGGGGACTTGTGTCCTAATAGTATGCTATTAAATGTTTCAAAATGTATGGCATGTTATAAACATTGTGTGTTAAAGTTTTGTTTAAAGCAAAAAAAATAGTAGAATCAAACGAATTGGCATCGTTTTCATTTTGCTTAAGGAGCAGTCAAGCAGATTGCTCTTATTTATTCAATTATTATAGCCCCACTTATATGAAAAGTACAATCTTACTATTATCTAGTGTATTCCTTTTGTTTTGTTCGACCGAAATCTTTGCCCAAAAACTATCTAAAGATGTAAAAGTCTATAATATCAAGACGGTAGATGTTGTTGGTAATAAAATAAATCTACATAAGATTTTAAAAGATAATGATAAAGTTCTCATCTGTTTTTTTAGACCTGTATGGTGTCCAATTTGTAATAAAAGAACACACGAGTTGATCGAACGGTACGATGAATTAAAGAAAAAAGGAATTGAAGTGCTTGCTATTTATCCTAATAATTCAGAAACGATGGCGCAGTATGTGAAAGATGCTGAAATTCCTTTTCCTGTAATTTCTGACCCCAATGAAGTGATTTATGAAAAGTATGCGATAGAACGCTCGGCGGAAAAGGTTCAAGCTACTTATGGTCAAAAAGAAGCAAAAGAAGCCATCTCAGAAGGTCAAACACTGTATGCTGGTAAAGTCTATAAAGAGGCGGGGGTAGGTGATAAATATGAAAAGATTATCAATGCAGATTTTTTGGTTGGGGCAAAACGAGTTTTAGAAATTGGTTATTATGGCGAATATATAGGAGATCACTATAGTTTAGATAAGTTATAGTTTAGATTAATACTCCGTTGATTTTTTAGTTTTTCTATGAAAAACGTAAAAAAGCATCTTGCATTAGTTTGATTATCAGCTTTTTAATACTTTGACAACTAAAAACTCATCTTACTGATAATCAAACTAATACGATTTTTCAACGGAGTAATGTTAGATAAAAATTTTTAAAAAAACGGTATTACTATCTCAATGGACAGCAATACCGTTTTTTTTCAAAAGAAGGTTTAAAGTCTTGTAAATGGCTTACTTAATTGGGTTTTTACCCAAAAAAGTGAAAAGTATAGGAAGTATTCTCGCTTTAATAATGGATTTTTAGTGAAAATTAACGAAGTTTGTACTTCAGTTTGCAGTTAATGATTGACCACTTCTAATCTTTTTAGAATAAATTAGGTGTTCTTAACAGCAAAATCATAACGATAAAATAAAAAGAAGAGCAATGATAGAATTAATGGCACCAGCCGGTAATTTTGCTGCCATGCAAGCAGCTATAGACGCAGGAGCAGATTCTGTATATTTTGGCGTAGAACAATTGAGCATGAGGGCTCGTTCTACAATGAATTTTACATTAGAAGATTTAGAAGAAGTAGCAGAACGCTGTGGACCTAAAAATGTTAAAACATACATTACGTTAAATACGATCATTTACGATCATGATTTAAGTTTAGCTAAAAAAATTGTAGATAAAGCTATTGCTGCGGGAATTACGGCAATTATTGCCTCGGATCAAGCGGTGATTCAATATGCAAAGTCTAAAGGAATGCCCGTGCATATTTCTACGCAATTGAATGTAACGAATATAGAAACGGTACAATTTTATAGCCTTTTTGCAGATGTCATGGTGCTCTCAAGAGAGTTGTCTGTTCGTCAAGTCAAAACGATTGTAGATGGCGTTAAGAAAGATGATATTCGCGGCCCTAGTGGTGACTTGGTGCGTATCGAAATCTTTGCACATGGTGCTTTGTGTATGGCGGTTTCTGGAAAATGTTATTTGAGCTTACATACGCAGAACTCTTCTGCCAACCGTGGTGCTTGTATCCAAAACTGTCGTCGTAAATATCGTGTCGTTGATATTGAAGGTGGACATGAATTCGAAATTGACAATGAATACATCATGTCTCCTAAAGATTTGTGTACGCTAGATTTTTTAGATCAAGTGATTGAAACAGGAGTGAGTGTTTTGAAAATCGAAGGTCGTGGACGTGCTCCAGAATATGTCAAAACAGTTATTGAGTGTTATCGTGAAGCAATTGATGCCTATAACGAAGGAACTTATAACCAAGAGAAAATCGACGCTTGGATGGCTCGCTTAGCGAAAGTGTACAACCGTGGTTTTTGGAGTGGTTACTATTTGGGACAAGAGATGGGCGAGTGGACTAAGAAGCATGGTTCTTCGGCACAGCAAAAGAAAGTGTTCTTAGGTAAAGGCATTCATTATTACCCAAAAGCAAAAGTAGCGCACTTTGATATTGATGCTTATAGCTTAACTGTTGGGGATAAAGTCGTGATTATTGGCCCGACGACTGGTGTCGTGGAAACGGTCATTACGGAGTTGATGGTCAATAGTGCAAAGGTAAATGAAGCCACCAAAGGAATGGAATGTACGTTTCCTTTGGAGCAATTAATTAGAAAATCAGACAAGTTGTACAAGCTTGTTGAAGTCGAAGTTGAAGCATAATTAGTATGGTAACAATCTCATTACAACGTGCCAAGTGTATTGGCTGCAACTATTGTTGTGAAATGGCTTCCGATCGCTGGGCCATGTCTAAAAAAGATGGCAAAACGGTTCTTATTGGAAGTAAAGATAAACGTGGTTTTCATGTTGTAAAAGTTGGAGACCATGAGTATGAAGACAATAAACGGGCAGAGAAAGCTTGTCCAGTGAATATTATAAAAGTAGTATCTGTATGATACTTAAAAAGACGCCTTCGGGCGTCTTTTTTTACTCTAAGATCCATAGAACTCGATAATAGAATGCATACTTTCTGTATATTGTTTCGTTTGACCTTGAATTGAGCAACCGTTTTTTTCTGCTTAGAATAAATATTACCAGATCGTATCAGAACGTTATAACCCCCGTTAAAAGCAAGACAACGAAAACAGCTACCACTAATAATACACCTTCTAGTAAAAGAATGGGCATAGCAAGTGGGCGAATTGGTTTTA
>CACVAQ010000070.1:3498-8905 GCA_902727865.1 uncultured Aureispira sp. | reverse complement strand
CCTTTTTCAACAACCGCTTGGAATGCTTCCCAAGTATCTACTTTGTGCGTACTATCGTCACGGAACTTTTTAGCCCGCTCAAACAAGTTGTTTTGAATGTCTTCTAGCAATTGTTCTACATATTCTGCCACGCCATCCAAGGCAACCGACGTTTTTTCTTTGGTATCTCTACGAGCAACTTCTACCACACCATTGGCCAAATCACGTTTTCCAATCGCCAAACGAACAGGAACACCTTCCATTTCGTATTGAGCAAATTTGAAACCAGGACGTTTTTTCTTGTCCATATCGTATTTTACAGAAATGCCTTTTGCTTTTAGAGCCGTCATAATTTCTTCTACAACAGCATTGATTTCACCATTTGGTTTAGGTACAGGTATAATCATAACTTGTACTGGAGCCAATTTGGGAGGTAAAACCAAACCTTCGTCATCTGAATGCATCATAATCAAAGCCCCCATCAAGCGAGTAGAAACGCCCCAAGAACTAGCCCAGACATATTCCGACTTGTTGTTTTCGTTCAAAAACTTAACATCAAACGCTTTGGCAAAATTCTGACCCAAGAAATGAGAAGTACCCGATTGCAGTGCTTTTCCATCTTGCATCAAGGCTTCGATGGTATACGTACTTTCGGCCCCAGCAAAACGCTCATGGGCTGTTTTTTCTCCTTTATACAAAGGAATCGCCATAACAGATTCTACAAAGTCAGCATAAAGATCTAGAATCATACGGGATTCATCTTGTGCTTCTTGTTTCGTTGCATGTGCCGTATGCCCTTCTTGCCACAAAAATTCAGTGGTACGCAAAAATGGACGAGTCCGCATTTCCCAACGCACGACATTTGCCCATTGATTAATCAATAAAGGCAAATCACGGTAAGAATGAATCCAATCTTTATAAGTATCCCAGATAATGGTTTCAGAAGTTGGGCGAATAATCAACTCTTCTTCCAATTTAGCATCAGGATCAACTACCACGCCGTTGCCATTTGGATCGTTCATCAGTCTGTGGTGTGTTACAACAGCACATTCTTTGGCAAAACCCTCTACGTGGTCTGCTTCACGACTCAAAAAGCTTTTGGGGATAAGCAGCGGAAAATAAGCGTTTACATGACCTGTTTCTTTAAATCGTCGATCTAAATCAGCTTTAATTTTTTCCCAGATAGCAAAGCCGTAAGGTTTGATGACCATGCAGCCACGTACCTTTGAATTGCTTGCCAAGCCTGCTTTGTTCACAATGTCAAGGTACCATTGAGAGTAGTCCTCGGACTGTGATGTAATTTCCTTAGCCATTTTTTGTGGTATATTTTTTGTAGTTAAATAAATAAAAAAAGAAACTATTTTGTGCGTCTATGTAAATTTTAACCTGTGTTAAAGTCGATTAGAAATTGTGATTTTAACAACTTACTGACTCAAAATAATGTATCTTTATAACAAAGAAGACACAAATTTATGAATTTTAATCAATTATCTAAGAACAAACTTACTGTTTAATAATTATAATTCATTTAGTACTGGATATAATCTAGAAACTTAAAACTTGTAAAGCGGTCTAATCTATTTTCCAATATTCAAAATTTTAGCAAAAGTTGTTTTGAATCAAAACTCAATAACATGAAATCAAAATACCTATCATTTCTTTTTAGTACGGCATTTTGCTTCGCACTACAATCTAGTTTTGCGCAAAATGAGAACATCCAATACGATGACATCTATTTTGATGGTGTAGAAGAAGAAATCGTTTACAAAGAAACTAAAACCCAAAACACACCAGATAGTTCTCCAGAACAAGAAACCTTTGAAGACGAAATCGTAGAGACCGAAACGGTAAAAGGTGGCGCTTATGAAGATTATCCAATCGACGAAAATTATGAGCCTTATGATTATCAATATGCGTCTAGAGTGCGTCGCTTTCATGCACCAGCACAAGGATTTTCGTATTACAGCGATTATTATGTAGACAACTACTGGTATAATTCTTACGATCCTTATTTGTATGGTTCTAGTATCTACATGGCACAAGCCTATTCTTATGGTGGAAACTGGAGAACGGTATACGGGTATGGTGGCTGGAGAGGTCGTCGTTATTATGGTAATAATTGGGGATGGAATAGCCCTTATGGCGGCTATTATGGTTCTAACTGGAATTCAGGATATTATAATGGATACAATAATGGTTGGTGCGATGGATACCGAGCAGGGTCTTGGGCTTCTAACTATGGTTATAACTATGCTGCTTCTACTCCAAATGCAACCAACTATGTGCATCAAAGAGGTCGTAGAGGTTCTGATGCTGTAAGAGGCGGTGGAGGACATACTAGCCGTGGTCCTGGTGGACGTATCACAAATACAGGATCCGTTAATAATGGAACAGCTTCATCGCTTAATGATCGTAGTAGAGCTTCGAGTAGAACAGGAGATGTAAGAAATGGAAGAACGCCGAATACTGGTGTTCGTACGAGTAGTGTTGCTCCTATCGCAACAACAAGAGGTGCGAGCGATAATAGAGGTAGCACAGGAACACGGACGATTACGACAACGGATAGTAGAGGTCAAACGATACGTACCACTAAAACACCAACGCGCACAACTATTGTTAGAAGCAATAATGCTCCAACAAGAGCAGGATCGGACTATACACCAACAAGAGTAAGCCCTTCTAGAACAAGTCCAACTAGAAATACGTATACGCCATCGAATAACAATAATCCATACACAAGATCAAGGTCAAATACTTATACACCATCAAGAAGTACAACACCAAGCCGTAGTACCACTCCTTCACGGAGCACGACTCCAAGTCGTTCAGCAGCCCCGTCTAGAAGTAGCTCATCAAGCCGTGCAACGACACCTTCTAGAAGCAGCAGTAGCTCTTCAAGAAGTTCTAGCAGTTCTTCTTCTTCAAGAAGTAGTAGTTCTTCAAGAGGCTCAAGCAAAGGTAGTAGAAGATAATTTGAGAAATAAGTTATTACCCATAAATTTAAAAAAGTAGAATAGGAAACTGTTCTACTTTTTTTATTTGTTTAAGCTACTAGTGAATAAAGGACTCTAAGGAATCGCTAAGAAATAGAGGACTGAAAATTAGCCCCTCGCAAATAGGAACTTTATAAGAAGCTATATTTGGGTGGGCTTTGACAACTCAAAGATTCAGCACAGCTAATTTTTGCCACAGCGGACTCTTTTTCTTTTTCATAACAGTAGGTATTTGGTCGTAAATAGTAAAGCCTAAGCTATTTTTTATGGGCTGGCAAAAAGGGGCAAAGAACCTATTTTTGTTTCAAATTTTACTTAAGTTCTTTTTTTCGTTCTTTGACCAATCGTGTACTAGTAGTTTAAGCCACTTTTTTCATTAGACGGTATGCCTCGTACCTTTTAAGTAGAAAACCGTCTATTTTCTTTTGATAATAAACGATTTACGACTTTCTACTTAAACGGTATATCTCAATTCATAGCTGTTAAAAGTTAGCCTAGGGTTTCAACTCCGCACGATTTGTCAAAGAACCCCTTTTTTTAACATTACTAAGAAGCTAAATGGAACAATTTTTTCTTGCTAAAGAATAGGCACAAACACAAACTATTTTAAAACATACACACACCTCACTAAATAAAAAAAATATATGAAATCCATTTTCATCCTACTTGCTTTATTTTTTATGCATACTCAAAGCAAAGCACAAATAACCTCTGATGCTTTGTTGTTTAGCGAAAACCATCAAACGGTCACGGCTCGATCAATGGCTTTAGGTAATGCCTTAGGTGCCTTAGGTGGCGATATGTCTACCGCAAATTTGAATCCAGCAGGTATTGCAATTTATCGCAGAATGGAACTCGGAATTTCTTTGGGCGGTTTATTTGATAACACCAAAACTGATTTTCTAAGCAACCAAACAAAAGATCGTCTATCGCAAATGACTTTTGGTAACATCGGATTAGTCATTGCTAGCCCATTGCGACGTAGTAGAACAAAATGGAAGGCTGTTAATGTAGGACTGACCTTTAATCGCATTGCAAATTATGCTCGTAATTTTACCTATCAAGGGGCTTCTACAGGTTCCAGAATACAGTCTTTTGCAGAAAATTCTGCTGGAATTTCTTCCGAAAACTTAGATCCTTACGAAGGTTGGTTGGCTTACAATGCTTATTTGATGGACAGCGTTTCTGGAGGATATACTCCCAATGGAGGTGTTTCTGATTCTTCTTACACCAACAAATATGAGAATATTAGAAGAACTGGTGGCGTCAATGAGTTGGGGTTTACAGTTGGCGGAAACTATGACAACAAACTTTATATCGCTGCAACGCTTGGAGTTGATTTTATGGAAATGAATGAAGATCATCTGTATCAAGAAACGAGTGATAGCCTTGATTTTATAGCCTTAGATTTTACTGAAAACAGGAATGTAAAAGGAACAGGAATCAACCTGAAAATTGGGATGATTTATCGAATTAATAAATTAGTGCGCATCGGATTAGCAGTACACACACCAACAGCGTATCGTCTAGTTGATTCTTATAATTCAGGACTTTATGGCGAAATTATATACGACAGCCTTTTGCAAGCAACAAATTATGCGATGGAAGATGCTGATCCTCTCGTCTTACAGCACGACTTGGTCACTCCTTGGGTGTTTATGGGAAGTGTTGGAATCGTTATCCCTAAACGAGGATTTATTGGCTTAGATGTAGAATATAGTGATTATAGTTGGGCTTCTTTCGCCTTGTTGGAAAATGAGCGTACGGTCGCAAACAACAAGTTTATCAATGATTTGAACGATCGAGTAGTAGCAGGTTATAAAGGGGTTTTGAAAGCTAGAATTGGCGCTGAAATGGCTTTTGGTTTGGCACGGCTTCGTTTGGGCTATCAATTCCAAACGTCTCCTTATGAAGAATCTATTGCTGGAGTCACGGATATGCGCCATGATATTAGTGCAGGGCTAGGCTTGAGATGGAAACACTTTTACTTAGACTTTGGCTATTCTCATACCCTCAAAGACTTTGAATACAGCCCTTATACTTCTTCTTCCACGATTCAACGGGTAACTGGAGCCTCTCAAACAGGGCATGCTATGTTGTCAATCGGAGCGTTGATTTTTAGAGATAAGGACGAGTCGTAGAGATTTATAATAGAAAAAAAAGGAGTAAAAGGACAGATATTTGCCCTTTTACTCCTTTTTTTTTGCTGTAGTTTTTTTTACTGAAACGAATAATGTACAAAACAAACCTCTATCCAATTCACTTCAAAGTGTACGTTATAATAATACTTCGTGGGATTAGCTTCGCTGCTTCTCCGAGGTTTTAGTTTTTTTACCAAAAAACATAAAAACCATTTTATATTAGTTTGATTATCAATAATTTAGTCAAATTAACAATTCAAGGCTATCTTATTGATAATCAAACTAATATAATTT
>CACVAQ010000070.1:0-3398 GCA_902727865.1 uncultured Aureispira sp. | reverse complement strand
TTCTCCACGAAGTAATGTTACAAGAGACCGTTTTCTAAAAAGAGTATTCTAAAAAACAACCTTCTTGTAGCCTAAAAAAACGAAGCAGTCGTCGAAAGAACAAAGCCCTTTCTGTGGAACATCAGTGAATAACATTAAAAAATACTGGTTCGTTGACCCTTTTTGCCACAGAACCAAAATACTTAGGATAACACGCAACTAGCCGACCACTTGGATCTTAGCAAATTTTAGCATAATACGCTTTTCGCCAACACCATCTTCAAAGAAAATAGTGGCGACTCTACCAGCACCTTGCCCATCAATCGCTACAATTTTACCACTACCAAAACGCTCGTGCAAAATCTTGGCACCAGCTACAATTGCAGACATCGGACTAGCTTTAAAGTTAACCATTTTTTCTGCTTGCTTATTGGAATTTTTATTCATCTGGGTAAAGCGATTTCGATTCTTTTTAGGGAATTGAGACACCTTCGCCCTAGCGGTGGTACTGGATAAATCTAAGTATTTAGGCGAAATTTCTTCCAAAAATCGGCTGGAATTATTATAGACCATATTCCCAAAACGATACCGACTCGAAGCATAAGAAAGCGTCAAAAATTGCTCTGCTCTCGTGACCGCAACATAGAATAAACGACGCTCTTCGTCAACCGCAGCACGCAGGTTTTTAGACCGTAAAGCCATCATCGAAGGAAATAAATTTTCCTCCAAGCCAACGATAAAAATCGACTTGTATTCCAAGCCTTTAGAGGAGTGAACAGACATTAATTTTACCCGTTTAACTTCCTCTTCGTCTTTGTCTATATCGGTTAATAAAACGACGTTTTGAAGGTAACTAGCCAAGGTTTTGTCTTCTATGTTGGTATTAAATTCATCGACTTCGTCGTCTTCTACAAAGCCCTTGATTCCATCGAGTAATTCGGTTATATTTTCAACTCTACTCTGCGCTTCTATTGTTTTTTCTTTTTGAATGTCTTTGATAATACCCGACATTTTAACGACATATTTTGTGATCTCATAAGCAGAAACTTCTTCCATTCGTGCTTGAAACATTTCAATGAGTCCCACAAACTGCTTGATCGAATTTTCGGTGCGTTTAGGCAATCCTGCATGCTGAACATTTTGAAGAATGGTCCACAGAGATAAATTTTCGTTTTCTGCAATCGTGGTCAATTTAGTCAGCGACGTTGCTCCAATACCTCTAGTTGGATAATTGATGACCCGTTTTAAGCCTTCTTCATCTTTAGGATTTACAATTACTCTAAGGTAGCCTAAAACATCTTTTACCTCTTTTCTATCATAAAAAGAAGTCCCACCATAAATTTTGTAGGCAATGCGATGGCTTTTTAACGATTCCTCAAATACACGAGACTGTGCATTGGTACGATATAAAATCGCAATATCATCGTTGGTAATGTGGTACCGATTTTTTTGCTCGACAATCATATCAACGACCTTGCGAGCTTCTTCCGTATCGGTCATTGCACGAACCACTCGAATGGGTTCTCCTCCATTTTTTGCTGTGAAAATCGTCTTTTTAATTTGTTGACTATTTCTAGAAATAATATCGTTGGCAGCTTGTACAATAAAGTTGGTAGAGCGATAGTTTTGCTCTAATTTAAAAATTGTAATGTCTGGAAATTCCTTTTCAAAATCTAGAATATTTTGAATCGTAGCGCCACGAAAAGCATAGATACTTTGTGCGTCATCTCCTACCACACAAATATTTTTAGTGCTACCAGGGTAGGTAATTAATTTTTGAATAATAGAATATTGTAACTGATTGGTATCTTGAAACTCATCTACTAAAATGTATTTAAACCGTTTTTGGTATTTTGCCAAAATATTTTCAGGATTCTCATCCAATAGACGATACATTTGATACAACAAATCATCAAAATCCATTGCGCCAGAACGCATACATTTTTTTACATACAGCTCATATATTTTATAAATATAAGGCATCTTACGCTGTCTGTCCTCTTTGATTCGTTCGGTATCTAGGGCATAGGCTTCTGGAGAAATTACATTGTTTTTAGCCAAGGAAATACGACTATAAACCGCAGAAGCATTGTAGACTTTACTATCTAAGCCCCGTTTTTTGACAATTTCAGTAATGGCACTTTTAGCATCTTGACTGTCATAAATTGAAAAATCAGAAGGATAACCAATCTTAGAGGCTTCGCTACGCAATATTCTAGCAAAAACAGAGTGAAAGGTTCCCGCCCAAATCTGATTGGCATTTGCGCCAGCAACTTTGGTAATACGTTCTTTCATTTCCTTGGCGGCCTTATTGGTAAATGTCAAGGTCAGAATTTCCCAAGGGGGAATGCCCGATTCGATTAAATGCGCAATTCGAAAGGTCAATACACGTGTTTTTCCTGATCCAGGACCTGCTATGATTAAGGCAGGACCCGTTATGTGCGTAACTGCTTGTCGTTGAATTTCATTAAGTTCGTCCAAATAGCTCATAATTCGATTATTCTTTCAATTTTGGTGTAAAACACGTGCTTAAAAAAGTTTTTTCATGGAAATGAGAACAAAAATAGGAATTAATCTGTCTTTAGTAGTAGAAATGGAGCCAAACAACTTGAAAAAAAATAAAACAAGCAGTAGACCGCTTTTAAACATAGGCTCTATTTTTTTTATTAAAAAAAGAAAAAAGAGTACGTTATTCACGAACAAAAAAAATGAAATTACTAAACTATTTAAAAAAGTCTCTGGCAAAAAACTGCTGTAGTGAAGGAGATCTTATCAACCAAGAGCCTATAGACCGATCGGATGATTATTATATTCAATATGAAAAATGGCTAAAAACCAAGAAGTATCAATCCATGTTGGCAAGCTTATACGAAGCTTTTTTAAATCACCAAAGTTGTTGTAATAATAAAGATCCTTTTGTTTCTTTTCTTATGATTTCTAAGATTAATGGATTTACCATGCATTACGACGCAAAACGTTGGACAGAAGAAGACTTTAAGTATTTCTTTGAATATATGGCTATTTATTTGGTTGAAAATCATGAGTTTGCTACGGTTTCTTCGACACAAGAAGTGACGGAGTTTTCAGACAAAGTAGAGCAAGTTGAACGGTACAAACTCAAAAATCCAGCGCTAGAAGTAGATTACAGTGCTATTTTAATCCGTCTGTGTTATACCAGTAATCAACTCACGAGCATTAAGTTCTGTGGCACTTGTACCCCAAAACGAATTACAAATCTAGCAGGACTTTTTAAGAAAATGGCGGCTATTGAAGAGGGCTAGTGAGCAGGTCTAAGGCAAGTGCATCCGAATAAACTTGGTCTAGAGCAGTGTTTAATTTTATCTTTTTCTGTGTAATTATTGTAACTAAAGTAATATTTGTGCATTTTGCAGAGGACGAGTTTATTATATGAAATATAT
>CACVAQ010000069.1 GCA_902727865.1 uncultured Aureispira sp. | reverse complement strand
AATTTTCTTAAAAAAGGTAAAAATTGTATGAGCCTCGAACTCATAACTCCTACCTTGCAAGTAGGTGCATTTCCCGTTATGCAAACAATTCTTACCTATATTGTTACCAGTCAACTGGTTTAAAATTCTTCAATAAGACACCAACATAATACTCCTTATGCACCAGCGCTTGATGAATGGGATGTAAAATTCTAGCGGCCGCATCAACAGGATCTAAAGGCGGAATATAACCGACCTCAAACTGCGCCTTGCGCTTCGACTCTTGCGCGCCTGTTGAGACCCAACCAACATCAACACTATTCATATAAATTTGAGCCTTGGCATAAGCCGATGCGGAGGTTCGTGTCAACATATTCAAAGCCGCCTTGGTCATATTGGTATGCGGGTGATACACTGTTTTATTTTGATAACTAAATTGCCCTTCGGAAGAAGTCACATTAATAATAAACTTTGCCTCAAAATCAGACGCTTTTAACAAAGGAGTCAAGGCCTTTATCATCAAATAAGGGCTAATATGATTGATTAAATTTACTTCTAATAATTCATATGTAGAAATTTCTTCCAAAGTCGCATTCCAACTATTTTTTTCTCGACCATCAACAGGCTGCCCAAAGCGATTCAAAGACAAGTCCGTTGTCCTTGCTTTAAACAAATCCAAGGCGTCTTGTTTTTCTGCCACTGGCGTAGCATTCTCAATCAAGTATTTTGTTGAATTCATAGTCAACAAAGCTTGTTCTTTCGCAATTAGCGGTTGATAATAGGCCCCTGGGTATTGGATCGTTTGAGCGGCATTATTAACCAATATATCTAAACGATTGTAGTGTTTTTTATAATAACGAATAAAGCCTTCTACCGCCTTTATATTTCGCAAATCCAAACCATAAAGCGTCAAACGATCTTTCCAATTTTCATAATCAGCTTCTTGCTTAAACTGCTCCAAAGCCAAGGCAGGAAAGCGAGTGGTCACGACCAAATCAGCGCCATTCTTCAAGAATTTTAAGGCGCAAGCGTAGCCAACTTTCACCCGCCCGCCCGTCAAGATGACCTTTCGATTCGTCAAGTCAACGGGCAAGCCTCGGTAATTGTAATTTAAGGCAGCGCAATTCGGACACAAGCGATGATAAAACGAATGCATTTTAGCATACAAAACATTACAACTATAACAATTCTTAGGCTTTTTGAATTCGGTATAAAAAGGAGGGCTTATAGCTTCTTGATGCTCAAAAACAGTCCTTCCTTCCAAGGCATTTTTTGAAACAACCGCAGCTTTGAGCAAGTCTACATCTGATTTTTTTTCTACCTGCGGAACGCTTTGTTTAAGCTGTTTTTTAGCATTTTTATGAATCTTAGTAATTAGGCTAGCAAACGGCTGATTCGCTGGATTATCCAAAGGCTTATCCTTCAACTGTTTCAAAACAGATAGACAAATCTCCCATTCTTCTAAGGAAAAACCATATTGATCTTTAAAGTCCGTCATGCTACTTGTTAAAATCTAATTCAGATAAATAAATACGATGCTCGACAGCGATTAAATTCTTCTTATTTTTTAGTTTAAACGTCAAGGTTGTTCGCTGCTGCGTTTCAATTTCAATCAAACCAAAATTATTCTTACGAATAGGAAGACCAATCCGATTTGCATTCGGTTCTATCTCATGCCAGCTTTGCGTCAATCCACTAGAAGTAATGTCATAAATAGGATACGTATACTCGTTTTCATACTTTGACAACTCGCCCCAATGTACATCTCCCGACAAAAAAACGACGCCATTCGCTTTCGTCTTCTGAATCAATTGAAGCATCTTTTTGCGTTCCTGTGGCACATTGTTCCACGATTCCCAGCCATTGTATGTATGTGCAAATTGATTGCTCGAAGCGATGATTCTCAAATCTGCTTTTTCTTCTAATTTTGTTTCCAACCAAGCCCATTGTTCCGCCCCCAAAAAGGTAGAATCGGGCGACAAGGTCGGCTGATAATCATTCTTATAAACGGTATTTCCCCCTTTCACTCGTTCTGTCAGATCATCTCTAAATGTTCGAGTATCTAGCAAAATGACTTGAATGTCAATTGGAGCATCTTTTAATCGAAGGGCATGATAAACGCCTGCATGTTTCCAACGTTCAGAACGTTTCGGTTCGTTCCAAAAATTCAGAAAAATTTCTTTAGAAGCTTCCTTGAATGGATAATAACGCCCTGCATCATTTTCTCCAAAATCATGGTCGTCCCAGGTTGCCAAAATAGGCGTTGTCTTTTTTAAGCGTTGAAACTCTGGTTTTGCGGCCAACTGATCGTATTTCTGTTGCAGCTCTTCCATGTCCCTTGTGTCGCCATAGATATTATCCCCCAAATAAATAAACACATTTGGGGCGTTATCCACCACCACATTTAAGATCGGCTGCGCTTTCGTCTGTTTGCCACAAGAACCAAAACCAATCGTATATCGCTCTATAGCTTTGTCCCCTTTCTGTATTATTTTTCCAGAACAGGCACTTATCAAGATCGAAAGTGTCAAGAGCCAAGCCAATTCTTTTTTCATCTTTTTTATTTTTTTAGTCGGATCATTACTTCTCCTTAATCCTTCACCTCCCGTTCCACGACAATTGGAATCGTAAAAGACAACCAACTTCCTGTTGCCTCTGTTTTAGGCGGTTGCTTCAACATCGCTCTAGTCCCATCTTTAGCCATCACATGTCTGGTCAGTTTGGGTGCTGGGGCAGGCAATCCTGTTTGCAACAATCCCGATATATCAAAACGTTGATAAGCAATAAATATTTTCAAATAAAACGTAACTTCAGTGACCTCTTGAGGAAAATTTTTCATCTGTTGTGGCTGATGTAATTCCAAGCCATTTAAAACTAAAGTCCCCCCGCCACTGGTACTCAAATTTTTAGCGGGCAACCAATTATTTCCCATTGCTTTTTGCAAGGGCAAAATTGCATAATTACTATCTAACAACAAACTAGATACATAGACATTTTCAGCCCCTTTCAAATGGTGAATTGCCAAGTCAAAATCCAATAAAATAGTTGATGGATACAACTCGTTGTACAAAAACCGAATCGGTGTTTTAGTCGCTTGCAAATCATTCAAGGATTGGCTAAAACCTTGTTCCTGATTCGAAAATTGCGCTGCATTCCAAGATTGTATTTTGACCAAACTGTGCAAACGATTCGGGTCTAACGCCCTAGATTTGGTTGCCGCTACTTGGTACAACTTAAACTCAAACTCAAATTGATGTTGATGCTGCGCTAAGGTAATGACTTGCAATTTATTATACAAATGATAAACGGTCTGCCACTTACACATTTTTTGCAAGGCAATAATCACTCTATAGCCATCTTTTATGCTTAAACCCAAGGTTTTTCGAAAAGCAGGAACGGCTCCCACCTCGCCATTATGATACGGATAAACCACAAAACCATCTGAGTCCGTTTTTAAGATATATTTGGCTTTCTCTGGGCTGGTCCAATTGACAAATGGTGCATAATAATTCAGTACTTTTTGTTGTGTTTTTTGAAATTGCGTGAACGCATTTTCTCCAAGTGTTTCTTCAAAAAATAAGCTTATATTATGTGTAGGATTTTTTTGATATTCTGCGGCCAAGTAGTCAAACACAGGCGCAACAGATGCTTTTTCGGCACTGCTTACCGTATAATTTCCGTCCCAATCTAGAGCCGTTTCTTTTCCATTTCTATATTTATAAAGCGGCTCTTCTAGTCCTTTTTTAATCACAGGAACCGTCCGTTGTTGTCCATTTTCTTCGTACTGCAAAGCCGTTGCATAAAAGACCAAGGTTCCATCTTTTTGATACAAACCCAACCAATTATTAGCAACCTTAACCACAAAATTGGCGGCCGAAACCTGCTCTGTTATTCGCACCGCAGGGCCTCCATCACTTTGGAAATTCTTCAAACTTTTCCTTGGTGCATAATCTTCAAACAAGGCGATTGTATTGCCACCCGTTTGACCAGCATCCACACAAATTGCCACCCTCCAACGACGCATATATTTAGGAGGAATCTTTGCATAAAGCTGATTGCGGTGTTTTCTTCGATCATAAGCCGCACTAGTAAAGGTGACTTGGCTGTATCCCGAAGCGACATAATCGATGACCGCATTAGAATTTCCAGTCAGTGGTTGGTCTTGCAAAAAAACCTCTATCGGAATGGCTTTAATTTGCCCCTCCAAACTAGGCAACAACTCCAATTCTCCCGCTTTGATTTGCCAGCCCGTTCTACCTTTGGGCACAACTGGATAAAAGCCATTAAAAACATCTATATCACGCTGTGCAGGAGCTTTGTTGTGTCTTAACAAATCACCTAAAAATAGTTCGTGTCGCTTCTGAAAATTAGGACTATGAACGTACAAATCTGGTGTTTGCTGGTAAACACCTCCAATATTCATACGAATTCGGTTGAATAAATCTTGGTACGAAATCGTGTTTTGTGAAGCTTCTAAGATGTCCAATAAATTACTGGTAAACACACCGCCTTTCTGCGGAATTTCATACGCAAATTCATGTTTATCACAAGCTGCCAAATGAATATGCTCTGCCATTGGCAGGTCAAAAGCAGCCTCCGATTCCTTGGATGTATCAAGCGCAGCAATCATCCACGCTGCTGCATCTTTCAAACCTGTATAAGTAGCCAACAGCTCATCGGGCGTATTAGTAGACCACAAATCGCCCCGTTTTTCGACCTCTGTTGGTTCTGTAAATCTAGGTTGTGGATTGGCTATCGGTCTTTCTGGGGCATTTTCTGCTTGGAGTTCTTGCTCCAATGCTTTTAATTCGTCTAGAACAACGCTTAGTTGTTCGGAAGCTCTAGATGCTCCTGTAGAATGGCAAGAATCCTGGATAAAAATAATTTCTGGGCGTTCTACTTCCCACAATTGATGCAATAAAAAGCGCAATTCTTTGTCTAGAATATTTCGAATCGTCCCGCCTGTTTCGGTCCTATTACGAGCGTCACAAGGCACTAGCGTTTGAAAATTGCCATCTGCTTCGTTAAAATTTGGAGGTGCTTTTTCTTTGGAACCATGCCCAGCGTAAAAAAGTAAGACCATGTCTTCTTTTTTAGCCTGTCCCAAGTGCCTTTGGATGGCCTCAATAATATTGTGTCGGGTAGGAAGTGTTTCAGAGCCCGTAAATAGCGTTTTGGGCTTTAGCTCGTATTCCGCTTCATTCAAATTCGCTTCAATATACGTCAACAAGCGTTGCGCATCTTGAATACAAGCACTTAGGTTGGCTACTTTTTCGTTTTCATAAGTATTAATACCTATAAACAATGCATAACATTTTTTTTTTTCCATCTAGAGATTCACATTAAAACTTAATACACTATCCTTAATTTATCAAACTGTTATTACCGAAGGGGGTGATTGTCCCTTACCCCTTTTTTTGTTGCGTAACAGGAGTTAGTAATACTTACTCTTCTTGATACTACTTTTTAAAGAACTTGCTTTGTCCTCTAATTCATCATAATACCGTTCAATCCTATCTTTTACCCCTTCGTCTTTATTGTGTACAACCGTATTTCCTTGATTAAAAATAAGTTGTAACTTTTCTTCCGCCAACTCACCACGCCCATTTTCGCTGCGTTCTTTGGCAATTAAGTTCGCGACATAAACGTGATGTTCTTCTTTGCTTAAGTGTCCAAGTTTCATCGTTTGGTGGTCTGATCCATAACTAGGATCATCACTAATTTTATACAATAACTCACAAGCTAATTTATTCTCAGGATTTAATTCCCAAGCTTTGGACGCTAATTGAAAGGCATAATTTTTATCTGCTTGTTTTAAGGCAGCCTGTCCTAAAGCACTAAGCGTAGACGACTGTGCAATGTTGCGCTCCTTTTTCATCATTTCCTTAGATGTTTTCAAGGTATCAAAACTAGCAATTAAATCTTGCGTAAATTCAGGATTTGTTTTTAACAATTGTTGGTACAACATGTCCGCACGTGCTTCCGCAACTCTCTTTAAAGAATCTTCTTTTGCCAAGCGACTTACCGTCTGTTCTTCGTCTAACAATAATTTTTCATTTTGTTGATTGGCAAAACGAGTGATTAAATTAAAACCCACCAACAAAACAATCGAACAAGCAGCCACTATCTTAAGATGCTTTTTTCTACGTTTAAGTCTTTGTTTACTTTCTCGAACAAGGTTTAGAGCATCTCTACTCAACTCAATGCTGTCAATATAGGAATCCATATAATTCAAATCATCCTTACTTAACAAAGTTGAATGATCTTTGTAATCCAATAAACGCTCCATCAATAATTGACGGATTTGCGCACGCATTTTATCTTCCTCCGAAAACTTATCATAAATGCTCTTTGCTAATGTATCGTGAGCCAATTCTATTTTCATAACAAGCACTTACCCATTGTGATTAATTTATTTTGTACTTCATCCTCTAAGTAAAACTCTTTTTCAAACGCCTCGTATTTGCTTAGATCCAATTCATCAATGGCAAAAGAAAAGCCTATAATTCTTGTATCCTTCAACCAATCGTCATCTGCTTTATTCAGGACAACCATGTAGATGCTTCTTCCTTTCGTATCGGGTTGCTTAATCAAACGAACGACCCGCACCTGCTCTGCACTACTAAACCTAAGTTGAGACAATTGAGGCAAAGGTTTATTGTCTTGTTTTTTATTCCAAACAATTTGTACATAAAGTTTACCATCAGAAGCATACTTCACAAAGAGCGACCAAATTTTCTTTTCTTTAACAGGCAACCATTTGTCCACATCTTTCTGAGCCAAAAAGCAATTTGTTTTTCTATCGAGTTTTTCGGGTTCTAAAGATTCTTTCACCGCTTCTAGAATCGGTTTTACATCTTCATTTTGTTGAATTGTGTTATATAAACTAGGTGTTGCCATAGCAGCACTTGGTGTTCTAGGGCTTCCTTTACTTGAACTGATACTTCTTTGAATACCTAAAGCATGGTTTTGTACCACTTCATTTTCTTTAGAAAAAATCGCCTCTAAATCTTGCTCCTTTAACTTCCCCGTTGTTCTTTGTGATTTCTCAACAAGAGCAGCTTGTTTATTACTAGAAAAATCAGCAAAGGCAATGGCTTCTTGTTGATTTATTTTTTCCAATATTTCCAGTGACTGTTTATTTTCTGGGTTTAACTCCCAAGCTTTGGAAGCCAATTGCAAGGCATAGGTTTTATCATTTTGCGCTAAAGCAGTAGCAGCCAAATTACTCAAGGTGGCTGATTGCGCCAAATCACGCTGTTTCGTAATGTCCGTTTGTTCTTTCCCTAAGGTATCGTACTTTATAATCAACTGTTTAACAACATTAATATTCTGCAAATCCTCTGGACTATTGGCATCCGTGCCATCCAACAAGCGTTGTGCTTTATTTTCTGCCAACGCTCGTTTTTCCTGCGCTTCTTTTAGGGCTAAACTAATCGCTTTTTTGTTGCTTATATTTACCTGCAAGTCATAAAAAGTGACGCCAGCTTGTATTCCAAACATTAATAAGGTTAAGGAAACAATCAATACCGCTCCAACAATTGCCCATTGCCGCCTTTGTGTATAATTTTGGCTTCTTCGGACAAAAAACAAGACTTCACGGTCCAAGTTCAGCTTATTAAGATGTGGCATGACACGATCTAGGTCTTTTCCATCCAACAACACATTGGAAGCCAAATAGTATTTATACCGTCGATTAACAAAGTTTTGTTTTTTCACCAACATCTTATCCTCTCTAGATGCCTTATCGTAGATTGCTTTCGCTAATGTGTCATGTGATAACTCTAAGTTCATGCTGTTATTTGGATAAATTTATAGGTTGTTGTTGCTGTTGCTGTTGCTGCTCAATTTTTTGTTGTAACTTTTGTTGTAATTTACCTATTTCCGCTTTTACCTTTGCCGCTTGTTGTTCAGGAACAAAACTCATTGTTGGAGGTTCTCTTTTTGTGCTAGCCTTTTTAATTTGCTCCGCCATTTTTTGTTTTTTATTACTTGCAACAACCGTATTCTCTGGATTAAAAATAGCGCTCATTTTTTGAGCACTCAACCTTCCCCATTCCTTGTCTTTGCTTTTTATAAAATTTCTAGTTTTTTGTTTAGAAAAAGGGGCTTCTAAGCTGGCATCAAGCGTCTGATAAATTATTTTCATCGCTTGTTGATTCTCTGGATTTAGATGCCAAGCTCGCCTTGCCAACTGAAAGGCATACTTTCGGTCATCGTAAACAATTGGGGCAGCCAATTCACTTAATTTTGCCGATTGAGCGATATTCAAAGCTTCTATAAGTTGTTCGTTGTCGTGATCTTTCCCCACTTTATAAACGGCATAATCGTGCAACAAGGTATCGTTTTTCTGTTGTAATTGTAACAAGGCAAGGCGGAGCTCTTTTTTCGTAGCGTCCAAACCTTCTCTACTTTCAATCAAGGCATTAGAAAGAGCTTCTGCCTCTTTCTCTACCCGTTTATACTCTAATAGCTGGTTGGCTAAAAACTCTTGGCTTTCAACTTTAACCTCCTCCGTCTTATTCATAAAATAAGCAAGCACAAAAATAACGGCTATCGCAATACCTATGAAGACAAAACGTCGCAATCGTATGGCATTTTTACTTCGATCTATAAAAATCAGTTCATAGGGCTCTAAAGTCAATTGTTTGAGATAAGGCGCAATATAATTCAAATCTTCTTTAGAAAGTAAGACGTTATTTTCTTTAAAATAGACAAAACGATCTTTAATAAAATTTCTGATTTTCGTCAGCATTTTATCTTCTGCGGAGACCTTATCATAAATCTTCTTGGCCAATAAATCGTGTGATAACTCTATTCTCATTTTTATTACAAAATTTGTTCATCTACTTACTCCACTGATGAGTGCTACGTTGATTTAGATGTCCTCATGAACAGAGTGAACGAATCAACGGAGTGTTATGAATAGTAAATTCTATAAAAAACAACCTGATGCCTAATTTA
>CACVAQ010000068.1 GCA_902727865.1 uncultured Aureispira sp. | reverse complement strand
TACTCTCTACAAAGCCGCTTTTGGCGCATCCACGACCACCCATTTTCCAGCCGTATTGGCATAAATAGCATTATCATACATAGCCGAACAAGCGACATTTGGCATATAAAACTTCCCTTGATAAGCCGCATTTAAGTAAAATTTGTATTGGTACGTTTTTCCCATTGGCAAATCAAAATAAGTATACACTCGATCATCCAACACATTCTGGTAATCCATTCTAGAACTCCCCGAATTATCATAAGCCGCATTCATGCGAGTATTGATAATTTCCCAACCCGCAGGAAAGACTTGATGCAACGCCATTTCATCATAATTCCCCCCAATGCCTTTGTGCGCAACATCGACATAAGCAACAAAATTTGTTCCCTGTGCTAAAGTTGTTGGGTCAACTATTTCGCCATTCATGTCCTTATACGTCACCGTTAATGCAATATTAGAAGCATCGGCTTTGGTGTCTTCCAAGGGAGGTTGCCCGCTCATAATGACCCGAACAAACAAAGGCGTTTTAGCCTTATTACTTACCATTACACTGCGTTGATCTGTTTTTTCTATATCAATTTGATATTGCACCATTGGGGCATCTTTAATCGCAACAGATTGTTTGGCATTGCTTCCGATTTGATACTCCAAAGGAATTTTTGCTTCCAGTTTTTCGTCTCCAGCAAACTTCGCAATCGCCATCAAAGAATAAGCAACCGTTTGTGTCGACAACCATTTTGGCGAACTCAAATCCTTCGACATACGCAGCAATAAATTCGCTCCCTCAGTCCGTTTTTTTAATAAGGTCAAGGTCTCCAAAATCATTGCTTCATCTCTCAAAGCAGTCCCGTAGGTGTAGCTCAATTCTGTATAGTTTTCTACTCTAGTAGACAAGCCTTTAATTATTTGTTGAGCCACTTCTTTCTTGCCCAACAAAGCATAAGCTGCGGCTAAACGCCATTTTGCTTTTGCAGGAATCCCTTCCATATTTCGCATCTTATTCATGGCGCCCAAATCAGGACTTTTTGCCAAAGCCAAAGTATATAAGCGGTAGGCTTGCATCAAAGCTTCTTGATTATTTCTAAACGTATAATCATAGCCATTATTTGCATTTGGAGTACTTACATTTGGACGTATAATTGGTTGCCAATTTTTAGCCAACATTTTTTGATAACCTTTCCAATTTTCTAACAAAGCTTTAGGCACATTGTAGCCTTTTTCTTTCGCTTCTAACAAGAAATGCCCTGCATAATTGGTTCCCCAATTATTATTATCAGTTCCACCTTGCCAATACGCAAAACCGCCCAAGCCCGTTTGGAAATCTTGTAGGCCTTTGATTGCCATTCGTATATTTTTTTCAATTTCCTTTTCTTTCGCAGCATCCAAATGCGTCAAATTCGAGACATATAACTGAGGAAATGCCGCAGAAGTTGTTTGTTCGATACAACCGTAAGGATAACGAATCAAATATTTGAGTCGTTTTGCCAAGTCAATTGGAGGAATCGTTGAAATTTCTAAATAGGCTTCATTGGTTCCATTCATCCCAATTGGATTAATATTCACCTTCCAAGATTTACCGCCATCCAGCACCACTTGTTCCACTTTATGACTAAAAGGGTTTGGATTCCGAACATCCAGTTCGACTTCATACATAGCGGTTTCTTTGCCACTTTCTACAAAAATTTTCACTTTTCCAATCCCTAATTGGTCGGCCACAATAAGCTCAAAATTAGCAATTGCATCTCCGATTCTATCAAACTGAATTTCTTGTTCTTTTGCGCCTTTTATTTTTAATAAAGCATTGGTTTCTATTTTCACCTTCACCTTCTTAATTTGCGCTTCCATCGCAAAGACCGTGACAGGCAATTGCACTTCTTCCTTCGGGCTCAATACACGAGGCAAGGTTCCTAAAACCATCAAGGGTTTTCGTACAGGCGTTGTTTTTTCGGCTTTTCCATAAGCTCCAGCTTCTGCGGCAACCAACATTGTTCGCACCGACCCCACATAATTCGGCAGGTCGATAACATGCTCGGTCGTTGCTCCTTTTTTCAAATGAAACGGTCCAATAAAACGCACAACAGGTTTAAAGCGATTTGCTTTTTTACTGGCATCGTCCTCGCCAGAACCACCACCAATCGCTAGCATTTGATTCAGTTCATAGGTTCCCAAAACGGAATTGTACATATCCCAAGTTCTTACGCCCAAGGCTTCTTTTTTATAAAAATGCTCCCATAAATTAGGCGTTTTAAAACGTGTCAAATCCAATAAACCTTCGTCTACAATAGCAAGCGTATAGGTCATGGCTTGTTGATTGCTTTCCGAAACCTTGATGCTCACCTTAGAATTGGGTTCCAGCACATCCGCCATCTCTAAGACGGGTTCTAATTTTGTTTTGGGATCAATGATTTTAATTGGTAAAACACCATACGAACGAATCGGCAAATCATTCTCCACTTGCTCATGCGGCTGCAATAAGGTAACGTGCGCATAAATAGTAGGCGCCATCCCTGCTTTTGTCGTAAACCTTATTTCCTCTACGCCATTCTTATTATCAATATCAATCCACTTATATTCTACGACCTTAAAGGCATTTTCTAAAGTCAACAAAGCACGTCCTGCCATTCCTGTAGGCACTTCTAAGACAACTTCCTCCCCAACTTCGTAGGATTCTTTGTCTGCGGAAAAAGCCAACATACTAGCACCTTGCTTGTCGTTAAAGTTCTCATCGTTCCAAGGAGAACCTGCATGGAAAATAATCCCACTAGAATGCCCTGAAGTAACATTTGCTGCCCGAATCAAATAACGCCCCCATTCCTTTGGGGCAAATTTCCAAATCGCCTCGCCTTTAGCATTTGTCGTCACCTCTGCGGTCGTGATCGCTCCTAGATGTTGTGTGGTATTAAAATTACTAATCTCATTATTACTATCGTACCACCAATTCCATTTTACTTTGTACACACCAATCGACACTTTTTGATTCTTCAAGGGTTTCCCTGCTTCATCCAAAACCACTAGTCCAATTTTATTTTCGACGTTCAAGGACAAGCTTTTATCGTACTTCCCTTTCGGTGATTTCATACCAACATAGCCCGCATAAGGCGAATAAGGCATACTAAAATTATCCGCACTAACATCTCCCCCATTTTCATAGGCTCGAATCGTAAATCCAGCCTGCATAAATCCAGAAGGCGCAGCAGCTACCTCTAAATTCCCTGTCACCTTCGCCAATCCATTCTCATCGACCTTCGCATCAAAAATAGTCATAGGAGAAGCCTTGTAAGACGTTCTTGCAGGATCTTCAAACTGGTAATCGTCGTAGCCATCAAACGACGTATTCGAAGGCTTTAAATTAACCTCAATCTGTGTCCGAACATTAGCCGCAGGCGCACCATGCAACCATTGGACAGCCAAGTCAGCAGACAAGACAGCATCTGTTGACAACAAGCGATCTTTGCCCAAATTAAAATCAATTTTCAGACGATTTGGTTTAATGGTTTCAATTCGAATCCCCTTGTAAAACGTTCTTCCGCCTACATGTACTTTTGCCGACCAATACCCTGTTCCTGCGTTTGCAGAGGTTTTGGTGCTAAAATTATACATATTATGCACGTGTTGATTCGTCGTATATTTTTGATACAAATTCCCTCTCGCATCGTACAACTCAAAGGTTACAGGATGTGCGGTAGGGAATTCATTGCGTTTGTCTTCCAACACAAAAGTTAAGAACAAAGAATCGCCAGGACGCCAAACATCTCGTTCGCCATACAATTCGCCTTTTAGTCCTTTGTAGTCGTTCGTTCCTGATGTTTCAAAAGTAGACATCGACAAGGCTTCTGCCTCTTGTAATCTCAAATATCCTTTTTGCTTGTGGTTCGTCACCACCACATAAGCTGGATCGTATTCCGTTGTTGTCCGAATAATTCCGTCTTCATCTGTGGCTAATTTGACCATTCGCTGCAAGACCTTATCATAAATTTCTACCGATGCCGAAGAAATTGGCTCCGTTGTTTTTAGATCGGTTACCGCTACAAATAACTCTTTGTCTTTTCCACGTTTTGCCAATACACCTAAGTTAGAACCTAGAACATTTCGCTTTACAATTCTACTAGCCGTATAATATTGGTTGTAACAAGGATCTTCTCTTTTTTCATAATCATAATACGAGTAGTTCTTATCGGCAATCGTACTTAAGCTAATAATTTCTCCCGACTCGTTGCGTTCTGGTTCGTTGTCCACGTCCACCATATTGGCATTGTCGGACGCAGCGCAATCCCAAATAGCATCTTTTTTAAAGAAGCCAATCCGTACTTGATAAATAGCGCCTTCTTCCTCTTTGACAATATCGTCCAAATCAATTCCATATCGAGTCCAACCACTTTGCCCTACTGTAGGATTCAAACTTTCTAAAGAAATTCGTTTTTGAGCGACCACACGCCCGACTTCACGCATATAGTTATTTTCCAAGCCTCCATTTTGCAAAAAATGCAAGACATTATTTTCATACACTTTAAATATTTCGACTTGTACGGCTTTTAATTTAGTGGCTTCAAAAGGAAAATACAGCCCTTCTGTTTTTGGGATAATCACCCCATTCCCAACCAATCGAACCGCAGGTTTTGTTCGTTCAAAACGAGCTTCCCATGCTGTTTCTTGGGTTATAGCCGTTTGATTGATGCTACGAATCCCCGCAGCAATGCGAATCGTACGATCTCCTTCTACATTGTTCAAAGGATACACCCGCAATTCGTTTCCATCAATAACATATCGAAAGGTGCTGTTTCCATTATAATCCCGCCCTCTATAATTCTCAATCGCCACCAAGCCGTTTAGATCTTGCGTTTGTTGCAAGGGCAAGGAAAAGAGCATTAAGATATAAGGATTTTTTTCATTCTTTTCTTGGATTACTTTTGTTGTCATAAGACTAAACTCGGTAGAAGGAACCGCAATCGTATCTTGCGTCTTTACTTCTTTTTTCACTCCGATTGGCGTACCATCCCAGCTTAATAATAACTGACTTGCCGTTTCTGATACCTCGACACCTTCTATGACAAATTGATGGACTTTGTTTTGCTCCAAATGCTCCCAAGTAACCGAAAAGGTATTTTTGTTGTTCGCTTGTTGAATGTTCAACATTTTTTCAACTTGACTTGGAACCGCAACATCATTGGTATAAACCGTTCCGAATAATCGCATTCGTTTCAAGTTGGTCAAACTCTGCTCTCGCAAGCCCCGAAGATCTACTTCATAGCCTTGCGCCAGAATTTTAAAATCAAAATTCAACACGTTTAACTCTTTTTCAATATCTGGATATATTTTTTTCAGATTCGCCTTTCCTTTATAAAACTGTCCAGCGACCAATTTTTCCGTTGGTGTGAAACGTACGGTTTGACGGCTTTCCCAAACTGCTTTTCCTTTAATGGCGGGTTCAAAACTTAAAAGACCTTCGGGGGCAGCCGAGCCAATTTCGGAGTTCGCAACAAGATCATTGGCAAAACGCACTCGAATAGGAGCCGTTGAAGAAACGAGCCCAGAAGTGTAGGCACTTACAAAATATTTATATTGAGCATTAGAACGATTAAACCTCGGAATCGCTTCGGTAGCTTCGTTGGAATCTGTTTTGGGTTGGCAGGCTGTTATTAAGAATAACAAGAATAAGCCTATCGTTGTGCGGTATTGGAACATGGTGCTTCTATTTTGATGTCAGAGTGTTTGTTTTTCGCTTTACAGAACATTCTAAATTAAGCTATATCCTGTTAATTTCCAATTGTTAACACCTTTGATTGAGTATTTAGCTGTAATCCTTATTATTTGGTATAAAAAAAGCCATTTCGAGAATTTCGAAATGGCTGCTATTTATTTTAAAAGTTGTTTTTTATCCTTTAAGGCTTATTCTCCTGCGCTCGATTTTTTACGGAATCCAATTGTTTTTTTATTAAAAATATCATCCTCATGCGTCAGTTTGAGTGTTGCAACATCCTCATAAGTAATCAAATTAACAATATTAGGATCACGCTCCTCGCTAGGAATAGAAGCTAAACGTAGGCTCTGATTTTTAACAATATCATTGATAATATTTCGAACCGTACGAGCATTACCAAAATACTTGTCTCTATATTCATACAAGAAATCTAGGTATTTCACCAAATGCGCTTTGGCATCCTCGTTGACCTCTAAGCCTTCTTCTTCCAACATTTGGAGCGAAATTTTATAGAGTAAAGCACTGTCGTAATCTTCAAACTTCAAGACCTTATCAAATCGAGAACGAAGCCCTGGATTTGCTTTTAAAAAGACCTCCATATTATCAGGATAACCTGCTGCGAAGATGAAAAATTCTCCTCGGCTATCTTCCATTCGTTTTAGAATCGTTTGAATGGCTTCGTTTCCAAAATCAGACCCGCCTGCCAAACTACCACTTCCGTTACTCGTCAAGGCATAGGCTTCGTCAATAAATAAGACACCGCCCATGGCTTCATCAATTCGCTCGGCTGTTTTGATGGCCGTTTGACCAACATAACCAGCCACCAAACCTTGACGATCGGTTTCGACCATGTGTCCTCGCTCTAAAATTCCTAAAGCTTTGTATATTTTTGTTAAAATTCTAGCCACAGTCGTTTTTCCAGTTCCTGGATTTCCGACAAAAACCGTATGTAGATAAAACTTGTTCAGTACATCTCTACTGCTTTCACGGTAGAAACGAACCAAGCTGACCATTTCATCAATTTCCTTTTTAATATTACTAATCCCAATCATGTGATTGAGTTCGTCCATCGCCAATTCTAATAATTTTTCATCAATTGGAAGATTTGGCAGACGTTTAGGGCGTTTGATTTCAATTTTTTCAACATCATTGAACAAGACCGTTTCGAGTTGCGCTTTGTCAAATTGAGCAGGATTGCTGTCCTTCATAATTCTCAAACCCAGCGCAATTTTAGCTTGATCTACTAAATCATAAATAAAACGAGCATTTCCAAACGCACGATCTCTATTTCTGTAGGCTTCAATAATAATTTCATCAATCATTTTCTTAGCCGTTGCTTCTAAAACAATATCCTTTTTGATGCAAGCATATTCCGAAATAGCGGACAATTCATTGGGCAAATAATCACTAAAGGTAAAGTATAGTTTAAATCTAGATTTCAGACCAGGATTCGAGGTTAAGAAATGTTCCATTTCTTTAGGATAGCCCGCCACGATAACCGCCATATCTCCTTCTCCGTTCGACATTTCTTTCACCAAAATTTCAATCACTTCACGACCAAAATCTTTGCTATCGTCATTAGAGCGAGCCAAGGAATAGGCTTCATCAATAAACAAAACACCCCCTCTAGCCTTTTCAATGGCTTCTTTTACTTTGGGTGCCGTTTGACCGATGTACTCGCCAACCAAATCTACTCGATCGACTTCATGTACATGGCCTTTGGTTAACAAGCCCATGCTTTTATACAACTTACCCATCATTTGGGCAACCGTTGTTTTTCCTGTTCCTGGGTTTCCAATAAAGACCGAATGAATGTTAATTTCTTCCTCCTCTTCAAAACCTTTTTCACGACGCAACTGCAAAAACTGAAGGTAACTAGCATGATCTCTAACTTGGCGTTTGATGTCTTGCAAACCAATCAGCTCGTCCAACTTGCCCATCACCTCGTCAAAATTCGTGCTATCAAGACCATCTTCGCCTAAGACAACAGGCTGATACTGATTTGGCAAAACAGCTCCAGCTACCCCTTCTTCATAATCGGCATCGACTTCAAAAGGAATTACAGCAAGTAATTTGTCCATAAAAACAATCTCTGCCGTATAATTATCTTCCGTCCAAGAACCTTTGATATTAGAGCCCCAATGCATCGACAAATCAATCGTCTCATCATCCTTATCAACATGATGCAATTTCATTGCCTGCCCTTTTAATTGACGACTGCCATTGTAATATTTGACAAACAATTCGCAATACCAACTCTTATTGGGCAATAGATTTTCTAAGCTAATTTCCGTATAAATATACCGTGTTTCTTCTTTTGAAAACGCCTTATAATACACTCGATCTTCTTTGGGCGTATCGTCGTAAGGACCTTCGTATAATTTGAGCGATTTGATATTTACATAAGCGTTCGGTTCAGGATATTTTTCTGTACTTTCTTCTATGTAAAAATATTTCGTAGCTACTTTTTGACCATCAATATAGGCTTCCCAATAGTAGGTTCCTTTTTTCCAAAAAGCACCAAATTTCTTGTTGCCCCAACCTTCTCGTATATAAACAACATTATCATACTTACTAACCTTGCGATCAAAATTTAAGTCACAAAGTTCCTTACGCCCCTTTTTTAGAGAATAGCATTTGATGTTAACTTGAACATTCCAGTCCTCGTCATCGAATAATTTGTTGTAAAAAGACAGCTCTGCATAGATGTACGTAGCTTCATAACGATCAAATACTTGGCGATACTTTTTCTTGTTATCCGCCAACCACTCCGTAGAGCAATAAACTTTTAAGTCTCTGAATTTATATTTTGAAAAATTAGGATCAAGAATTCTTGACATATTTATATATATTTTTTTTAGACTAGATTGTCTAAAATTATCTAGTCTTATTTTTTATTTATTCGTTGTAGGTTTCTTATAAGAACAAAGCGATTTCTTCTTATATTTTAGAATCCTTTTTTGAGGATATAAAAACTGACACCTATAACTCATACAAGGTAATAAATTTACCTTAATTTTGTTCCTTATTCATAACAGATTTTCATTTTTTTTAGTTTCCTTAACATCCGTTTTTATGTTTTTATTTTTGGATACCCTTATAGAATATTACGTTCTTTTATCAAAATCATCTAAAGATCTTAAATCAGGTTTTAAAATCGTAACAAATAAATATTAAAAGGCGGCAAAATTCCTCCCTTGATAGCAGCTCAGGAATAGATGTGCTCTATAAAATAAATAACAAAGGAGAAGTTATAGATATTA
>CACVAQ010000067.1:2666-8958 GCA_902727865.1 uncultured Aureispira sp. | reverse complement strand
AGAATGCGTAGCAACAACAAACCCATTCAATTTCTCCAAATCATCCAACTCCTTTAGTAATTTTTCCTGCCATTGCATCGACAAAGACAATTCAGGCTCATCAAAAATCAAAAATGTAGCTCGTTCACTAAAAATAATATTAGCAAACAAAGAAATCAACTGTTTTTCTCCAGACGACAGATTCCCAAGTTCCAAGGCTTTACCTTTAGCAACAATTTGTAGTTCTTTTTTTGAGGGGTCGTAAGAAATCTTTTTTTGCTCCATAAACTTAGAACATTTACGAATAAATAAGTCTAGAGTATTTTTTGCTCCGTCCTCTCCACTATTTATTTTTCGATATTGTTCTTGCAATAAAACAGCGACATCATCCATACCGAAGCCAACCAACTCTTCATAAGAAAGATTTTGCTCCTTATTGATTTTTTTATTAGGTTCGTTCACCTTTTTCCAATAACTATCAATTTCATCAATAAGGCTAGATTCAAGCTTACTATAAGATTCTTTTTCCAATACACTCTTTGTAATCCAATATAAGTTCTCATCTTTCGCCAATACATCTAAAAATGCTCTTTTATCTTCCTCTGTTTTTTTCTTATCATACTCTTTGCGAATATCCTTCAATTCAGTTTGTTCTCGACCAAAACTATCCGCTACCCCTTCTACATTCTCCTTCAATAAAGTGGTCAAATGCTTGGCAAAATCAGGAAAAACATCTTCAACACGTCGCTCTATACGTCGGTAAGTTGGCAGAAAAAGGATTTGAATATCTTTCAGTGGCAAAGTGTCCACCTTTAATTCTTTATGAATTAGGTCACTGATAACTTTTTTTAATAAAGGTTCGTGTGCATCATACTTCGCAGCAGTTTCTTCAATAAGAAAAGGGTTACTTTGTAGCTCTTTAATTGAATTATTCAGCAAGTCATCTAAAGCCTCAACTTGGTTAGGATGTTCACTTAAAATTTGCTTTTTTCTTTTTTTAGAAATTTTTTGATCTCCTTTCCCTCCTACTTCATACACTTCAATTTCTTGTCCATTAATAAGACCTCTTATTGATTTTAATTCCTTATGGTTTAATTTTTCCCATTGTCCAGATAAATAATGGTAAATGATACGCAACACAGTTGTTTTACCACTACCATTGGGAGCCACCAAGATTAATTTATCCTCTGTAAACGATATTTTATAATCATCTCCACCAAACAATTGTTCTATATAGATGTAATCAACTTGGTTTGTCATTTTTTATTTTTTCAGAAATTTTAATCTAAAGAAAAGCATACTGTTCTCAAACAGTACTTAATAATAATACTTATACGTTTAAAAACAAAAAACTACTGTCTAAAAAGACAGTAGTTTCAAATAAAATATATCTTAAATAATTCTTATGCTTTTACAGAAGCAAGTGCTTTTACCATAGTTGCTCCAATATCAGCAGGAGAATCAACTACTAAAACACCACATTCACGCAAGATGCGTTTTTTAGCAGCAGCAGTATCGTCTTCACCACCAACGATCGCACCAGCATGCCCCATTGTACGACCAACAGGAGCCGTTTCACCTGCGATAAAACCAACAACAGGCTTCGTTCCGTGTTCTTTGATCCAACGAGCAGCTTCCGCTTCCAAGTTACCTCCAATCTCACCAATCATCACGATACCTTCCGTTTCAGGATCCGCCATTAGCATTTCAACAGCTTCTTTCGTTGTTGTTCCAATAATTGGATCACCACCAATTCCGATTGCAGTTGTTACCCCTAAACCAGCTTTTACAACTTGGTCAGCCGCTTCATAGGTTAACGTACCTGATTTAGATACAATACCGATTTTACCTTTTTTGAAGATAAAGCCAGGCATAATTCCTACTTTTGCTTCACCAGCTGTCATAACACCAGGACAGTTTGGTCCAATCAAACGAACATCTTTGTCCTCAATAAAAGCTTTCACTTTTACCATATCTTGAACTGGGATACCTTCTGTAATACAGATTACTACTTTGATACCAGCATCTGCTGCTTCTAATACAGCATCGGCAGCAAAACGAGGTGGAACAAAAATAATAGAAGTATCTGCACCAGTTTTTGCAACAGCATCAGCTACAGTTCCAAAAACAGGACGGTCTAAGTGTGTTTGACCACTTTTACCTGGAGTAACACCACCTACTACATTAGTGCCATATTCAATCATTTGGCTTGCATGAAAAGTTCCTTCTTTTCCTGTAAAACCTTGTACAATGATTTTAGAATCTTTGTTGACTAGTACAGACATTTTTTTCTTTATTTATATAAATTATTAATTGAATCGTATCTACACTTCGTTTAGAAGTCTTCTTAATTTGAGGATCAAGCCAGTATCGCATTTAAGCAAAGATAAACAACTGACAATCAAATCGTATAAGCTATTTTTTTATGTTTTTCACAAAAAAAAACTAAAAAATCCACGAAGTATTACTTGCACTAAATACCAAATTTACAAATTACATAGTGTAGAACAAAATTATCACTATCTTTTTGAGTCCTAGCTGGAACAATTTTTTTTTTGAATCAAAAAAAATAGCCAGTTTGTGAAAATCTTATTTTTCGATGACAAAAACTTCTTCATCAGCTTTTTTCATGTAATAGTGTTCTCTTGCAAATTTTTCTCGTGTTTTGTCATCTGTAAAAAGCTCTTTATTGTCTTTTTCAGCTTGACTTATTTCTCCTTCATAATACGCTTTCTTAGATTCTAACTCTTGCAAGGTTGCCTGCAAACGATACTGAGAAATAATACTATTATTATCAAAAAAGAACATCCAAGCTACAAACAAAGCAGTTACAACAATAAATTTATTGCGTATCGGTGCTGGAATATCCTCTAGTAATAATTCTAATTTGGTTGGTTTTGTTGCCATTTGTATTCTATATACAGGATTCTTTTATTTCTCTTTTTTCTAAAAAGAAGATTAAAAGTAAAAAGACATAAAACAAGCACAACGTTTGTTTTATGTCTTCAAATATAAGATAATTATTTTTCTTTTCTAATATAGCCGCTCTAGAAAAAGCAATTCTAAATTTAAGAACAATTATTTCATTCTTTACTGCGTTGCTGGATTCGTTCTCAATATATTAAGAAAGTCCCGAACGGCCGTAAAAGAAACCAGCTTATCTTTGAAATGAGACAAGACGACAATGACCTCTTTTTCTGTTGCTTCTAGATGATTTAAGATGTTCATCAAGTGCATTTTCATATGCCCTTTTTGGATGCCTGTGGTCACCAAAGAACGAACGGCTGCAAAATTTTGAGCCAAGCCCGCTGCTGCAATCACCATCATTAATTCTTCCGCAGAAGGGTTGCCCAACATTTCCAAAGAACGTTTTGCCAAAGGATGCAAAGACGTTAAACCGCCCACGGTTCCGATTGCCAACGGAATATCCAACCAAAACTTAAACATTCCATTTTCTACTTTTGCAGACGACAAGCTTTTATAACTTCCGTCACGGGCCGCATACGTATGGCCACAAGATTCAATAGCACGGAAGTCATTTCCTGTTGCCAAAGCAACCGCATCAATTCCGTTAAAAATTCCTTTGTTATGTGTTGTTGCTCGATGCACATCAATGTGTGCAATTTTGAGTGCTTTATCAAATTTATACGCAAAAGTAGCTGCATCCATATTGCCGCCATCAAATTCCCCTAAATCCTCTACAGGGCATTCGACCCAAGTACGCACCAAACATTCTGGCGTATAGTTCGACAAGATGGCCATGATAATCGTCACATCTCTATCTTCTACCGCAAAGCTATCTTGCTCACTAATAAAAGCACGCAACGAACGAGAACTCTCTTCTAAACAAGAGTTAATAAAGTTAGCGCCCATAGAATCGCAGGTCTCGAACGTCATCTTCAGTTGATAATAATTAGCTTCTAGATGCGTCATATTGACCAACTCAATCTGAGAGATGCCTCCGCCACGCTTTCGCATATTGGACGTAATATGTGCCGTATCGGCTAAAATGCGCTCTTTCAATTCAGAAAACAGATTATGCAATTTGGTATAATCTCCTTTCCAGTCAAAATGCACTTGACCAATTTTGTGTGTCGCAATAATTTCAGCTTTAAAACCACCTCTTTTAAGCCAAAACTTAGCAGCGGCAGCAGCAGCAGCGACGACAGACGATTCTTCAATCACCATGGGCACACAATACAAATCTCCGTTGATTTCCAAATTAGGAACGACGCCATAAGGCAAGTAAAAGTTACTTATTGTGTTCTCACTAAAGTCATCAAAAATCTTTTGTTTTTGAGGGTCGCCGTACCAGAAACTTTTCAGTTCCCGAGCAACCTCTTCTGGATTAACAAAGAAATTTTCTACCAGCCAACGAATTTTTCCTCGTTTGGATAGTTTTGAGAATCCCGATACTATTGTTGGCTTTTTCATACTGGTTTCATTTTTAAAAACCTTGAATTATAAATTCTTATTGCTCATTATAACAAGAACTTATCCTTCACTACTTTACTGTTAAATATTTTTTTGCTAAGTTCAATCCTTCTACTTGGGTAGAAACATAGTCGTATAATTCTTTATAATCACCTCTTGCATGCTTCAGAAATGTAGAAGCTTGACCATATATTGCTGGCGAAGATAATTTATTTATTAGATAATACCCATCCAAGAAGTCCTTAATTCCTCCAGACACAATAACTTCTTTACAGATTGCTTTATCACCTAAGTCCTTCATTATCTGATTTGTCATCAGAACCATTTCGGTTGCGCTGTGTCCTATATTGGCTAATTTGGAGTACACTTCATACTTTTGAGTATCGGACCGCAACAACTCTAACTTAGCAAAGTTAGTGCCGCCATTTGCCGCAAAATCTACCGCCATGATCGGCAACTGAAAAAGTGCTTCCAAACTTTTGTAGCCCATTCCCTGCCCTACTTCTTTGACAATAATGTTTAAATCTGGGAAAGTATCGATCACTCGCTTTATCGTTTCAATAGGTGGGTACTTAAAATGATCGCCTTCTGGTTGCAACCATTCTTGAAAGGGATTGACATGTATAATTAAGCCATCTGCCCGTAATTTGTCCACCAGATTTTTGATCAAGCCTGTCTTTTTTGCATCAAATAACTCTTCTAATTGAGCGATGCCTAAATTAGCATACAAAGGTAAATCATCTCCAATAATTGCTCGAACATCAAAGTCCTGCAAATATTCGTCGCTGGTTAACAAACCTCGGCAAGAACCTAATCCCATTCCAAAGCCAAAATCGTGGGCAACTCGTGCAAGGTTGTGATTAATCACATTTGCATAGGCGGTTCCTCCAGTCATACTGGAAACCCAGAGTGGTGTCTGTACCGTTTTACCTAAAAAAGTAAATGCGTTTTGGTCTTCGCTTGTTGGATGACCTGACAATAGTGGTTCGTAATAAAATCGTTGATCTAAATTAATTCCTTCTACTTGAGATTTGAAGGCTAATTGTATGTGATCTTTTTTTCGAGAGGACGCTGTTAAGTCTCTGTCCTTATATGGTTGCTTTGATAAACCATTTTCCATAAGTTATCGTTAAGATAAGGAATCTAGAGCTTCTCCTTATTTGTTCTATTAATTTAATACTGCAATTTATGCTTTTTGTTTTATGGGTTTTAATAAAAATGGGAATTTTTATTTTTGTTGAAACAAAAAAATTTACAGCCTTTCAATCCTAAAACGGAAGAATGTAATTAATGTTTAATAAATTATTAAAACAATATATTACATATATATTTACGTACATACATTTAATAATGTTGTGTTCCCTATTGTCTTAATCACTAATACCGCTTTATTTAACGTTTCATTTAGTTTTTAAGTAGAAAACCAAGGCATTCTATAAAAATTGTTACCTGATGTTATGCAAGAACGTTCTCCTAAATATTCGAATACTCTTTTTTATAAAAATCGTTTCTTGCCCTTTCTTACGAGCGAGTTCGAGGTTCAAAAAACGCGCTATCTTTCAAGTAAATAGAGAATTCTAGGCTCGCTGATTTAAATCGTATTCTAACCTTTAATGCTATTTTTTTACGGTTCGTTACGCTATAACGCATTTAATCTTAAAATTAAAAACAAGTAGCTAAGTAGATGGACAAAAATAATTAACACTAAAATAGGGCATCTTTTGTCCATCTACTTACGTATTCCCTTTGGTCAGGAGCGTTTCATTTGTTGCTCGTGCTCCTGCGTTTTCGAGTTATCAGACGAATCAAATTTTGCAGCACAGGGCTGAGATCCTGCTTTATGCTTCTTCCCTAAAACGAATCCCTAAGCTGCTCAAAT
>CACVAQ010000067.1:0-2566 GCA_902727865.1 uncultured Aureispira sp. | reverse complement strand
CTAAGCTGCTCAAATTCCTCTAATTCTCTTCAAAAGCTTTTTATAGTTTTTGATAGGACCTCTTTGCAGAGACGAATGATCTATCTTAAAATTAGCATCATTCTCTTCGTTTAAATTCAGGGACAATGGATAGACAAATTCTGGTTCTCCAAAGTAGTTCATCGGACCAAATTTAATAGCATAAATACTGGTTTCATTATTTTCCATTACAATCAGCGGAAAGCCTTGGGTAAATTCGAGGTATTGGCGTCCTTTTTTAAATTCTTTAATTTTAGGAATCAGCTCATTTTTACTTTCAACAAAATACAATTTAATCGTCTCTCTAGAATCGAGCAAAGAATACGATCCAAAATAGTAGCCCTCTTTCGTTTTAATAATCCCATTCCAAAGCAATGAATTAAGTGGCGTAGGGCTGATCATCATTTTCTCGTATTGAATCCCTTTCGCTTCTATTTGGGCTAAGAATTGATTGTTCGCAATTCCCTTAGAAACAAAGGTCCAACATAGATAAAGCGTAGAAAAGGCTAAGGTGAATCGAAGGACTTTTTGTCTTTTAAAAGAGGGCAGTGATTTTTTAAAAAGAAGGATCAACACACCAATTAACAAAATAGAGGTATAGAAGGGCTCTATGATATGGATGTTATTAAGAGAAAATAAATGCCCGTGAAAGGGGGCTAACAATTTAGTCCCGTACGTTGTACACCAATCTAGTAGAGAATGGGTGAAAATAGCCAAGAAGAAGGCAAGTGCCCAATCCTTATATCGGTAGTTGTATTTTGTTATTCTGTGTGCGATAAAGGCAAATGCAGCACTAGCTAAAACAGCAAAAATCAAAGAGTGTGAAACACTTCGGTGTACGCTAATAAAAGCAACTTCATTAAAAAATGGAGCCAAACAAACGTCTAAATCAGGCAGTGTTCCAACAATGGCACCAATAACAAGTGCTTTTTTTCCAATGTATTTATCTTTTACAATAGCAAACGTAGCCGCTCCTAATAAAGCCTGAGACAGTGAATCCATAATTATTGTTGGTTCTTTGAAAGTTTTTGCCAGCCCATAAAAAATAGCTTAGGCTTTACTATTTTAGTAGTAAGTAAAAAGTCGCAACCTAAAACACTAGTAGTCATTTATTTACGACTTTTTTTTTTACTTACGACCAAATGCCAAAGAAGTCTTACTCATAACGCAAGGCTTCAATAGGATCCAATCTAGAGGCTTTTACCGCAGGATATAGCCCAGAAATAATTCCGACCACAAAACAAAGCGAAAACCCAAGGGCGATCCAAGCCCAGGGAATAACAAAGGCTCCCCCAACCATAAACGTAACGCCATTGCCTGCCAAAATTCCAAAGACAATGCCGACCAAACCTCCTATTTGGCAAATCACAATAGCTTCGACCAAAAATTGCACTAAAATAGTACGTCGAGTCGCCCCAAGCGATTTACAAATCCCAATTTCACGGGTTCGCTCCGTCACAGAAACCAACATAATGTTCATCAAGCCAATCGCTGCCCCCAATAAGGTGATGAGCCCAATAAAAATAGCCGCTACTTGTAAGGTTGCTGTATTATCGACAATTAGAGAAATCAAACCATCGCTTTTTTCTAATTCAAAATCAGAGTCCTCTCCTATCTTTGTTTTTCGAACCCGTCTAAAAACCCCTTCGGCTTCTGCCATCGCAGGATCAATATTGAGCGCGTCGGTCACCATAACCGATAAATTATAGGAATCGGTTTGAGAACCAAAATACTTCCGTAAGGTTTGCAAGGGAATAAGCACCATTTTATCCCCATTAAACGTCATACTAGACCCCTTCTCTTCCATCACTCCAATGACGGTAAATTGTATATTACGAATCGAAATCGTCTTGCCTAGAATAGTTAGATTGGTATAATTTTCGAACAATTTTTCAGCAATAGCAGCACCAATAATTACCATATTTCGCCCTGCTTCAGACTCTAGCGCCGTGATGTTTCTTCCAGCCGCTAATTTGTAGCCCGCAACATCCAAGTAATTTTCATCCGCACCATAAACGGTCGTATTAGGGTCCGTTTCTACCGAACCTCGTTTGGCAACCGTACTCATAGAACCAAGTGCCGACATAGAGACCGCAGCAGGATATTGATATTTTTCTTTAAAGCTCAACGCTTGTTTATAGGTGATTTTTTCTCCTACATTAGATCGACGTCCACGACGACCGCCTCCTAAACCTGTTCCCTTCCGAATCACATTAAAGGTATTCGTTCCCATACTTGCAAAGTTACTGGTCAGGGAATTTTTCATCGCATCAATGGACGTTAAAATCCCCACCAAAGCCATGATACCAAAGGCAATAATTAACAAGGTTAATACGGCTCGAAGTAAGTTGGATCGAATTGCATTAAATGCAATGCTTATGTTTTCCGTTACGGTCATTATAAAATACTTAGTGTAAAGATGATGGATCTAAATTTCAGACTTCTTGAAGGTAAGTTAAATTCTATGTTTTGGGCTTCAAAATTCGACGAAAGCAAGGAATTATACTCTAAAAACAATAAATAGAGCAAATTGTTATCCTTAACTCAT
>CACVAQ010000066.1:5096-8967 GCA_902727865.1 uncultured Aureispira sp. | reverse complement strand
AGAAAGGGCTGTATAAAAAGAGCCTTAGGAACAGTAAAAAAATAAGATGAACATTTGAATAATCTTATTTATTGACCATTCCTTATTTCTTATTAATGGGAATCAAGCGCTAAATTTGCGTCTGAACAATAAAAAACAGGACGAAGCGCTTTGCAAAATGTTGCCTGCTTAATTTTTAATGTTGAATGTTTTCTTTTGCATAAGAAACAGTCAATATAAGCATTTAATATTAAAAAAAAAGGTGAATACAATGGAGTGGTTTTGCCTTAAATCTGCACGCTATGCACGTTTTAGCCCTTGATTTTAATTAGTACTAAATAGCTAGAAACCAAGCTAAAAAAATAACACACATACACACATACACACATACATATGTTACTTGATATTAACTTATTACAATACCAGTCTAAGCTCGATATTAAATATAAAAATGCTGAAAAGTATATTTTTGATATTATTCGTAAAAAGTATATGGTCTTAACGCCAGAGGAGGTCGTTCGGCAATTAATTTTACACTATTTGATTGAAGAAAAGGGCTATCCTAAAAATAAAATTCGAGCAGAAAAGGGCTTGGAAGTAAATACGATGGCTAAACGCTATGATATTTTAGTTTTTGACCAGGCGCTGAAGCCCTTGTTGTTGGTAGAATGCAAATCTGCAAAAGTGAAAATAGATCACAAAGTATTTGATCAAATAGCACATTATAATATGACTTTAAAAGTACCTTATTTGTTGGTGACCAATGGCCCTGTCAATTACTGTTCTATTATTAATCAAGAAGAAAAGACCTTTCGTTTTTTAAAAGAAATTCCACCTTATGATTTGATAAAGTAAGGTTGCTTTGCTCCGTTCGTTTGGGGGTTCAAGGGCGTACAGGTATTTAGGAATCGGTAAATAAGGCAGAAGCACAAACAACAGGTCTTAAATACAAATGCTGCTTCAAAATAATTTTGAATTAGTTTGCAATAAGCCAGTATTTAAGTAACTAATTACTTAGATTAGTGTCAGAATCAAGTAATTTTCATCTAAGTAGATTAATGACCTATTTTAAAAAAATTCATCAAAATCATGAACAGTAGATTTAAAGCCTTAGATCTGTTATCCAACCGTAAAAAAGTGACTACGGCTCCTTTGTCTTGTAATGTTTCGGAAATGTTTGCTTGCAATGTCTATAGTGAGGGCACGATGAAACAATACCTTGCACCAAAGTTGTACAAAAAATTCAAAAAAATTATTGATGCAGGTGCTAATTTGGATAGAGATTTGGCAGATCATGTGGCAGAATCCATGAAAACATGGGCATTGAGCAAAGGAGTGACCCATTATGCACATTGGTTTCAACCTTTGACAGGACGTACTGCTGAAAAGCATGATTCTTTTTTTACGCTAAATTCAGATGGAGAAGCGGTGGAGGAATTTACAGGAACTGAATTGGTACAGCAAGAACCCGATGGTTCTAGTTTTCCAGGTGGCGGTTTGAGGTCTACTTTTGAAGCGAGAGGATATACTGCATGGGACCCAACTTCGCCTGCTTTTATTTTGGATGTGAACAACAAAAAAACACTTTGTATTCCTACTATTTTTGTTACTTATGGCGGTCAATCCTTAGATTACAAATTGCCTTTGTTAAAGTCGCAAGCTTTTTTAGAACGTTCTGCTATTGATGTTTGTCAATTATTTGATCCTGCTATTACGAAAATTTCGGTGACTTTAGGTTGGGAGCAAGAGTTTTTCTTGTTGGATGAAGCACTATTTAATGCTCGTCAAGATTTGGTGATGACGGGACGAACACTTTTGGGACGAGTGGCTCCCAAAGGGCAACAATTGGACGATCATTATTTTGGAACTATTCCTGAGCGTGTTTATGCTTACATGACAGACTTAGAGCAAGAATGTTATAAATTGGGGATTCCATTGCGTACCCGCCACAATGAGGTCGCACCTTGCCAGTATGAGTTTGCTCCAATTTATGAGGACGTCAATATTGCTGTTGACCACAACCAATTGTTGATGGACATTATGGAGCGTGTTGCGATTCGGCATAAAATGCGTGTTTTATTGCACGAAAAACCTTATGCAGGAGTCAATGGCTCAGGGAAACATAACAACTGGTCTCTGGCGACGAACACAGGCAAGAACTTACTTTCGCCTGGCAAAGATCCAGGGTCAAATTTACAATTTTTAACGTTTTTTGTTAACACGATTCAGGCGGTGTCAAAATATGCTGATATTTTGCGTGCCAGTGTGACTTCGGCTTCTAACGATCATCGTTTGGGCGCAAATGAAGCGCCTCCAGCGATTATATCGGTGTTTATTGGAGGGGCTTTAACGAAGGTGTTGAATGAAATCGAAAAAGGGGTTAATGTAACAGAGGATGGTGTCAAAAAAGTGTTGAATCTATTGAGTAAAATTCCTAATTTGGAGTTGGATAATACGGATAGAAATCGGACGTCGCCTTTTGCATTTACTGGAAATAAATTTGAAATTCGCATGGCTGGTTCAACCGTGAATTGTGCTGCGCCAATGACGATTATGAATATGATTGTTGGAAAACAATTGAAAGAGTTTTTTCAAGATGTGCAAATTTTTATGGCAAATAATATGACTCAAGATCAAGCGATTTTGTTGGTCTTGAAAAATTATATTCACGAGTCGAAGGACATTCGATTTGAGGGAGATGGGTACAGTGCAGAGTGGAGAGATGAAGCATCTCGTAGAGGTTTAGGGAATTATGCGGATACGCCTAGAGCCTTAGAAGCTTACTTGGCTAAAGAAACCAAAGCGTTGTTTGTTGAATCGGGTGTTTTGTCAGAAGAAGAGTTAGAGGCACATTATGAAGTTGGTTTGGAAGAATATGCGCTGAAACTTCAGATTGAATCTCGTACGATGGCCGAAATGTGTATGAACCAAATTTTGCCTGTAGCTATACAGTATCAAAATACATTAATGGAAAACATTAATGCGTTAAAAGGTTTAGATTTAGGTGAAGAGAGTTACAGTGCACAGCTTTCTTTGGTGAAAGAAATTTCAATTTGTGTGAACATTATTAGAACTTGTGCCTACCAAATGAAAGCGGAGCGAGAAAGCGCAGGGAAATTGAAACCTAGAGCAAAGGCGTTTGCTTATTGTGACCAAGTAAAACCAATTATGGAAACGCTGCGTAATGCTGCGGATGAGTTGGAACAACTGGTTGATGATGAAGTTTGGCCATTGGTGAAGTGCCGTGAATTGCTATTTTTAAGATAATAGATGCGTTCGGTCAAAAATCTTATTAGGTTGATTTGTAGTTGTTTAGTAGAGTTTAAAAGTGAGCTAAGTTGCTGTGAATTAATCTGATAGGGTGTTTTTTTTTAATTAAAGAATAAAAAGACCAAACTATTAATAATAAGTATTTACAATTAAATTGAATAGAAGAACAACATATAAAAAAATAGGGAGCATGGCTGCACTAGTGGCCTTGCTCTTTACGAGTTGCTACGAAATCATTCCAGTAGAAAAATCGCTGCTCAGCGAAGAAGAATTAATCCCAATTCTTAAAGACATCCATATTGCAGAAGCATTATTGACGGAAACGGTAGATCGACGGAAAAAGGATAGTTTGGCGCGTTTTTATTATGGTCAAATTTTTGAATTGCACCAAGTTGATTCTGCTACTTTTAATAAAAGTATGCACGCCTATTTTACAGATCCACCTGCTTTGGATTCCTTGTACCAAGAGGTAATTGATGCCATAGGAGAAGAGAAGAAAACGTTATTGGGCGATAAGAAAGCTCCAAAACGAGAAAAGTAAGCTCCGCTTAGATTTATAAGCATTAAAATCTGAAATAATGAAGGAGGGCGAAAAAATAGCCTTTCAAAAATGTGTCGATTA
>CACVAQ010000066.1:0-4996 GCA_902727865.1 uncultured Aureispira sp. | reverse complement strand
AAGGCTCTTTTAGCAGGTTATACAATTCGGACAAATACCAGACAGGGTGAAGTTAACCTCTTGCACTTGATAATTAGGAGGTAAATTATAACTAGGCTGTACGTTGTCTAAGCAAGTCACCGAATCGCATTTAACACAACTAAAATGCACATGGTCGTGGTTGTGCTGGTGGTTGGAGTCGCATTGGTGACAAGGAGCGTACTTAATAACACCATCTGTATTAATGATTTTATGAATTTCTCCTTCTTCGACCAACCGATCTAAAATTCTATAAATAGTGACTCTATTGCAGAGTTCGCCTACCTCGGTTTGAATCTCTTTGTGAGACAATGCAGTATTAGATTGTTGTAATAGGGATTGGATCGCTGATTTTGCAGTCGTATTTCTGGTTGATTTCATACAATTTGGTCGCTTTTTAAGTGCAGATGCTCTCTTGATAGGCAAATTTAATGCAATTTAGTTGCATTTCCTAAAAAAGTAGCGTCGGTCGATTACTGAGGCTATAAATTTTTGTAAGGAGCATGGGTATAATATTTAGGACGTTGGTCTAGTCGAGCATGTAGCCAATAAACCCCTAGACCAGAAGTACTTAACCAAAGTGGTTGTTCGCTAATACCTTGCTCCATTTCTAGCCCAATTTGCTCCCAAAAGGCATCAATTTGGCGATAAGGCGCATTTCTAATAAAATTCCCCAAATGGGTGTACGTCTCTTTGACACTATTAGGACTAGGAACAATCAAGCGTGCAGTCTTGTCTAAATTAGGAAAACAAACGATCTCTTTCTGCGCTAAGAAATAGGCTTGAAATGGCTTTGGATTTGGTTTTTTACCATTAAAAGCGGTTGTCCCAACAATTACAAAGGTATAATTTTGCTGTAAGGTCGCATTTGTTATGGCTTGATTTTCCCAAAAAAAAGCAGCAAATGGAACTTCTCTCAACATCTGAGTGTAAAATAACCGAAAGTCTTTGGAGGTTTTCCAAAGAAGGATTACTTGCTCAAAGGTAAGCAAAAGGTCCGCTTGCTTGATTTGAAATTGAAAGGTGTTTTTTGCTAAGACTTTTTCAATATATTGAAACATAAAATGGGAATTGTTATTTTAAACGATCGTTTTATGTTTGAGGCCCAAGCTGTCTAATTCATTCGTAAACAAGCTATCTGCATTAATACGGCGATTGGCAGAATCCAATTGCAGCATAATTTTATTGGCGCCATCTAATAAATTAACGGAAAACTGTTGTTCCCCTTTGTATTTGTCACAAATTCGATCCAGCTGGTCAACCAATTGTGGAGTTAATTGCTGAATCGGCAAATGAATCGCAATGCCAATAATTTTAGCATTTCCAACTTCGTCCAACAATTGAACCTCGTTGATACGCAGCTCATATTGATTGGGGTCACGCCAACTTTTTTGGTATTTTCCTTTGATGTAAATAACCGTATCGACCTCTAAAAGATGGCGATGTTTTAGGTAAGAATCTCCAAACAAACCAAACTCAAAAACACTTCCTTCGTAATCTTCAATGCCAACAAAGCCAAAGAGACTTCCTTTCTGACTCACCCGATGATTGATCGACGTAACAATTCCAGCAATGGCGACATCTTGATCTTTAAATTCATCTAAGCGATTGATTGTTTTTGTAAACTTGGAAATTTCTAAGCGATAATCATCCAAAGGATGCCCACTCAAATAAATCCCAGTTACTTCTTTTTCCTTCTTCAATTTTTCCATCAAGTTCCACTCGATGACTTCCTCAGGAAGCTTGGGTTCAGGCATCGTTTGATCCGCTGCATCGGCACCAAAAAGAGAAAAAGCTAATTCAGATTTTTGTTTTTGATACGCATTTCCATAGCGCAAGATCAATTCTAGAAAGGTCAGTTTTCCATCTATTTTGGTAAAATAAACTTCTCTATCCAAACCAAAGGCATCAAAAGCACCGCCATAAGCCAAGCTTTCAAAACACTTTTTGTTGGCAACTTTTAAATTGATGCGTCGAACCAAGTCAAAGACACTCTTATAAGGCTCTCCAGACTCTTTTTTTGTTCTTATAATTTCGCTAACAGGCCCTTCGCCGACCCCTTTTAAGGCAGAAAGACCAAAGCGCACTTTTCCTTCTTGATTAACAGAGAAATTCATGTAACTCTCATTAATATCAGGCCCTAATACCTCTACTTTTTGATTTTTACATTCTTGCAAAAAGAAGTTAACTTTTGAAATGTCACTTTTATTATGCGTCAAGACCGAAGCCATAAATTCGGCAGGATAATGCGCTTTAAGATAAGCCGTTTGAAAGGCAACAAAAGCATAACAAGTAGAATGCGACTTATTAAAGGCATAAGAAGCAAAGGCTTCCCAATCCTTCCATATTTTATTGACCACATCCCCCGTGTGACCGTTTTTAGCACAGCCTTCTTCAAACTTGGGAAACATTTGATCAATTAATTTCTTCTTTTTCTTTCCCATTGCCTTCCGCAACATATCCGCTTCCCCCTTCGTAAACCCTGCTAGTTTCTGAGACAGAAGCATCACTTGCTCTTGATAGACCGTAATACCATAGGTTTCATCTAGGTATTCTTTCATTTCTTCTATATCGAACTGAATTGGTTCTCGACCGTGTTTTCGATCAATAAATAAGGGAATATAAGCAATCGGGCCAGGGCGATACAAGGCATTCATGGCAATCAAATCGGAGAACTCAGAAGGAACGAGTTCTCTCATGTATTTTTGCATACCGGGACTCTCATACTGGAAGATTCCAATGGTTTCGCCACGCTGAAAGAGTTCGTATGTTTTTTTATCGTCTAATGGAATTTCATCGGGTATGATTTCAATCCCATGTTTTGCTTTGATAATTTTACAAGCATCCTTGATGATGGTTAAGGTCTTAAGCCCCAAGAAATCCATTTTTAGCAAACCAGCATCCTCCGCTACAGAGTTGTCGAACTGAGAAACCAGCAAGTCAGAATCTTTGGCAACCGTAACAGGGACAAAATTAGTAATGTCATCAGGTGTAATGACCACACCACAAGCATGAATTCCTGTATTACGAATAGAACCCTCCAGCTTTTTCGCATTTTGAATCATGGTTCCAATTTTACCTGGATCTTCTGCTAGCTTTCTAAATTGATAGGCTAGTTCTACTTCTTCAGAATTTAATTTTCCTTTTAATTTAGGATTGATATCACCATCCGCTAAAATTTTCTTTAAACTAACAGATAAATTATCAGGAAGCACTTTTTTAACAGCAATCACTTCGGACAATGGAATATTCATTACTCGCCCAACATCTTGAAGCGAAGAACGAGCTGCCATCGAACCATACGTAATAATCTGAGCGACTTGATTCCGCCCATATTTTTCAATTACATAATCCATTACTTTAGACCGTCCAATATCATCAAAATCAATATCAATATCGGGCATGGATACCCGTTCGGGATTCAAGAACCGCTCAAAAAGTAAATCGTATTTAATCGGGTCAACATTGGTAATTCCTAAACAGTACGCTACAGCCGAACCCGCCGCCGAGCCCCGTCCAGGTCCTACAGAAACGCCTATTCTGCGTGCCTCTGTCGTAAAATCTTGAACAATCAAAAAATAGCCAGGATAACCAGAGGCTTTGATAACGCTCAATTCAAAGTCCAATCGTTCCGAAATATCAGCGGTAATCATGCCGTATCTTTTCTTGGCACCGATATAAGTCAAACCTCGGAGGTATTCATCCTGTGTCTTGTATTCGGGCGGAAGAGGATAAGCAGGCAATAAAATATCCCGTGCTAAAGTCAGTTTTTCCACCTTGTCGTAGATTTCCATCGTGTTGGCAATGGACTCTGGGACATCGGTAAAAATAGAAGCCATTTCTGCCTGCGTTTTGAAATAAAAATCAGAGCTAGAGAACTTAAATCGCTCGGTATCTTCCACCAAAGAACCTGTATTAATACACAAAAGCATATCATGTGCTTCCCAATCTTCTTCCTCTACATAATGAGCGTCATTGGTGGCAATCACCTTGACATTGTATTTTTTAGCAAAGCCTAATAAAACCTGATTTACATCTTCTTGACTAACCCCGCTTAAGACTCGTTTTCCATCTTTATAAATATCCAAATCATCTAAACCACGATGTCTTTGTATTTCGATATAATAATCTTCGCCAAAAATATTCAACCACCACTTTAATAACTCTTCTGCCTTTTCTATGTTTCCTTCTATAATTGCTTGAGGAATTTCGGCTCCAACACAACAACTCGTAACAATTAAACCTTCGTGGTGTTTTTCAATCAAGGTTTTGTCAATACGAGGAAATTTACTGTACAATCCTTCTATAAAACCGTAGGAACAAAGCTTACACAAGTTTTGGTAGCCCACTTGGTTTTTTGCCAACATCAACTGATGGTATCGTCGATCTCGCTCGCCTTTTGATTTTGCAAAAGACTGTTTGTGTCGATCTTCTACTAGATAAAACTCACAACCTACAATTGGTTTGATGCCTTGTTTTTCGGCAGCAGCGACAAATTTGAATGCCCCAAACATATTTCCATGATCGGTTAAGGCAACTGCTTTCATGTTGTCAGCAGCGGCTTTTTCCATCAAAACATCAATGTTGGAAGCTCCATCTAAGAGTGAAAATTGGGTGTGAGAGTGTAAGTGTACGAATTCAGGCATGGTTGTTTTTTTACGAACGAGCGTCTTATTTATTTTGTTCTTTTACAAATCGTGTGGTACTATTTTAATGCCTGCTTTTCTCAAACTACTTAAAACTTATATGCACCACGGAGTAGCAGCGAGGCTAAATTCCATACTTGGAAAAGTAACCTGTATTTTAAAACTCCACACGATTTGTCAAAGAATCATTTATTTCAAGTGTCTAAGATACGGTTTTTTGCTAAAAATGTTCGCTGAATTGACTTATTTTGAAATAATTTGTTTCTACTTTTTATCGGGCTATATTTGGGGGATTGAAGGCTAGTACTTTAGAATATAAGCGAACTTTTAGG
>CACVAQ010000065.1:22246-44716 GCA_902727865.1 uncultured Aureispira sp. | reverse complement strand
TCAATATCTACCCCATAATTTTCTGAATCCACCACATTCTTTCGCAACAAAGCGTCAATTTTTGCACAAGCTTTTTGCAATTGACGGACGAGTGGCGTTAAGCTAGGATTATCCACAAAAATATTGTGTACCGAGGACTTCGACTCCGTGACATACCATTTACTGTCCAGCTGTCGAAAATAAATCACTTCTGGCATTTCAGCCCCTTCAGGGTTCGTGACCGACAATTCTCCATATTGTGTATTAATGTGAATCGTTGGCGTTCCATCTACATTCGGCAAAGTCAAGGCGACTCCATTTGCATATTCATCTGGAAAAGCTTCGTTAATCAAAATCCCCATCGCTACTTGATCGTGCTCTATTCCAAAAAAATCACGCTCTTCAAAAGCACGCAGCAACCACAAAGAGGCATACACCTCCAATATTTTTCGTTGAATAACTGCCCGTTCGCTCCCTACCCAAAACCCTTTGGAGACATACAAACCTGCGCCATTAAATTCAGCCAAATCTTCACAATTCGTTGAGCTTCGTAAACGAACTTTTTTCCCCTTGTAATATTGCGTACAAATCGACTCTAATTCATTAAACACAGCGGCATCTAAGCTTGCCGTGGCTATTTTAGCACGAATGGCTTCCAAGGCCTTTTCTATCTCTTCGGTCGAGTAGTTTTTTTTATCTGCTAAGAACGTTTTTATGAGCTGATCTGCGCCACAAGCTTGAATGGTTTTAAAATAAAAGTAAAAAGGAATTGCAAAACCAGGGCGCGTCCATTCAGGCAATTCATGGTATAACAAAGCATAATTACTCGCTTTTGCGCCAATACAAGTTACATTTTGAACCGATCGAGCCCCTGTTTTAAAATGAGAAAAAGAAGTCACCGACAAATCAGGTTTAGGTATAACGACCTTCAATTTACCTTGCTTCGACCAATGAATTTCGGCTTCTTTTTTAGCAATTTTTTCTATGGTCAATCTATCTTCCCCTCCTTGCTTTTTACAAGTTATTTTAACCAATTTATTTTCATATTGAGTCAGAAAATCACTCGGCAATTCAGTCGTAACATAAGCATTTATAGTGCCTCGGTTTTTAGCTAGAAGATTGATATGAGAAAAAGGCGTTTGGGGGGCTAAGGTAAGAATTCCATTGGCAATCGGCACTCGATAAGGAATGCGCTGGTACAAGAGAATGTTCTTAAAATCACTCTTCACTTTAGCTTCATTGCCCTTCTTCACCAACCTCAAATAGCCCACTGCCGTGCCTTCATTCAAAATATTGGTTTCCAAAGTACCTTGACTCAAACTTGTCCTACCTTTCTTTTCATTTGTCGTAAGCGTTTTGGTTGTTGCAATCAATTCCCCTAAGGTCATCGTAGCATAGCCTGCTCGCTCCACCCCTGCCCGAATCGTTAGATTAGGCAAAGAAGCACTTGACCCCGCTAAGATGGCGATCCCTTTCCCCGCATTTGGAATTTGTGTTTGAATATAATCCTCCACCGCTTTCATCAAACGAACAAAATCTCGCTCCATCGACAAACGGTCATCCGTATAACTATAATCCTCTACCCGAACCGCCCAAGTATACTTTTGGCTGCCTTTTTTAACGGGCATCGTCCGCAAATCATATAAAAATATAGGCAAATAAACCCGCTTATTGGGATGACGTACCAACTCTTTAAATTGGCTAAATCGAAGCCCTGTTTTTAGTCCATAACAGACAAAATTGCCGTGCCCTTTGTATTTTTCAACATCAAAAAGATGCACCACTGCTTTAGACTGATTCCAATTGGCGGCCAGTCCTTTCCAGGTTGGAATCTTATCATAGGAAATAAATTGATATTGCTTTTGCTTGAATACCTCTTGCCCTTTTGTTTGAAAACAAAGCAACAACAACAAGCAAATCGGCAGCATTCGAATTAATAAGATATTCATCGGTCTAGTTTAAACTCCCTCAGACGGTTCTTCTACAAAGCCATCCCATCGAGTCATGTACGTTATAAAATTTTCTCCCAAGCCTTCTTTTCGAAGATACGCTTTAGAAACAGGCGTTGGTGTTGGGCTAAAAGTCGGATCTTCCAACACTTTAACAGGAAAATCATGGTGCAAGATGCCCGAATGTCCAATCGTAACAAAATCTACGCCTGCATCCAACACCTTCTGTACCGCCTCTCCGCCTTTGATATTGCCTGCAACGGTCAACAACACTTTTTTAAAATCAAGCTCCGTAAAGTGTTCCAACAAAGATTTTTCTTGATATGCTTTCTCCTCTGGCTGTTTAAATGAATCCCATAAAGAAATATCCAAAAAGTCAATATTGCCTTCTGCGATCAATTGTTTACAAACTGCTTTTATCTCTAACAAATCCATTCCAAATCGTTCTGGAGAAAGTCGAACGCCCAATAAAAAAGCAGGGCCACAAGCCCTTCTTACCCCCGCTACAATTTCAAATAAAAGGCGCGCTCGATTCTCTAAGCTACCTCCATAGACATCGGTTCGATGATTAATTTTTGCACTCAAAAATTGCGTTAAAATATAGCCATGTGCCCCATGAATTTCTACGCCATCATAACCACTTTCTTTCGCTCGAATGGCCGCTTGAATGAAATCATCTCGAAGGGTTCGCACTTCTTCTAGCGACAATCCACGAGCGCCATGTTTTTCACTGTCCGAAGAGCAAACAGGTTTTTCTTGTAGTAATTCCGCAGGAGAACGCATCCCCGCATGATGTAATTGACTGACCACCAAACTGCCATAGGCTTTAATTGCAGCCGTCAATCGTTGGTGTCCAGCGATGTGTTTGTCTGAGAAAATGCCCAACTGACCGGGGAATCCTTTGCCGACTTCTTGAACGTGTGCGGCACAAGTCATCACTAAGCCAAATTGCCCTGCGGCTCTCATTTTGAGCCAATTCAATTCGTCGTCAGAAAGCTGACCATCTTCGTGGCTTTGTGTGTTGGTCATTGGAGCCAACATAAATTTATTTTTCATAACTGCGCCGCAAGGAAAATGGATCGGGCTTCCAGGAGATTTTTTCATTGGTATGGTTTGTATTTTTATAATTTTTTTGGTTCTTTGACCGTTTTTGCCAGCCTACACAGAATAGCTTTGGTTTTAATATTTTTTTATAAGTAGAAAGTAGTAAGTCAAAAAAGCTACTAGCCAATGACTTACGACCAAAAATCTACTGCTATGAAAAAGAAAAAAAGTAGGCTGTGGCAAAAATTGTCAAAGAACCTTTTTTTTTAATGCCTTATATTTTGGGCTTATGCGCTTTTGAAGCTGTATATAGGGATAAAAATTCTTATCACAAGATACGTTAATTCTGAATCTTATCCTCTAGGTAAGATACGTTTGGTGCTTTGACCGTTTTTTCCAGCCCATAAAAAACAGCTTAGGCTTTACTATTTTAGTCGTAAGTCCTTTATTACCAAAATAAAATAGACGACTTTCTACTTAAAAGGTACGACTCATACTGTCTAATAAAAAAAATGGTTTAAACTATTAGCACACGATTTGTCAAAGAACGTAAATATTTTACCACAAATATAAGAAAATGCAACACCAACATTTCATCCTTCACAAACCCTTAGGTTATTTATCTCAATTTGTAAACAACCAAACCAAGCGAAAAAACAAAAAACTCTTGGGCGAATTATTTGAGTTAGGGAGCTGTCCAAAAGGAATCATGGCAATTGGGCGCCTAGACGAAGACTCCGAAGGGATGCTATTGTTGACCACAGACGGAAAAGTAAGCGAGCAAGTCCGCAGCAAAACTGTCGAAAAAGAATATTACATACAAGTAGATGGCCGAATCACCCCAAAAGCCATAGAGCAGTTAAAAACAGGTCTAGAAATCAGCATTCGAGGCAAAAAATACAAAACCTTACCCTGTCATGCCGCTGCTTTAGATTTTGTGCCAGACTTTCCTGCCAGAACAAAAAAAATTAGAGATCCTCGACATGGACCAACCAGTTGGTTGTCCATTACCATCACAGAAGGAAAATTTCGCCAAGTTCGAAAAATGAGCGCAGCGGTTGGCTTCCCAACCTTGCGATTAATTCGGGTTCGTATTGGACAGCTTAAACTAGGTGCCTTATCCTCAGGAGCGCTAGAGGAAGTAAAAGCATTTAAAATTCGATAAATATAGCCCATAAAAAGCTAGAGCAGATAGGACGAGCAACAACAAGTCTTAAAACTCGTTCTACAAAATCTAACTAGTTGGTTAAATTCCTGTCATTCTAAGGGCTGCACTCCAATGAATCCTAAGATATTTCGTTTTATTTTAGTATATTGGCTAGTTCTCAAATCAGACAAAACCAAGGAAACTCCTCCGAAAGAGAAGTCTCCAATAAGTAGAGATTATCAATCCTCAAAATTACATTAGTACTTTTGCAAGAACGTTTACTATGAAAATATTATCAACCGCCCTACTTAGTGCACTACTTCTATTCTGTTGCAGCACTTCTTTATTTTCTCAAGTTACCTTAACAGTACGTATCAATAGCGGAAGCTCGACTACAACCTGTACCGATGGATTTTTTGGTGGAGGACCAGAACCTCATTGGCGCGTAGAAGTCGCTGGTCAAGGATACACGACCTATCCTCGAAGAGGGATTTGTTTTGACAATCCTCCCAACACACAATACAACGAAACGTTTAATTGTGCGAATACTTATCCTGCCAATTTACAAATCTGTTTACGAGCCTTTGAAGATGATGGAACCGCTTGTGTGGTTAGTCAAAGTTGCTTGGAACAAATCTGTCAAAATTTTGCCACGCCTACACCAGGAAACGCAATAACCTACAACCTTGCTGTAGGAGGTTCTAGTACGGCAAATGTAAATTTCACCGTCACCGCAACAGGTAGTTTTACCTTACCGGGCAGCGCTTATAATACGGTTTGTAATGCCATCAATTTAGGGACACTCAATTCAAATACGACCATTGGGAATAGTGGCCTAAGTAATTATGGCAACTATTGTGCTGATAATATAGGCGATCCGAATCCTTGGGGAGGAAATAACGACCAAGGTGTTTGGTTTCAGTTTACAACAGGCGCCTTTCCTGCTGCCGTTATTGACGTGCAAGCCGATAGTGATCCACAAAACTTTGGAGATGATATTGATTTACAATTAGCCCTTTATGAATCCAATAATGGAACCTGTTCTGGAACCTTAAGTTTGATCGACGAATCCTATGTCGGCTTAGGTTTACTGGACGATGAAGACCTAACGGTCAATTGTCTAAAGCCTGGTACCACTTATTTTATATTAGTAGATGGAGAACGGACAAATTTAATTAATACAGGCGGCCAAGAAGGCTTTTTTGGAATACAAGTAATTGATGGAGGCATTTTGCAAGCAGGAGATGAAATTTGTGATGCCGAGTTTTTAGGCATCGTTCCCAATGGAGGTTCGGTGGCAACGCCTAATTTAAGTCGCTCCAATGTCTGTGCAAGCAATATCAATGACCCGACCCCTGGCGCATGGGCATCCGATCAAACCGTTTGGTTTCGTTTCCAAGCACCGCCTTCCGGGCATGTCTTTATAGATGCAGACAGCGACCCTTTGCTCCCTTTATCCAACGACCCAATTGATTTGCAATTGGCAATTTACGAAACGAATACAGGCGCTTGTACAGGAACAATTAATTTTATTGCGTCCGATTATACCCCTGGTTTATTTAGTGAATCAATGGATGTTAAATGTTTGACGCCTGGAGAAAATTACTGGGTAATGGTCGATGGTTCTCCCTTAAATGTGGACGGAATTTTTGACTTGACCATAAGCGATGGCGGGATTTTCCCTGCTCAAAACGACCTTATTTGCGATGCCATTCCTTTGGGACAACCTGCCCCTGGAGGTACGGTTGGACTGAATGACCAAAACAACTATTGTGCAGATAATATTTTTGAACCGATTCCATCCAATTGGGGAAATGACCAAGGGGTTTGGTATACCTTTATTGCGCCACCTTCGGGAAAAGTAGAAATTCGCCTAGACAATGGCGGTTTGTTGAGCAGTGATAATCTGGATTTACAAGTTGCCGTTTATGACCTAACAGGAGCCGTTTGTACTGGTATTCCGACCGAAGTAAAATCAAGGCATAATGGGATTGGATTACTTTGGGATGAAGACATGGAAGTAGAATGTCTAATTCCTGGGCGTGAATACTGGATTTTAGTAGATGGGGAGGGTTCTTTAATTGACCCCGATTTACAAGTTGGAATTTTTGATATTGAGGTCTATGGCGACCCAAGAGATTTAGCCTCGCCTTACGACGATCCTTGTAATGCCTTAGCCTTGGGAGATCCAACGGGTGCTCCTGTTGGTACAAGCGCAATTACCAGTCATGGCTCTCAAAACAACTTCTGTGCAACCGCTACAGGAGAACCACAACCCTCTAGTTTTACCGCAGACCAAACGGTTTGGTATACCTTTATCGCTCCTTCTACTGGAAATGTAAATATTAACATGGTTTCGGACCCGATTCTTAATGGAACCGATCCGATTAATTTACAAGTTGCGGTTTGGGAAACACCAGGCTGTGCAGGCCCTTGGAGAGAATTTGTTAGTGCAGAAGGTTTATTATACGATATAGATTTAGATGTTTTTTGTCTAACTCCTGGTGAAACTTATTACATGCAAGTCGATGGCGCGCCACCAGCTATATTAGAAGGCGAAGAAGGCTATTTTGACCTTACGATTACAGAAATTGCTTCGATCCCAATTGCGCCCAATGACTCTATTTGTAATGCAATTGCTTTGGGCAATCCTTTTGCAGGAGCCGTTGGTGTTGTCAATCAACAAAACCTTTGTGCAGACGACTTAGGCGATCCGACTCCTTCGGCATTTGGAACCGATCAAACCGTTTGGTATTCTTTTACCACACCAGCCACAGGCGGTCCTTATGCCGTCGATATTGATGCGACTTCTAGCCTCCCCTTTCCCTTGGGCAGTCAAGATGCGATTGATCTACAATTGGCCGTTTTTGAATCGAACAACAACTTGTGTACAGGAGCTTTAACAGAAGTAGAAAGTGGCTATTCTTTACTCGATCTATTCGACGAAAGCCTAAATGTACCTTGTCTTGAAGCAGGAAAAACCTACTATGTGATGGTCGATGGCTCTTTCTTAGATGTTCAAGGATATTTTGACATTAGTATTTCTGCGGCAACTGCTGTTCCTATTCCAACCAATGATTTAATTTGCCAGCATGAAAATTTAGGTATTCTTCCAATTGGTGGTTCTATTAATAATGGAACTAATTATTATAATTTTTGTGCCGACGTAGAACCTGGCGAGCCGAGTCCTTTCGGACTTGAGCAAACCGTTTGGTTTTCGTTTGTTGCCCCCAATCATCCTGGAGTTAACACTACGGCAAATGTCAGTATTTCGGTAGAATCTGATCCCGCAGGCCTTGGAAACACCGTCGATTTACAATTAGCCGTGTACGAATCTAGCAACGGAACCTGTACGGGAAATATGTCCTTGTTAGAAAATGGCGACTCTGATCCTCTCTTTAGTTTTGATGCCGACGTTAGTGTCACTTGTTTGTATCCAGGGCAACGCTATTGGGTGCAAGTAGATGGTTCTATTTTAAATTTAGACGGCTATTTCCAGATTGAAATAGAAGACGATGGCGCAGGCTATCGACCACCCTATAATACAATTTGTAATGCCGAGCCTTTAGGCATCGTGCCGAATGGTGGTTCTATTAATAATAACATAGATTACACCAACCTTTGTTCGGATACAGAACCAGGCGAACCGACTCCTTCGGCATTTAGCATTGACAAAACGGTCTGGTTTACCTTTACCGCTCCTGCTTCTGGAAACGTTACCATTGATGCACAAAATGATCCGAATAATATTGGCGACGAAATTGACTTACAATTAGCCCTTTATTATGCTCCTAATAATACCTGTTCTGGTCCGTTCTTGGAAGTAGATAGTGATTATGATGTTTTTAATAAAGACGAATCTTTGAGTGTTGATTGTTTGCAACCAGGTCGCTTGTACTTCCTACAAGTAGATGGTGCCAATGGCGCTTTTGGAGATGAAGACGGTTGGTTTACCCTCGAAATTATTGACGATGGAGGAACGAGTAATTTTCCTTATAATAACGACATTTGTGCTGCCTACAACTTTGGCATGCCTACGACTACTCAAACCTTAAGCAACGAATCGAACGTTTGTGCCAACGTAGAACTAGGCGAACCTGGCGTGGGCGGTTATGCAACCCATACCGTTTGGTATCAATTCACAGCACCGCCTTCTGCGCGGGTTGAAATTGAGGTCGTTTCCACCAATCTATTCTTAGGCATCGATCCTGAAGTTCGTGTCTTTTCCTCGTCCAACAACACTTGTACTGGAGTACTTTCACAAATAGAAAGCTCTACTTGGCCAACGGCTTTAATTCCCGAAAACATAGAAGCAACTTGTTTGATTCCTGGCAATGTCTACTTTATACAAGTCGATGGCTCTGGTCTTGTGCTCGAAGGAACGTTTAATATTTCTATAGAAGATATGTATCCAGCCTACGGAACAGGGCTAGCAGGCGATCCCGAACCGACAAATAATGTCTGTGATAGCGCCATCACCTTGAACGTACAATCAGAGTCTTGTATGAATGCCAATGGTACGTTTTCTCAATTAAATTATGGTTTACCAACCATTACTTACAATCCTGCTTACGCACAAGGTTGCGGTGGCAACTGTGGGGATACTTGGTATCAGTTTACCGTACCAGCTTCTGGGAATGCGGTCATTGAAGGAAGTGACGATAATATTGGGGGCGGTGTTTTGGGCGATTTCTCCGAACTAACCGTCGTTGCGTACACTGGAACTTGTGGCAACCTCACGCCTATTGATTGTGACCAAGGGGGCTTTTCCAGCGATGTTTCATTCCAAATAGCCGCCACACCAGGCTCAACGATTTGGTTACAAGTCTTCAACGAAGATGGCGAAGACGATGGAGAAGATTATGCATTGTGTATTTCTGAAGGCTGTGGTTTTGACGACTGTTTAGATGCCTTGGCGATTCCAATGTTACCCAACGTTCCTTACTGTTTTAATACCGCAGGAGCCAATGGCGAAAATGTAGCTGGCGGCGCGCCTGGTTATTTTGAATGTTCAGAAGGAGACAACCCTGAAAATTCCGTCTACTATTATTTTGTTTCTGATTGTAATGGTAGTGATGTTACACTAAGTATTATTAATGCCGTTTCTAATGGAAACTGTATTTTAGGAATCACGCCAACAGATGGTTTCAACATTTCGCTTTTCCAAGACAATACGCCTTGTGACAACAATCCAGATACCTTAGTCGATTGTCAAACCTTTACGAGTTGTGATGTACAGCCGTTCAACTGGTCGCAAACCTATACGGGCTTATCTCCAAACACGCCTTACATCCTGCAATTAGATGGTGGTTTTGGTAATTTAGGAGGTGATAATGTGGGACAAATTATGATTACAACCACAACCGACCCTGTCCTAGCGCCCGTATCCACGCCTTTAAGTTGTTCTGGCCTCAACGATGGAACAGCTTCAGCAGTTACTTTAGGCGGTGTCGCTCCTTACTCCTTCATTTGGAGTAATGGAAGCACCGATTCTACAGCGATCAACCTAGCCGCAGGAACTTATTTTGTGACCGTTACAGGCGCAAATGGTTGTTTTGACAGCTCCAATGTGGTTGTTGATAATGGCTTATTGTTAACTGCTTCTATCGGCAACAGGATTGATGTCAGTTGTAGTGGAGATTGCAACGGTCAAGCTTCTGTGATTGCGATTGGCGGAAGTATAGCAACAAGTTATACCTACTTATGGGATGCCGCAGCAGGCAATCAAACGACCGCTACGGCAACCAACCTATGTCTAGGAACTTACTCGGTGACGGTTTATGATGATAATTTATGTTTTGATACCAGTAGTGTAAGCATTACGACACCCAATCCAATGACGCTGAGTTTAGTCTCGACCACAAGCGCTACCTGTAATGGTATTTGTGATGGTACAGCAAGCGTTTCTACGATCGGAGGTTCTGTCGTTGGTAACTATACTTATTTATGGCCAGATGGTCAAAGTACAGCCAATGCGACAGCACTTTGCGTAGGTACGCATCAAGTAACCGTTACAGATGACAATGGCTGTACGGATACGCTAAGTGTTGTTATCACACAACCAACAAGTATTACCGCCTCTATTGCCAACCAAACCAACATCCATTGCAATGGCGATTCAACAGGTTCTATACAAATTTTAGCAAGCAACGGAACGCCAAACTACACCTACAATTTATATGATAATATAGGCTTATTAAGCGGTGGCTCTAGCAATACCTTTAATAATTTACCTGCTGGCGATTACGGTGTTTTAGTCATAGATGTCAATGGTTGCAACGATTCCTTAGCCATTAGTATGACAGAACCTACTGCCTTAACAGGATCTTTAGTTGCTTCGACCAATGTGAGTTGTTTTGGTCAGAACGATGGAGAAATCACTGTACAAGCAAGCCTTGGTTCTGGACTCGCCCCTTATCGTTATTCTATAGATGGCATTAACTTTAGTAATAATGGGACGTTCTCTAACCTTACGGCCAATACGTACAACCTTATGATTAGAGATAGTAATAATTGTACGATCACACTACCCGTTACGATCACAGAACCTACGGGAATTAACCTCAATCTGGATGCTCAAACGGTTGCCAGTTGTGGCGCTTGTGATGCTACGGCCGACATGACGACGAGTGGTGGTGCAGGAGGCTTTAGCTACCTTTGGTCCAATGGAGAAACCACAGAAGACGCTACCTCGCTTTGTGCAGGAACCAATACGGTGACCGTCACCGATGCGAACGCTTGTACCGCTACCTTAACGGTTAATATTAATAATTCCAACGCTTTTGCCGTCACAACAACGATTGACCAAGCCATTGCTTGTCATGGAGATTGTAATGGCAGCATTAGTATTGGGCTTCCTGCAACGGGTGCGCCACACAGCTTTATCTGGAATACAGGGGCAACCACTAGTAGCCTTTCTGGATTATGTGTCGGTAGTTACACCGCAACTGTGACGGACAACAGTGGTTGTTTTGTCGTCGAAACCATTAATTTAACCGAGCCTGCGGTCTTAACCTCTTTAGCCGCACAGATACAATCGGTTAGTTGTACAGGCTTTGCCGATGGTCAAGCGACTGCAACGCCTTCTGGTGGAACAACGCCTTATCGTTTCCTTTGGGACAATGGCGAAACCAATCAAACAGCAACGCTCTTAAATGTAGGCATTCATGCCCTTACGGTAACAGATAATAATAATTGTACTACGATAGCATCGGTGACCATTACAGAACCTAGTCCCTTTATTATTAACATACAAAATACCACCCCATCCAATTGTTCTTCTACAGGTTGTGACGGAACGGCTACATTGACCGCAAGTGGCGGGCAAGCACCTTATACCTATCTTTGGAGCAATGGAAATACCAGCCCAACACCCAATGATTTATGTCCGAATTTCAACACGGTAACGATTACAGATGCGAATGGATGTACCGCAGATACAAGTGTTTTAATTCCTGCCAATACGTCCTTAAACTTAACGGTAATCAATCAAAACAGCCCAAGCTGTTCTGGGAATTGCGACGGTTCTATTGTGGTCGCTGCTTCTGGTGGAAACAATACCAGTCCTTATCTCTTTACTTGGGACGATCCAAACAATCAAACGTCGGCTTTGGCAACAGGGCTATGTTTGGGGGTTTATCAAGTAACGGTGGAAGACATTGATGGCTGTTCGGCTGCGATGGCCATTACGATTAGTGTTCCTGATTCTATTCAACTTACGAGCAACAGTACAAATACCAGTTGTTTTGATACGAACGACGGAAGTATCTCCTTGACCATTACAGGCGGAACGGCTCCTTATTCTTATGCTTGGAGTAATGGAAACACAGCTGCTTCTAGTTCGAATTTAAGTCAAGGAATCTACAGCATTACCATGACAGACAGAAACGGTTGTTCGGGAAGTGTCACCGATTCGATTGGAGGACCTTCGCAAATTATAACCAATACAACTATTTTCACTCCCTACAACGGACAGCAAATTTCTTGTGCGGATGGCAATGATGGAATCGCTACGGTTTCTGCTACTGGTGGTGTACCGGGTTATACCTATCAATGGTTCAACGGAGAAACAAGCGATACGATTACAGGATTACAAGCCAGCACCTACCCCGTTACGGTGACCGATGCACAAGGTTGTACGGCCATCGATGCAGTCACCTTAATGCACCCACCACAAATTGTAATTACAAGCAATGTGACGTCTAATTATAATGGGTATAATGTCAGTTGTCACGATGCCAATGATGGCACGGCTATCGTCAGTGCAACAGGTGGTACAGGAGCATATACCTATCTTTGGTCGGATGGACAAACGACAACAACAGCAATAGGGCTCTTTAGAGGAACCTATGCCGTAACCGTCACAGACATCAATGCTTGTTGGACAATGCACACCGATTCCTTAACGGCTCCTCCTGCCCTTGCCGATACCTTTGTAGCGGTTCAAAATACCAGTTGTTTTGGTTTGTCGGACGGAACGGCCACGGTGGTTGCTTCTGGTGGCGTTCCTGCTTATAGTTTTGTTTGGGACAATGGAGAAACAAGTGCAACCGCTACTAATTTAGATTTTGGTACGCATCAAGTTACGATTACAGATAATAATGCTTGTGTGTTTATTGACCAGGTCAATATTTTCCAGCCTTCAGAATTAACCGCTAATGCCCTTGCTACGGATGCAACTTGTTTTGGTAATAACAACGGAAGTGCAACGGTGCTTGGATCTGGCGGAACGATGCCTTATACTTATTTGTGGTCCAATGGGCAAAGTAATGCAACGGCAACAGGCTTAGTGGCAGGTGTGTACACGGTAAGCCTAAGCGATGCGAATGCTTGTATGGTTATCAGCAGTACAACGGTTACCGAACCGAATGACATTGCCGCTACCATTCGTATTACGTCCAATTATAATGGCGCTGCAATTAGTTGTCATGGCGCAACAGATGCCCAATTGACGGCCAACGCAACGGGTGGAACAGCTGCCTACACTTATCTTTGGTCGGATGGTCAAAGTAATGCAACGGCAACAGGCTTGGGAATTGGGACGTATTCGGTCACTATTACCGATCTGAATGGCTGTACAGATACTGCGAATCGTACTATATCAGCACCAGGCTTATTGCAAGCAAGTGCTAGCGTAAGTTCTAATTATAATGGCTCGGACATTAGTTGTATTGGTGCCAATGATGGTACGGCTACCGCAATGCCAATTGGAGGAATAGCACCTTTCACGTACTTGTGGCCCGATGGTCAAACGACGGCTACGGCAATCGGTTTGGGTCCAAATACTTATTTTGTTCAAATAACAGATGCCAATGGCTGTTCTGATTTAACGCAAGTTAGTTTAACCGAACCGAGTCCAACTACTTTAAGTCTTACTTTAATTAATGCTGTTTCTTGTGCGGGTGGCAACGATGCTTCTGCTGAAATTGTTCCCATTTCTGGAACGCCAGCCTTTAGTTTCTTGTGGGACGACGGTACGACCAATGCCATTAATAGCAATCTAAATGTAGGTTTGCACAGCGCTACTCTGACCGATGCCAACGCTTGTACAGCGAGTGCTTCTATTATTATCACAGAACCAACGGCCCTCTTCTTGGCGAACAGCTCTACGACACCAATTAATTGTCATGGTGGTAATAATGGAACGGCAAGTGTCAACGTCTTGGGTGCTGTGGCGCCTTATACTTATTTATGGTCCAATGGGCAAACTTCTAATACCGCATCTAACTTAATTGCAGGGTTGTATACAGTAACGGTAACAGATGCGAGTGGCTGTTTTGCTACGTTCCAAGAAATTGTAACGCAGCCTTCTCCACTCGGTTTGAGCTTTATCAATATCATAGACATTGATTGTAACGCTCATCCATTCGGCTCTGCGACACCAATCGTTTCTGGTGGTATTGCCCCTTATTACTTTAAATGGAATAATATATCCACCTACAATGATAGTATTCCGAACTATTTAAATTATGGTTGGAACAACGTCTTCATAACAGATTCTAGAGGTTGTACCGTTTCTGATTCTGTCTTTATCAATCATCCAAATCCAATTTTTGTTACGTCAAATAGTACAGACATCAGTTGTTTTGGTCTTAATGATGGAACCGCTTCGGTCAGTGCGACAGGTGGGACGGCTCCTTATACTTATACTTGGTCGAACAATCCAAGCACGAGTTATTCGATTACGAATATTGCCGCAAATTATACCTTCTATTGTACGATAACCGATATCAATGGCTGTTCTCACGTAGAAACGTTCTATCTATATGAGCCCGATGAATTGCAGGCTTCTTTTACTCAAATTAGTAATGCCGATTGTAAGAATGGGAATAATGGTGTTTTGACTGTAGAAGCTCAAAGTGGAACGAGTCCTTATACCTTTAGTTGGAGCAATGGCATACAGGTGGTAGACCCAAGTAGCTCCACCCTTGGCAACTTGAGTGCTGGAACCTATGCCGTCACGTTGACCGACCAAAATGGTTGTTCGACGGCTTTGAATACGTTCATTACGGATCCTGCTCAATTATCGGGCAGCGCAATGGGCGATCAATTGGATTGTTTTGGAGATACCGATGGCGAAGTCGTCGTGACTGCAATAGGGGGCACAGCGCCTTATTTCTTCTCTTTGAATGGTGGTATGGTCCAAAATTCAGGTACCTTTAGTGGGCTGAGTGCTGGTAATTATGCCGTTGAAATAACAGATGCAAGTGGTTGTATTTTTACAACAAATGCTGCTGTTTCGGTCGCTGATTCTGTTCTATTAAGAGTTCCTGCTGATAAGAGCATCAAATTTGGGGAAACAGTTCCTTTGTTTGTGCAAATGCCGATCAATTCACCGACCAATCCTGTCGTTACTTGGACACCAAGTACAGGCTTAAGTTGTGATACTTGTTATCAACTCACTGCACAGCCCTTTGTCTCTACCTTGTATACGGTTTCAATCACAGGAGACGAAGGTTGTACCAGTACGGCAGATGTCTTTATAGAAGTAGACGATGACAAAGGTGTTTTTGTGCCCAATGCCTTCTCTCCTAATGGAGATCGAACCAACGAAGTCTTTATGCTTTACAGTGCTGGTTCGGTGGATCTAATTGAAGAATTTATGATCTTTGATCGTTGGGGCGAATTGGTTTGTTATCATAAAAATGGGCGACCTAACTATCCTGCGTATGGCTGGGATGGTACGTTCTCTGGTAAGCCACTCAATACGGGCGTTTTTGTCTATTATATCCGAGTGCGTTATGTGGATGGTTCGACAGAAATACTTAAAGGCGATTTGACCTTGATTCGATAGTTCAAGCATTTTTATGCCTAGGTACTGACTTCGATAATAGGAATCAAAAGAAGTACCAGTTAAGATAAATTTTGACGATTACAAAAAAGGCAAGCTTTGAATAAAGGCTTGTCTTTTTTTGGGTTAAAAAAGTGTATTTTAAGTAAAAAATTATACTTTTATACATTACTCTAAAATGATGTTAACCCTCCGCCCATGTCTACTAAAATCTTATTTTGCTTACTCTTATTCCTCAGCAGCCAATATTCTTATGGCCAAGCAAGTGCGGAAGAATTAGCACAAGCACAAGAAAAATTAACCGAAGTTCAGAAGCTGTACAGTAAGGAACATGTAGAATATGCCAAAGCAGCCCTTGATTTGGCTTTGCTCCATTATCAAAACGAAAATACAAGAGATCAAGGATATGAATTAGCTTATGAGGCTTTAGATTTTGTTAGAAAAGAAGGGGGGCCGAAAAGTCCCTTATACCTTGATTTGTTATCAAAATTATCCGAAGTGCAAGCATTCTTACTGGATGCAAATCTTGACCTTGCTGCTGCCGAAATTTCGGAAGGAGCTACCTCTGTTTTGTATGCCAAAAGCTTGATTAAGCTTAGTAAAGCTTCTATCAAGGATGATGTTCAAGATCAATATGCTTATGAGCATGCCATAAAAGCCTATCAAATTTTAGCACAAGTCCCCTTAGACAGCGCAAAACCCATTTATGCTTATGCGAAGGAAAATCTTCCTGCTGAGATTATTGAAATTCTTGAACAAGAAATACGCTTAGAACGTGCACGCACAAACAATGATGCCCTAGCATTAGCAGATGCTTTGGTTGCCTATAGTGCTTTAGGTCTTAAATATCAAGAGCATGACCTTGTCTATATATATGAAGAAACTTGTTATAACTATCTTAGAAAGGCGCTCTATCTTTATGAAATAAAACTAGATAAGGAGCACCCCAAATATAAAAAGGCCTTCGCAACCTTAACAAAGGAAATGCAGGATTTTCATCCTATAGAAAAAGCTATTTTAAGCAAAATTAGGCAGCATGAAACTGCTAATGATTCCTTTATCAGAGAATTTAGAAAATACCTTGAAATTGTAGACGAAACTACCATTCTGGATTATACGGTAAAAGATGCCTTTAGATTGGTTTTATCCGATTTAAAAGAACATCATGGTGGGACAGATGGTAAATATTATGTCATTGTGAAGGATATTTCTGACAAATGGGATTTGGATGAAGAGGAACAAATTTTTTCCAGACAAAAGGATCTTACAAAATATACCTTAGCTGAATTTGGTGTCAGTGAAAAATATATTGTTGAACTTATCAAAGAAATAAATTTAAGTATTCCCTTTAGTTCTGACGAAAAAACCATACAGCGTTACAAGCGAGCATTTGAGATGGTCGATAGTCTTGCCTATGAGCTTCCTTTCAATGCAGTGGGGGATGAAAATTTATTTCAAAAATATGTCAAACTCGTTGTACAACCCTTTCGAATGTTGCTCATACAAGAACAAAACTTGGCGGTCAAAAGGAAAACCTATGGTATGGATAGCGACGCCTATCTTAGTGCCGTATTTGAAGCATCTTGGTATTATCTTAAGGACGATGACTTTCCATCTGTAGGAGAAAAACACTTGTTGAGTTCCCTCGAATTACTCAAGGAGGAGAATCTCTATTTAGCAGAAAAATGGCTAGATTCTCTTTTATTAGATGATGGAACGTATATCGCTTCCCTGCTTCATCCTGTCCTTCCGAGAGTTTTTCCGCTTGTCAATTTAAAACGTTTGTTAAAAGCACCCTTGGAGCATATTGCACAAGAGGAAGGCACCAATAGCCTTGCCTACTATAATATGTCAGAGTTGATCGCTGATGGTTACTTTTTTAGCAAAAACAATCCTAAAAATGCGAAAAAAGCCATTTTAATGTATAAAAAATTGCTATTAGCCTATAATAGTATAGAAGGAAAATCAATGGATTACAAAGATTTACTTCAAGGAATTGTTAACAATATAGCCCTATACAATCCTTGGTCTGTAGAAGAATCTACCTTCTTTTTTGAAGCACTAATTGCTGTCGGTCAAGAGTATCAATTAAAGGCCTATCCCTATTACGTTAAAGAGTACGCAGATTGGCATTACCATGAAGAACGAGTCATTTCAGCTGAAAGTTATTACAAGCTGTTCCTTAAACTGTATCAAACCGATCCTAAAAAAGAAGAAAAAGTAAAGGAGTACATAGAAGCATCTTATAACCTTGCTCGTATTTGTCGGAAAACAGGGCGTCCTAATAAAGCTTTTGCGCTTTATTCTAAAATTTTAAAATTGAGTCGAGTAAACGATCAAGAAATATACACGATCAAATGTTTGGACGGTCTTGGGTTGATTGGGCATGAAAAAGGCGATTCGGAATACGCCCTAAAGCTTTTTGAAAAGGCACTAACTGCCCTAGAAGATTTTGAAGCCGATCACCCTTCTAAAAATCGGTACACCAGCTTCCATATAGCCTTTTTGTATGTTAAAATTAAGCGTCATATTGCTCGGGTTCATTTGGACAATGGATATATCGTTAAGGCTGAAAAAGAGTATCGGGTCATCAAAGCATTTGAGCGAGATAAGAATACTCCCGTTTCTCTGAGAAGAGATATTTCTTTGCAATATGACTTGGCTTATTTAGCTGAAATCAAAGGGGATTCTCTCAAAGCGGTTCGATATTATAAATCTGCGATTCGCCAAATTAAAGACCAAGACGAATTGGCCAAAGCGAACATTACCTTTGCAAATTTTTATCAGCAGCAAGAAAAAGATTCCATGGCAGCAATTTATTTAAAAGATGCTTTGGCCATTGATCTAACTCAGATTGAAAAAAGTTATAACAAATTAGCAGAAAAAGAGCGCTTATTGTTCTTAAACCCCATCTCGGAACGCCTAAATGTCTTTTTCAATTTTGCCCTACCCAAACAAGATAGTGCTTTGACATTGACCGCTTTTAATGCGCATTTAACGGTTAAAGGTTTGGCTTTAGAAACGTCTACCAATTTGCAAAGTATTTGTAATGAAACAGAAAATACCGTACTTAAAAACAAGTGCTTTGAAATGCAGTCGCTTCGAAAAACCTTAGCGGGGGCTACGGCCTTGCCTTTGGGCGAACAAGAGGCCATCAGTGCTCAAATTATGGATTTAGAAAAGGAAATTGGTGTTTCTTCTATCGACCTAAGAACCTACTTTGGCAAAAACAATAAAAAATTAAATTTCTACCAACTAAAGCAGATTCTAAAAGCGGTAGAAACAGAAGACAGTGCAGCTATTGCGATTGATTTCCTAATCGTAGATCAAGTAGATGACAGTGGTTATAAATCTTCGGTTTATTATGCCGCTGTGATTGGTTCTGATTTCAAATTGCCCGTTTTTATTCGCTTAACGACAGAAGAGGAATTACAAGATGTATTGGCGCCAGACATTGCGCCAAATACCATGAATTATATTACGGATGAATTTGAAAGCCGTTATTTGTATACGTTAATTTGGGAGCCTTTATTACCTTATATTTCAGACGCAAAACGACTTCATATTTGCCCTTCTGGGGTGCTTAGCAAAATCGCTTTTGGAACCTTGCGAACGAGCGACTACAATCGGCTGCGTATTATGGATCATTGGTCGGTTCATTATTACAGTTCGCTGCGTGATTTACTCAATCCTCAAGTCGGCACCTTAAGCGAAGGAAGTACAAATGTGGGATTGGTTGGAGGTGTCAAATTTACCTTTACAGCAGAAGAGATTCAAAATTTAGCACAAAAAAATAATATTACTCCATTAGATCTGGAAGACGCTTTTAAGCAGCAAACACTAGAAAGAAGTGACTTGGCTTACTCTAGAGGGGCTAGAGGAGAAGATTTTAGCTATTTGCCAGGCACCTTAGAAGAAGTCAATGCGATCGCTACTATTTTTCCAAGTCATTGGGTCATCAACTTATTGTCTGACACACTCGCCACCGAAGAGAATTTAGAAATCATGACGGACAACTCGCCTACGATTCTGCACATTGCCACGCATGGCTATTTCTTTCCCACACCTTCGAAGGACAACGAGGAGGACGATGGCGGTTGGCTCAATTCAAAAACAGCAATGACTTTAGAAGATAAGATTGCGGGCTCATCCAATCCACTCTTGCGTTCTGGTCTAGCCTTGGCTGGAATCAACCGTGTTTGGAAAGGAGGGCCAGAAATCAAAGGTTTGGACGATGGTATTTTAACCGCTTTGGAAGTGGCAAATATGGATTTGTTTAATACCGACTTGGTGGTTCTTTCTGCTTGTGAAACGGGACGAGGGGATATTGATAATAATGAAGGTATTATGGGTTTGCGTCGAGCCTTCAAAACGGCTGGCGCCAAACAGTTGCTCATTAGTTTGTGGAAAGTTCCCGATGCTCAAACCTCTGAATTGATGCAATTGTTTTATACTGAATATATTAACGGTAAGTCTGCGCACCAAGCATTTGAAAGCGCACAATATACCATGCGAAAGCGTTATAAAAATCCTTATTATTGGGCGGCATTCTTACTCATTGAATAGCGGACTAATTTGAGTACTTTCTTCCGCAATATCAGTTATTACAGTAAGCACAAAAAACTAAGAATACTTACCATAAAAAACCAAAACTATGATGAACAGTACACACTTAAAATTCCTTTTGACAATTTTATTAATTGGCTCTTTGGGCAAGTCTGCCTATGCACAAGCCATACACGATGCACTCCAACTCAATGAGTTTATCGACGAAGAAACCTATGCCTTAACAGATGCTGTTGAGTCCGCAAAATTTTATGAAATTTTAGCTCGAAACATCAATGAAGAACAGTCGGGCTTAACCTATGACGAAATCTTAGATAATTATAGAGACAATCCTTTTATTGCCCCACTCCTAACCGATGAGCTAGGTGGTCCAGTGGTCTATAATGGAAAAACAGGGCAACGTGCCTTAGGTGCTTTAGCTAGTGCAAGTACTGGTTTAGGTTTGCCTGGTTCTACTTTTTTGATGGGCTTAACCGATTTTTTGGTCAAACGGACGAAGCAAGAATTGTCCATTGCCTTTTTTAGAGATTTCCAGAAAGTGGTCAAACGCTCCGAAGAAATGCAGCATCTATTTCCGACCACAACCAAAGTCTTGCTTAAAATTGATGAAAACATCTATCAATTTAAAGCCTTTTGGGAAGTCCTTAGAGAAAGTTTCTTATCGGATTTGGAACATCTAGTGTATAACTTAGAGGACTATGTGCAAGAATCTTCTAAAATTAAAGATCCACTTGCTCGACACATGATGAGTGACTTTTTTAAGGTTATTGAGCTTTTTCATGATAAAACAGCGCCTTCTGATGTGATTAATTACTTAGCAGAAGATGCTTATTTGCATACCATTACAGCAGACATTGACAGCTCTAAGTTTGTTCCGATTTTCCAAAGCAGTTTGCAAGTATTGGGCCTTTTTTCTAAGTCTCTTGAGCATCAAGATGATAATGGCTATTGGGTAGAACCTGAGGTGATTACGACGATGTTGAAAAAACCAGCCATTACAACCTTATACTTAGGTTTAGTGTACCAACAAGGTAAAGATATTCAAATGGGTGAAAAGACCTTTGCAGAATATCTAGCTCCTTTGAGTGTCCGAGAAAATGCCCTTCGAGTTCGGAATTTATTAAACACGTTCAAAGCCTTCTTGGATAAAGCTAAAGCCTTGGAGCGTCTAGCAAAAGATATGCGTCGCAAAGCCAATGAGCGCCGTAGAGATAAAAATGCCCCCGTCATGACGGATGCAGACAAAGAATTGGAATACGATGAGTACTATGATTTTACTCAAAATATTTGCGATCTATTCTTGTATTCCTATGATTTCAAGAAAGAAATTCTGGGCGCATCGACCAAAGAGGATAGCTTGGTGCATACTTATTTAACGATTATTAGTGACATCAATGGAATGGCATTAGAAATACGTAAAAAGCACTATACCTCTGCTCTAATCAACACCTTATTTATCATCGAAAAACTATTGCCAGAAGGTAAATTCAACTGTGAACGACAAGTTATGTTGAAATATGGAACCTTCATTGCTACTGCTGTAAAAGCCAAAACAGCGGAAGATGTATCGGATGTCATTGCTGCTTTTGCGCTCCCTCCTGGTGGTTCTGCGATTAAAAAATATTCTAAATTTAGTATTGCCATCAATGCTTATGTAGGGCTATCGGCTGGGCAAGAAATACTAACGGATATTGGTGCAAATCCTTATTATGCTGTTACAACGCCTATTGGAGTGACCTTCAACTGGGGCTTCAAAAACTTTGGTTCTATCGGTATTTTAGCTTCTGTGTTGGATATTGGAGCCTTGACGGCCTTCCGTTTTCAAGATGATAATGTAAGTGAATTGCCTGATTTGAAATTCGAAAATGTATTGGCTCCTGGGGGCTATTTAGTTTATGGTGTTCCCAAATATCCAATTGCGATTGGTTTTGGGGCTCAATTAGGTCCAAATCTAAGAACGGTTACCAATGGAACGCTCGTGACTCAAACAAGTGGTTGGCGCTGGGGAGCATTCATTGCTGTTGATATTCCGATCGTTAGTGTTTATACGACAAACAAAAACTACAAGCAATGTTGTAGAAAATGCGAGAAGCAAGCTAAAACGAAACCTGTCACGTTTTAAAGTAGATGGACAAAAGTATGGTTCTTTGATAGTTTTTGCCAGCCCGTAAAAAATAGCTTAGGCTTTACTATTTTGGTCGTAAGTCGTAAGTTAGAATACTATTAATTAGCTACTTACGACTTTCCGCTTACGACCAAATACCTACTGTTATGAAAAAGAAAAAGAGTCCGCTGTGGCAAAAATTAGCTGCGGGGAGTCTTCCAGTTGTCAAAGACCCAAAAGTATTTAATATTAAATTGGGCATCTTTTGCCTGCTATCTTGTTTGTAAAGCCTCGCTAAAGCTACGTTTTACAAACCTTAGCAAAAAAAATATACCGCTGTTTTTAAAGGACTAATTTTGTCCATTTACTTAATTGAAAAATACTTTTCTAA
>CACVAQ010000065.1:0-22146 GCA_902727865.1 uncultured Aureispira sp. | reverse complement strand
TTTGCCTGCTATCTTGTTTGTAAAGCCTCGCTAAAGCTACGTTTTACAAACCTTAGCAAAAAAAATATACCGCTGTTTTTAAAGGACTAATTTTGTCCATTTACTTAATTGAAAAATACTTTTCTAACATTACTCCGTTGAAAAATCGTATTAATTTATTGCATGAGTGCTTCGCAGTTGATTATCAGCAAGATAAATTTCCAATTACCAAAGCGTTAAAAAGCTGATAATCAAACTAATGCAAGATGCTTTTTTATGTTTTTTTATAGAACCCGAAGGCTCACGAAGTAAAAACTAAAAACCACGCAGTAGCAGCGCAGCTAATCAACGGAGTATTATTTCTAAAGTATTAAAATATAATTAACTAGTTTTTCATAGAATTCTGTTAATTTTGAGTCGTATGCCCTAGATCACTAAAACTAAGGTATACGACTTATTTTTTGAGTGAACTTTGAGCGTTCTGAAGATAGCTCCCTTGACTAAAAAAAACATTTTAAAGAATCATTCTTTCGCTTATTAAGAATAAAATACGATTGTTATAATGATGAATCAAACCTCCTCTAATGACAGGATAATTTATGCAACGTTTATGCAACGGGTCGCTGCTTTTATGGTAGACTGCTTGGTCTTTATTCCAATTACACTCTTAAGCAATTTTAACACGCTTTCGATCAAGAGTTTAGTGTTAAGTTTTTTAATCACCTTTGTCTGGTGGATGTACAAACCCCTTATGGAATGGAAATTTGGGGCGACCTTAGGCAAAATGGCGCTTAAAATGCGTGTCGTTGATGAAGAATCACAAGCGATTTCCTTGAATCAAGCCGCACTACGATTTCTACCTTATTTTGCCGTAAGCCTGAGTGTCTTTTTTTCTACCATTGCTTTATTTGGAGTGGATGGTTTTTATGAAGCCCATACCTTTGATGATTTTCAAACATTAGAACCGAATTCATCTGGTAGTGACACCATTCAATTGACTGTCTTTTTCTTTATCTTTTCTTGCTCATCCATTCTACTTGACAAAAAAAGACAAGCCATACATGACCAAATCAGTCAAACGTATTGTATTATCACAAAAAAACAAGGTTCTTCTAGCTCAAAATAAGGGCGCAATAAATACTCTTAGAACGTGTAGAGAATGGTCCTAAATTAAAGTCAAATGACACACTTTTTAGATAAAACAAACATACAATATCGGCTGGCGGTTCCTGAAGATGCCCTTTGTTTATCCGTGCTTTTTAGGCAAGTGTATATCCACAACTACGCCATTGAAGGGATTCCGACTGATTTTTCTAAGTTTATTATAGAGCAATTTTCTATTCCCAAAATTGAACAAAAAATACGAACACAGCCAGCATCCATCTTGGTCGCAACTTATAAGGATAACCTAGCAGGCGTTGCAGCAATTGAATATCATAAGCCCTGTCCTATTGGCAATCTTGTGGGAGCAGAACTAAGCAAACTCTATGTTTTAGAGTGCTTTACTGGCTTGGGAATTGGCCGCCAATTGTTACACAATGTAGAACAACAACTACAAGAAAAAGGCTATACAGAGCTTTGGTTATGGGTGTATGCGATTAATACTCGTGCGGTTCAATTCTATAAGCGCCAACAATACGAATGGCTCGGAAATGCGTTCTTAGAATTGGATGGTAATCTGTATGAAAACGAAGTATTGTACAAACAACTCACTTAAATATCAAGTAAAATGTCTACCCTTTCTACCACCGTTAACCGTACAGACAGCATTGATTTGCTCCGTGGATTTATTATGTTGTTGATGGCTTTGGATCATGCTAGCGCTATGATTGGTCGTATGCACTTTAGTGAATTTTGGGGCGTTGCATTTAGGGGCTATCCCGATTTGGGTTGGTGGTTGACTCGGTTTTTGAGCCATCTTTGCGCTCCAGGTTTTTTCTTTTTGATGGGAATGAGTGTGTTTCTTTTTGCACAGAAACGCTTAAAATCAGATTGGTCTGCTCGGCAAATTCATAGGTATTTTTTGAAGCGAGGTGGAATCATTCTCTTGCTCATGTTTTTTTTAGAATTTCCTGCTTGGGGGATTAGCATGGCTTTACGCATTCAAGATCCGTCTATTGCTCCTTCTGGGATGCACATGCCAGGTTTAGCAGGGAGTTATTTCTTGATTCCCACCTCCGTTTTATACGGTTTAGGCGCTTGTATGATGATCGCAGGGTTCTTTTGGCGGTTAAAATCATGGCACTTATTAAGTATTACGATTGGTAGTTTTACTTTATCTTGGTGGTACATTAGCCATTCAAATCCTAGTCTTGCGTTCAATCCTTTAGAGCATTTTTTCTTGGTTCCTGGCAAGTCTCCTGGAGCCTTGGTGATCTATCCGATTATTCCGTGGTTGGGGATTACTACTTTTGGCATGTTTTGGGCGCAATTATTACAAAAAAAATCACAGCAAATTTATACGCTTTCTGCCTTAACAGGCATCAGTTTTATCTTACTTTTTGTTGGGCTTCGTTTTTTAGAGTGGGGCAATTTTTCTATTGCGGAGAACGATAGTTGGATTGAGTTTTTCACCTTAGTAAAATACCCTCCTAGCCTTGCCTTTGCTTTAATTACTTGCGGGATTAACTTAGTCTTATTCTTTATTTTTTCTAAACTTGCTGGGCAAAAATGGCTTTATCCGATAAAGGTTTTTGGACAAACGGCCATGTTCTTTTATATTGCTCACCTGTATTTGTACGCCTTTATTGGCGCAGCATTTCGCTCTGGTTGTGACATCAAAGTGATGTATTTGTGTTGGTTCATTGGTTTGATTCTTTTGTACTTTATTTGTCAACGTTTCTTAGCGTTTAAGAAAACAAAAGCCAATGATTCTATTTGGCGAATGATTTAAGAAGTCGTCCAAAAAAGCAATGCTCATTAGATTTAGCGCAAAACAATGGCGCTGTTCTTGCCTTGACAGCCACTAGCTCGCATTGGGAACAGTAAATAAATAAGATGAACATTTACTTAGCTACGCTGCTTCTTCGAGGTCGTGAGAGCTTCGCCGTTGAATAATATTTTTGCCTCAAATTTTGTTCCTCTTATTTTTTGACCGTTCCTTGGCGGTTTAGCTTATATTTGCTTCTTCTTTAATTCGGGTCACATTTTCTTGCAAAAAATCCCATTCTTTATACCCTTCGGCTTCTTTAATATAAGTCGCCAAATTCTTGCATTTGAGTGCATGCAAGACATTTAAACAAGCAATTTTGTAAAACTCATCGCCTTCGTCTGCCCAAGATTTTTGTACTAAGTCCTCCAATTCAGGGTATTTCACCGCTTGTAGGGCAAACAAAGCCATTCGCTTTGTGTAGGCGCTTCCATTATGATAAAAATCCAATAGAAGTGGTCTAATTTCTGTTTTAGAAATGGTCGTTAAAAAAGGCAAAACCTTTACAAACTGACATTTGGCATCTTCTTCTTTAGAACGCAAGGCGATTGGGCACAAGTGCAAAAAATCCGACTCCGTACAACCTAAATAAGAAATCGGCTCTACCCCACTTATGGTTAACCAATTGATGATGTTTCCGATGTCCCAATTCCGAGCAATTAGGTAAATAAGCCCCTCTTTTTCCTCTGCTGGCAATTTCTCAAGCGTTCCGCTCTTGAACAAGGCTTCTAAATCAGATTCTACCGCATTCCAGAAAGGATAACTAGGGTCGTCTGTATACCCTTTTGCATACTGTTCTGCGCTGTGATTTTCTTTGCGCCATGTTTCAAATTGCTCAACATGTTGTCTAATAGTGGAGGTTGTTGTCATTACTAAGGCATGAAATTAAGTCAGTGATTCTAATACTTGAACTGTGATAATACAATTATTTTTAGGCTTATTAAAATTTAATAGTTCGTTAATTTTTTGATTTTTGTTTAAAAATAAAAAAGAGGTCACTCCAAGAACGTAGTCAAATAGTTAAAAAGGCTAACTTCCAAAATTTCATGTACCTCCGCTTCTGTATACTCGTACTTTTCTTTCCATTTAGTTAGATGTGTTTGATACTCCTCTGTTCTTTTAAACCGTTCCAATTGTTGTTTTTTGAACGCTAAATAGCCTGTATGGTCAAAGGTTTTGGATTCCATTAAAACACCTCCTTTCATTTCCAACAAAACATACTGCTCGAAGATAGATGTATAAGTATGCTGCACATCGTTTTTGATTTTGCCAGAAGGTAGCATGAGAATCTCTGTACACCAGTCAATTTTGAAGCACTCTCCTTCAGGAAAAACGTCTTTTAGCACCGATTTCAAGACTACATTAGGCCTCCATTGTTGTTTACCTTTGCGATGTTGATAGACTTGAATTTGTAAATCTTTGAGTACTAATAATTTATTTTCAATTTCAAACGTAGCAATATACCCCCGCCACAAAGCAGTCGTACTAATATCTCCTTCTGGGCGTTTTCTGGGATGCTCTTTAAAATAAACTTCCAAAGGATTTTTGTGCAAATTATAAGTCTTGCCTTCGTAAATCAAGCGGTCTGGGATTTGAAAAGTCGCAGAAACTTTCTGTACAAAACAGCTTAAGAGTAAGATTATTAGTATAATTCTCATAAATTTGATTAAAACTTGACCGTACAATGAGGTAATATTTTTTCAATTTCCTTTTGCCTTTTCTTTGGAATCGAATGCCCTACAACGATCAACAATTCCAACTTTGACAAGTTGCCTAATGTCTCTGGAAGATCCTTTAAATTGTGATTGTCATACAAGTACAAACTCGTTAATTCCCTTAGATTCCCAATACTATCTGGTAGTCCTGTCATTGGACTATCACTCCCATAAATAGACAATCGCATCAAGCCACTTAAATATCCAATTTCATTCGGTAAATCCTTTGTTTTACTCAAGCCAAGGTTTAGTATTTTTAAATTGCGACAAGCAGCAAGCAAGGACAAATTTTTAATTGGTTCGGAGGAAGACAAGACCAATTGTTCCAAGTTTTGAAGTTTTTGAAAACTCTCTGGAAGTGTACAAAGCTGATGTTTCCAGCCCCAAATATTGAGCATTTTAAGCTTCGACAGATTCCCCAAATCTTTGGGCAATTTCTTAAGCTTATTATTATCCAAAAGCAATTCTTCCAATTGTTCTAATGTAGAGAGTTCCTTCGGCAATTGCAGCAAGCGGTTGTTCGATAAATCTAGATAAATTAATCGCTGTAATTTTCCGATACTAGGAGGCAGTGTTGAGATTTTATTGGTTGCCAATCGCAATTCCAATAAGTTCGTATTTTCTGTAATAACTTCTGGAAAAAAAGACAAATAATTGTTGTCCAAATACAGTTTCTCTAAGCTTTTGATTTCCTTCATTGAGTTTGGGAAATGTCCTATTTTATTGATTCTTAAATTCAACTCCTTAAGATTCGAAAGATTACGCATACAATCTGGCAACCTGCGCAACCTAGCATCCGCCAAATCTAATACTTCGAGATGTTCCGCTAATCTTGGATAAGCCATCAACGCCATTTTTTCTTTTGTGCTTAACTTTTCTTGGTTTCTAAATTTACGCAATAAAGCAGGAATACTAGACAAGCGCTTTTTGCCCAAGGCTTCTAATACCTGAGAAAATTCTTTTTCTACTTGAAGTTGTAATTTGGGTTGTCCTTTTAATAATTGCAAGGCAACTACTGCATTTGTCTCGTCATTAATTAATAATTGACGAATTTTATCGACTTCTGATACCATTTTCAGAACGTTTTTTCACTGTTTTTGTACTTGATATTTTTACGTAGAAAATTAAGTACTCGTTCCCAAGAAGCAAAGTACTCATAAGTCTAAGGTTTTAAATTTAACACAAAAAATGACTAGTTTTTCGTCTACGCTTTTTTTGTCCACTTGCTTACTTTCTATACTGAGCTGCGCTGTTACTTATTCCCTTTCGTCAGGAGCGTTTCACTTATTCTTCGTGGTCGTCGAGCCCCGAACTAAGCGAATTAAAGCGTAGCGCTCAGGAGCGCAGCCACTAACAATGCGATGGCACGTCTTAACAAAGGCTCCCCCTAGCTCAATCGCATTAGATGATTGCAGGAGTCATTCGCACTGATTATCAGTCAAATGACTTTTAAGTTACCAAAACATTAATAGGCTGATAAAACATCTTGTACAATTTCTTCTTCTGTCATCGGGGCTTTTTTTTGAACTAGGCACAACTATGGACTGATTTAAGATACTTGATTTTTAGCAAAAAAGCAATCTTTAATTGTTCTTAATTATTATCCAACAAAAATTCCACTTCTACGTAGAACAATATCGCTATTCATTTGCAATATAGAAAAACATGCTATAACTTTGCTCCTTCGAGCTTTAGGACATTCTATAGCCAAGTAAAAAATAATTCATGAAACAATCCACGGCACTCCATCTTCTCAAAGCAGGTAAAAGTGTGTTTTTAACAGGTTCTGCTGGTGCAGGAAAAACCTATGTACTCAATCAGTACATTCAGTACCTAAAAGAACGTAAAGTTCCCGTAGCAGTCACGGCTTCTACAGGTATTGCAGCAACACACATGAATGGCATGACCATTCACGCTTGGTCTGGCATTGGTGTCCGTACGCAACTCAGCCACAGCGACCTGGTGTTCATGCAAACAAAAAAATACTTGCGAGAAAAATTAGAAGTTGCGAAGGTTTTGATTATTGACGAAATATCTATGCTGCACAAAACGCAACTGGATATGGTCAACCAAGTCTTGAAGTTTTTTAAGGGCAACAACTACCCTTTTGGAGGCATTCAAGTCATCTTTTCTGGCGACTTTTTTCAGTTGCCGCCCATTGGATTGAGGACAGAGGCAAATCGAGAAAAATTTGCCTTTATGTCCAAAGCTTGGGTCGAAGCAAAATTAGCCATCTGTTACCTAAGCGAACAGCATCGACAAGAAGGCGGAGAACTGAACCAAATTTTAAATGAAATTCGAAGCAATACGATTTCGGCTGCTTCGCTAGAATTATTAAAAAAAGCAGAAAACACGCCATTTCAAGCAGATTGGGAACCGCCTATGTTGTATAGCCACAACCACGATGTAAATAGAACCAATAATCAATACCTTAGAGATTTAGAGGGGAAGATTACGACCTTTGAGGCGACCACGAAAGGAAATAAAAAGTTAGTAGATTTGCTCAAAAATTCCGTTCGTGCCGAAGAACAAGTCTATCTTAAAATTGGAGCCAAAGTAATGTTTGTCAAGAACAATTACGAACAGGGTTATATCAATGGAACGCTAGGAAAGGTGGTTGGATATTCTCCTGAAGGCTTCCCTAGAATAGAATTAAATGATGGCAAAACATTAATTGCAGAACCCAATGAATGGTCTATTGAAGACGACATGGGCAAGTCTTTGGCTGCTTACAAACAAATCCCCATCCGTTTGGCTTGGGCAATTACCGTCCACAAAAGCCAAGGCATGACCTTAGATTGTGCCAAAGTAGATTTGAGTAGAACCTTTGAAAAAGGACAAGGTTATGTTGCACTTTCTCGTCTAAAAAATTTGGACGGCTTGCAATTAGCAGGTTTTAATGCGACGGCTTTACAAGTCGATTCACTAGCTTTTAAAGCAGACAAACGCTTTCAAGAATTATCACTAGAAATAGAAGAAAAGGTTGACCTCGCAGCTCTAGAAAAAAGAGCCCTGAACTTTATCAAACATTGTGGCGGCTTGACCGACCCTGAGGATATTGAGCGTTATAACAAACAGAGAAAAGAGAAAAAAGGAAAAAAAGAAAAGAAAACTCCTACGCATTTAATCACCAAAGGCTTGGTCGATCAAAATTGGAGCATACAGCAAATTGCTGCCGAGCGAGGCTTAACTGAAAGTACAATTACGGGACATATTGTAAAGCTATATGACTTATTTCCTACCTTTGATTGGTCGGCTTATCGCCCTCCTGCCGATGTCCTGAGCAGAGTTCAAAAGGCTTATGCCGAAGTTTTGGCAGACAATAAGCCTGATAATGTCCGTCCAGATGGCTCCGTTAGTTCAAAAGCACTTTACACTGCAATGAACCAAGAAGTTGGTTACACCGCAATTAAATTGGCTTTGTTGTTTGTTCATAAATAAGGTTCTTTTTTAGGTGCTTTGACTATAAAAAGTACTTTGCACTGTTTAGGAACAGTAAAAATAGTCTTATGAAATTACTTTGTTTTTTTTTATTTTTCTTACTAATTGCTTGTCAAGATTCAACCTCTAACAAACAAAACTCTAAGGATAATAATACGCCTTCACCAAGTCAAGTCATCAAAGAGACCTCTCCCAAAGCACGTTTTGAGCAATTCATTGCCCAATTTCCTAGTCTTCAACTACCTGCTACCTTGGATGCCAACCGTGACTTTAAACGGCTAGATGCGGTTTCGATAGAACGGGTTTTGGGCGTTGAAAGCGATCCAGATTTTGGGCTAAAAAAGAGCATTAATTGTATTGGGACCTTCAAAGTGCATGATTTTATTGCCGTACTCTATCAATCTTCCGAACGTCCGAACAAGGAGCACTCGCCTACCTATATCAAAATGGCTTTGTATACGCCTTATGGAGCACTCAAAGGAGAAACTATTCTAGGTAAAAATCAACAAACAGAACATTTTACAGAAGCGATAAACCTCCTTATTTCAGCGAATTTCACCATTCGAGTAGAACACAATATAGATAGCTATGTTTCTCATAATAAACAACTGAATCCTTACCACTCTTTTTATGCGACAGCATACAAATTGACTGCACCTGGAGAGATTCAATTAACAAAAGAAGTAAAACTTTGGGAAAAAATTCCTGCCGAATTTGTGGCTCCTTTTGTTGTGGACCAGAAAAAAAATCCTACTTCCTCGACTGTTTCTATAGAATATGAAGGACAAAAAGCAATCCTAAAATCCAATGAAAAACAGGCTGGTCAAGTCATTGTACAAGCTTTGTCGGATAGTTTACTCTTTGTTTCTAGCCTAGAAATGGAGCCGATAGAAACGGCGACGGATTCCTTTTATGTGAATTCAAAAGTAGCTCTTATTCAACTCAAGAACAATCATCTAAAAATAGTTAGTCCCCAATTCATTCCTTTTTCTACTTGGCCTACGGTTTATAAAGCCATTCAAGAGCACTGCAATTGTGCCCCTGCTCCTGCTGCCAATGAAAATGGTCTTATCAATTTAACCTTATTGGAAACCCCACTTCACAATGCTGTTTTTGCTGATTTTAATCTAGAGAAACAGGCGATCGAATTTGTTTGTAATCAGAATGGACATGCTGCTGATAGTAGTTTTTATACGCTTGATCTTAACTATTAATGTTTTTTTTTGTCCTGTTTGGAGCTTGTTTTAACAAAAATCGTTCTTTGACGACTCGAAGGAACTTTTAATTGTCCACTCCCCAACAAAAAAACACGCCACAGATTGGTAAATCCGTAGCGTGTTTTCAAAAAATGTTCCTTATCTATCAAGTATCCTTAATCCTTAATGACCTTCTTAGCATAGGTTTGATCTCCTATTCGAAGCTTGATAAAATACATTCCAGCACTATACGCTTTCAAATCAAATTCAAAGCGTTCCGATCTTGTATTTTGAGTAGTTATTTGTTGTAGTAACTGTCCAGTTACGGTATACAATTCCAATTGAATTTCTTCAGACGCGCTTAAGTCTAAGTCAATATAAACCGTTCCATCTGTTGGATTAGGAAAGACCTTAAATTCATTGAATTTAGGTAAGCTAGTTTGGCTATTAATAACAAAAGGCAAGCAGAAGTAATGCACCGCACTATCTCCAAAGTTACCATCAACGGCTGTCATACGAACCAATTCATTTCCGATTGCATCCGTCATCCAATAATCTCCAGAACGGCCACAAGAAGCATTTGTTCCATCCAAACCATCTCCATACGCATCATAAATCGTATAACGGTAACATCCTGTTCCCAAACAAAGTTGATCCTTTATGGTATCCAAAGTAGTAAAATTATCACTATAAGTTCCTCCACTAAATAATATAAGCCCTGTTGCAGAGTCGCTAATCGTCCAAGTCACCTCGCTTCCATAACAATCCAGAGCCAAAGAATAATCAACCGCTTCACCACCCAAGATAATAGAGAACGACTGGCTACGAGCATCGTTTACTGCATTAGAGTCCAATGATCCATTTGGCAATTCAGTCGCTGCATTAAACGTATGCGCTCCTGCTGTTGTACTTACCGTTGGCAATAAAATCGTTGTAAGACTACTAGGAGCCAACGTTCCTGTCCAAGCATAGGTAGGATAAACGACTCCATCTACATCGTAAATAATATTTACAGTCGTAATCGTATCACTTCCATAGTTACGAATTGTAATTTCAGGAATAAAAGAATCAACATTACAATAGTTGTCTTCTATGCCACCAATTTGTGAGACCCCTGCATCCAACGCCATTCCAGGACCATTTGGATTGTAGCCCAGATGTGTCAAGGCATTCGTATTGCCTGGATCCAGCCAATCTTTCAAGCGTTCAGAAGCACTTGCTCCATTCCAAGAAACATCGAGTCGCCCATAATTGTCCTCCCGTCCATTATCCGTCGTCCCCGAACAAGCGGCACTACCACCATACAATTGCCCGATAATCAACTGATTTTGATTAAACAAAGGAGAACCAGAAGAACCTGGTTCTGTGACCCCTTGATCCCAATCCGTCACTTCCCATACAGCAGCACCACTCCAATTAACTGCCGTTAAAGGATCATCTTCTCTACAAATTTTCTTCACGTCACCACTTGGGTGATGAATTCCAGTTGCTTGAGTAGCAGGCGTTGTACTTCTATCCCAACCTGCATAGTAAACATTTCCAGTTGGGGCGCTGTTCAATTCCATTAAGGCAACATCAGAACCTCCATTGTTAGCACGCAAAGTAGCTCCATTTACTTCATTATAAGGCCCACCTGGATCTTGACTATTGGCCGCCTGAGCACAAACAGGTACTGGACTATCCCAATTAAAACGGAAAACCCAAGCGCCCAAACCACTTGTTCCACAATGATTCGCTGTCAAAAAATAAGGCGTTCCATCATTAGACGTATTATTAATAAGCGCACCAGTACAACTACCGCTTCCTCCTACAATAATAATCGCAACAGAATTAATCGGATCTTCCCATCCTAAACCCAATGGGCAAGCGACATCTATATTACAATTTCCAGCATCGTTTAATCCTTTTATTGCTTTTTCTCTTGGATAAGCCCCCAAAGAACGATAGCCATGTACGACCATGCTAATATTTAAGGCTCCCGTTCCTTGTACCGCTTTTGGCTCATAATATTCCACAACCATATTATCTCCTTGAATAAGTGTAGTTCCTAACATTCGGTCGGCACTATTATTTTTACTGGTATAGGCTCCTTGAACTTCCCTTGTTTTTGGGTTGTATAAATAAACTGTTGCGCCAGAAGGCAACTCATAATCGTCAAAAATCAGATTCATTGTCAAGGCATCTTTTGACTCAAATTCAATTTGCCAAATTCGATCACCATTAGACAAGGTCGTCCAAGTTCCACTATTATTCAAATTATAGTTAACATTATGCTCATATCCAAATTGCCATGGCTTCATCCCTGTGGCATCATTCAAGGCATCTACTTTTGTTTGTTCTTTTAAATCGAAGGGTGGCATCAAATAATAATCAATTGGCGTTGCCAAGGTTTTCTCGCTCCAACTCATTGGTTGTCCTTCATTTGTCGTTTGCGCAATCGCTTGGGCAACAAACAAACAACTAATCAAAATAAAAATAAAAATTTTGTTCATAATACGTTTTGTTGGTAATAATAATTGATAATAATGTGGGGACAAGATCAAAAATAATATTTTATTAATAAAAAAATGTATTTTATTCGTCAAAGCCAGAATATTCCGTCAAATAAGAAAGGATTCTAACCAGTCGTTAGAATCCTTTCTTATAAAAAAATAGGTATCAAAATTTGATTTCCTTATTCAAATTCTATCAAAATTTGACTTTTTTCTACAGGAGTTCCCTTTGTTATGCCAATGCTTTTTACAACAGCATCTCCTTCTGCTTTGATTACATTTTCCATCTTCATCGCTTCCAAAATCAAAACAGAATCTCCTTTTGTGACAGCATCTCCTACTTGAACCATGATATCTAAAACAAGTCCAGGCATAGGCGCTTTGATATTATTTACTTTCTGAACCGTCATATTAGAGAAGCCTAATTTCTCTACCAGCAAATCGAACTTATCTTTTAGATGTACGGTGTAGGTGTTTTTGTTAATTTTAATACTAAACGTTTTAGTCTCATAATTCGCCTCCAACACCGTGGCATCGAAAGATTGATTGTCTTGTAAAATATGAAATTTTCCGTCTTTAATTTCTAATAAATCCCAATTCAAATCATTAGGATCTACCATTAATTTATAGTGCTCGTTAACATTAGACTCGTACATGAAACGTTATGGTTTTGCTAATTTGGTTACAAAATAGACTTCGTGTGTGGTAAAAATTAAATAAATAAATAAAAAGGGCAATGCAAAGTGTGCGGTATGAGGCTCTGTAATTAACATATAAGCAATCAATATACTAGCACAAAAAAGCATCTTAAAAAAAATAGATAATAGGAAGATCTGCCCAAATAGATGTTTATTTTCGCTATTTGCACTTTTAGAAGAAGCGTAAAATAAACCCGCAGAAAAGAAAATAAAGAAGCCCCAACTAATCCACGATAGAGATAGGTGCGATTTTATTAAATTAGAAGCGTCTAATAGTACTAACAATAAAGCAACTACAATCGATAAGATTGTAAGCTGTATACAAAATTTCTTGGGAGTCATTCTCCTTGTATATTAACAATCACAAACCTAAATTTAAGCATCTCTACGAGACACAAAACACATATTCAATTGATTACCAAATATTTAGTACTTCAAAAAAGCACACAACACGGATAATCAATTGAATATTGTTTCTAAAGGCTACGATTCATTATCTGAAATAGCTTGCCTGATGAAATGGTACAATGATAAGCCCACTCCTAAAAGAGAACCAATTAAAATAAAAAGCACTTTGGTTTCTAACCAAGCATCTAGCTTTAATCCAACAAAAATAAACAAACCAATGGTAACTCCCATCTGAGTAGCCATACTGGTATACTTCAGAAAGTTAACTGGCTTTTTGGACGTTTTGTTTTGCTCTAGAGGGTTCTTCTTGTCCATTTTTTTTCTGTGTTGAAGAAGTTTTATTCATAATAGAAACACCATCAAATACAGCACCATCCTCAATAATTAACTTATTGGTTCTTAGCTCACCAAAGACAACACCTGCGCTCTGAATGTGCAAAAACCCTTTGGCTGTAATATTGCCCTCTATTTTCCCTTCGATCAAAATGCTCTGGCAAACAATGTCGCCAAGAATCAAAGCATTTTTACCAACTACTACTTTAGCTTCACTATACAAGTTACCTTCTAATTTACCATCAATTCTTATATCCGTTTTTGACGTAAGATTTCCAGTAATTACAGTACCAAATACAAGGCTATTATGAGCAGATGAAGAAGCTCCTTTAGGTAAGTTATTTTCTTTTTTTGCTCCAAACATAAAATTATAATTATACTAAACTTTTTTTATCAATGTAAGCTTTCTCAAAGTGCCCCCTTTTAGATCGACAAATGCAGTCTAAACTAGCACACGACAAGTTACCACAGGACATAGTTGGGCTATCTTATTCATAAGATAGCATTTCGGGCAAAGATAAGAAGTATTAAAAGGCTTTCACCCAATAAAAAGTTAAATAAGTCTTCAAAAGCAATCGAATAATATCCCCTTAGGGCATGACAAGTACCTGTTTTTATAGCTTTGTTACACAGCATGCCCATGTACTTTTAGTACGTTGTTATGGTGCATGAGTAATGAAGAAAAAAAAGACAGATAGCAGGTCTTCTGCGCCCAATTCAAGGGAGCTATCTGGTATTTTTTTCAACAATGAAAGCCACTAAAACAGTCCTTTTTACGAGTACTTTTGGACGACTATTAAGATTTAACCTTTCCCATCTTCTTCGGAGCTAAAGTACAATGCATTCTTCTATCCTCCATTTTTGGTGGATAATCAGGAAAGCCGATACCTTCTAACTCTTTCAAAAATCTTCTTAAAAGATCTCTACCTCTATCTTTAAATACAATAGTACGTCCTTTAAATTGAACATAAGCTTTTACTTTAGCTCCTTGCTCTAAAAATTTCTTAGCGTGCTTCAATTTAAAATCGAAATCATGGTCGTCTGTATTTGGACCGAATCTAATTTCTTTTACGACTACTTTAACCTGTTTAGATTTAAGCTCTTTTTCTTTTTTCTTCTTTTCGTACAAAAACTTCTTGTATGCAATAATTTTACAAACAGGAGGAGATGCTTTTGGAGAGATTTCTACTAAATCCATTTCCATTTTAGACGCATATTCCAAGGCTTTTGATGTTGGATAAACACCAGGTTCTAGATCTTTCCCTGCGGCCTTACTTATGTCTTTAAAATTACTCCCAACCAACCGTATTTCTGTTGCTTTAATGAGTCCATTAATTTTGTGTTCTGGTTGATTACTCTTTCTATAGGTGTTTCTCCTATTAAATTTTTTAGCCAATATGATTTGTTTTATTATAAAATGTAGGGAAATAGTCCCTTCTCTTTTGTTTACTCGAATAAAGTTAAAAAACTTTAACTTTATACAACAACATATTCAATTAAATATTTTTCTTTTTCTAAAAAAAGTTATTTTCCTAAGCTTTATAAGGAATTTTCAGTCTCAAAAGAGGCAATAAGTGGATTTGCTTATAGACTTATAGAGATAAGAAAAGCCAAATTGTGAGGGTTCACAATTTGGCTTTTCTTAGCATAATTTATTCTGAATGTCTCTTTGGAACAGTCAAGAAATAAAGTCCAATCCGTTTATTTAGGCTCAAAACCTAGAACAATATTAAAGGCACCATAATCGGTTACTTTGTTACTGCCGTTTAGATGTGGCTTATCAAAACCAATTCCGTAATCAAATCCAAGCGTTCCAAACATGGGTAAGAATACACGGACACCACCACCGACAGAACGTTTCAATTGGAATGGATTATAGTCTTCAAATTTCGACCAAGCATTTCCTGCTTCTGCAAAAGCCAAGACCCAAATAGTAGCACTAGGGTTTGGAGAAATCAAATAGCGGAGTTCCATTGTAATCTTATTATAAATAGCTGCTCCTTGAGCATTTGCTGCCGAAACATCTGTAATAGGATCACGATAACCTCTCAAAGAGATAATATCTTTCCCTTGTAAACCTTGGAAGTTAGAAATACCATCACCCCCCAATTCATAACGCTCAAATGGAGACAAACCAACATTCTGGTTGTAGAATCCTAAGAAACCCATTTTAACACCCACCTTTACAACAAAATTTTTCACAATCTTACCATACCATTCTGCCAAGAAATCCCATTTGTGATATTCCAACAACTCAAACTTCTTAGCGGGGTCCATCAAAGCATAATCTGACTCTGATTTATTACTAAACAAAGAGTATGGAAGGGTTAGCTTCAACGTCAATGATATGTTGGATCCTTTTTGAGGGAAAATAGGGTTATCAATAGAGTTTCTTGAAAGTGTTTGGCTCAAACTTAAGTTATGGAACGATCCTGTTGGAATTTCAAAATCATAACGACGCAACAGGTCCATGTTTTGGTAATTCAAACTAATTTGATACACAAAGAAATCATCTGGAAAACGCAACCTTGTTCCCAATCCAATCGATGCTCCTGTAATTTGTAAGCGTTGGAAAGCCGAACTTTCTTGGCTAAATCCATTGTTAAAATTAGTATGATAGGCCGAAAGCGTAAATGAGTTTGGCTTTTTACCACCCAACCAAGGCTCTGTGAAAGAGAAGTTATACGATTGGTAAAAACGTCCATTGGTTTGCACACGCAACGATAAACGTTGTCCGTCTCCCTGTGGCAAAGGATTCCAGGCTTCTGGTTTTAATAAATTTCTCAAAGAAAAATTATTAAACGTAACCCCTAAAGTACCAATAACACCTCGACCAACACCACCCCAACCAGCAGATAACTCTAACTGATCCGAAGGACGCTCTTCTACGATGTACTCAATATCAACCGTTCCTCTTTGAGGATTAACAGGAGTATTGATTTGTATGTTCTCAGGATTAAAGTAGTTCAAGGCCGTCAACTCCCGTTGAGAACGAATAATATCAGAACGACTAAACTTATTCCCTGGCAAAGTTCTCAACTCCCGACGAATCACATGTTCGTGTGTCCGGTCGTTTCCTTTGATAATTACATTGGCAATGATTGCAACGGGTCCTTCAGAAATACGAATTTCTAAATCTACCGAATCTTCTCGAACGCCTTTTTCTATTGGCTCTGCACGGAAAAACAAATATCCGTTGTCCATGTAAAGCGTACTAATATCTCGTCCATTTCGGTCAAAATTCAGACGCGTCTGAATCAGTTCCTCATTATAAACATCTCCTTTCTTAATTCCCAGAATATTATCTAACACACGGTTTGAATAGGTCGTATTTCCTCTAAACACAATGTCTCCAAAAACATACGTGGCACCTTCATCAACATGAATATCGATGTTCATGACTTTACGCTTTCTTTTTTGAGTCAGGTAAATAGAATCCTTAGAGATCGTAGCATCTCTATGCCCGACATTATTATAAGCAGCAACAATATTTTTCTTGTCTTGCTCATATTCTTTCTGAATAAACTTTGAAGGTTTGAAAATCGCCCAAATGTTATTTCGCTTGGTTTCTTTCATAGAGCGATACAACTTCCCTTCTTTCATTTTTTCAACACCATAAAAGTTAATGCTCGCAATGCGAACACGCTTTCCTTTTTTAATATTAAAGACCCAACGCACTGAATTTTTAAGAATTTTATCTTCCTCTTCTTGTACTTCGATTTCTACATCCAAAAATCCTTTTTCGATATAAATTTCTTTTAGAGCCTGTACGGCATGCAATTTCATTGCAGAAGTAGCCGCACGACCTTTTTGAAGATAGCGTTTGGTTGCCGCATTGGCGTCCTCGTGCTGTCCTTTAGGAATGCCTTTATATCCATGACGGGCAAACCGAGGGTATTCCTTGACCATGATTTCTAAAAAGACAATGTCCCCAATTTTCTTTTGAATATTAACGTTCACATCGACAAACAAGCCTTGTTTCCAAAGTTTTCGAATGGCTTTTGAGATTTGATCACTAGGAATCCGAATTGTTTTGCCGACGGTCAATCCAGATAAGGCAATAATTCCATTGGCATCGGTATAATTTGCTCCAACGACTTCGATCGCACCTATTTCGTAGGTTTGTGGTTCGCTATAGTCAATCAATGGTGCAGGTTCTAACGAATCTACTTTTTCTTCTGTTGCTTGCGCCCAAACAGCTTGGTTCGACAACAACAACACAGCACATACTATACTAAATAACCTCTGAATCATAATATTTTTTATAATAATAACAATTTTAAACCCACCGCAAGGCTTTCTATTCCGAAAGACTATCCTCCACTGGTTTATATTCCTCAAACAAATTGTATCGGCTAAAAATACGATATTGATACCACATCTATACTATACAAAAAGTCTGATTACTGTAATATCTTATCTACAAATTTCGCTCAAACCTATAAACGATAATTTTTGCACAAAAGTAAGGTACTTTACTAGCAATAAGAAAATATTACTCTTAAAATCACAAAAAAGAGGTCAGTTATTTACTATTTTGACACGATACTTAAAGATAAGACATTATTGAAGAGCGTTATTATTTTTATTTTTTTGACTTTAGTACAATGACAGACACTTTTGAACGGCCTCTCATCTTAGGAAGTTATTTAGGTTCTACCCCCAAGACAATATTAAACGTGCCGTACTTTGTAATATCTTTTACGCCATCCAAATTAGGTTTGTCAAATCCGATTCCATAATCGAGTCCTAAGGTTCCAAACATAGGTAAGAAAACCCGAACGCCTACACCTGCCGTACGTCTCATCTTAAAAGGATTGTAACGCTTAGCATCCGACCAAACATCTCCTGCTTCCACAAAAGCCAAGGCCCAAATCGTGGCAGTAGGACTTGGCGAAATCAAATAACGAAACTCTACACTAAATTTATTATAAATCGCTGCGCCATCTCCATTCGCAGACAGATCGCCTACCTCATAGCCTCGCATAGAAATAATGTCTCTCCCTTGAACCGTTTGCGGATTGGACAAGCCATTTCCTCCAAGTTCATACCGATCAAAAGCGGTGGGTCCTTTATTGGGGTTATAATACCCTAAGAAGCCCATTTTAACGCCTAGTTTAAGAACAAAATTCTTAGCCAGTTTTCCGTACCACTCTGAGGTAAAATCCCATTTATGGTATTCCACGAGTTCATCTGTTGTAGAAACCTCTGAATTATTATGACCAGCAAGCAAGGAATAAGGCAACGTTAAACTCAAATTTAAAGCAATGTTGGCCCCCTTGGTTGGAAAAATTGTATTGTCCAAAGAGTTTCTAGAAATCGTTTGATTGAAACTTAAGTTATGATAAGTCCCTGATGGTATATTCAAATCTTGCCAACGCAACAAGTCCATCTTCTTGTAATTCAAACTGGCTTGATAGACAAAGAAGTCGTCTGGAAATTTTAGGCGAGTTCCCCAACCAATCGTTGCCCCTGTAACTTGCAATCGTCTCAAAGCCGAACTTTCTTCGGTATAACCATTCGTAAAATTAGAATAATAAGCCGAAAAGGTCAGCGAATTGGGTTTCTTGCCCCCCAACCACGGTTCTGTAAAAGAAAGGTTATAGGATTGAAAAGCGGGGCCATTGGTTTGAATTCGAAACGACAAGGTTTGTCCATCTCCTACGGGCATCCCATTATTCCAGAGTTTGGGTTGAAAAAACTTTCGCAAAGAAAAATTCGTTAATTTCACGCCTGCCGTTCCAAAAACAGTCGTACCGCCCCAACCTGCCGAAAGCTCGATTTGATCGGATGTTTTTTCATCCAATACATACTCAATATCAACCGTCCCACGCGCTGCATTTACAGGCGTATTAATCTGCATTGTTTCTGGATCAAAATAATTCAACGCAGCCAACTCTCGTTGCGAACGAATCAAATCCGAACGACTAAATCTATTCCCTGGTAAGGTTCGCAACGCTCTACGAATGACATGCTCGCTAGTTTTTGTATTGCCGCTAATCGTAACGTTACCAATTCGAGCAATAGGCCCTTCCACAATTCGTACTTCATAATCAATAGAGTCCCCTCTAATTCCCTTCTCTACAGGATTTGCACGAAAGAACAAATAACCATTGTCCATATAAAGCGTCTTGAGGTCTCTCCCGTTTTTATCAAACTCTAAACGTGTCGTAAATAAATCTTTGTCATAAACGGCTCCTTTGTCGATTCCCAAAACTTGATGCAAGACGCTGTTCGGATAAATGGTGTTTCCTTTAAAATTAATTGCTCCAAAATGATAGCTGTTCCCTTCGGCTATATACACGTCAATTTGCAATGTCTTTCGATTCTTTTTTTGAACAAAATAAACCGAGTCTTTTACAATCATAGCATCTCGATGTCCAATAGAATTATAATAAGCAATCAAGCTATTTTTATCGGTTTCATATGCTTTTTTTATAAACTTAGAAGGCTTAAACAAAGCCCAAAAGTTATTTCGTTTTGTTTCTTTCATCGAGCGATACAAGACTCCTTCTTTGGCGGACTTTAGGCCATGAAAATTAATCCGCTCAATGCGTACCCGCTTGCCTTTTGTGATGTTAAAGGTCCAGCGAATCGAATTTTTAAGCAGTGCATCTTCTCGCTCTTCTACTTCAATGGCAACATCCAAGAAGCCTTTTTCGATATACAGTTCTTTTAAAGCATTGATAGCGGCATATTTCATGGCAGGAGTCGCCGCCCGTCCCTTTTGCAAATACTGATGAACAGCAGCATTGGCATCGTCATGTTGCCCTTTAGGAATCCCTTTGTATCCGTGACGGGCAAACCGAGGGTATTCTTGCACGACAATTTCTAGAAAAACGATGTCGCCTACTTTATTTTTAATATTAATCGCAACATCTACAAAAAGCCGCTGTTTCCAGAGGTTTCTGATCGCTTTTCCAATTTGATCGCTTGGGATACGAATCGTTTGACCAAGCGAAAAACCTGTTATCGCTATGATTCCGTTCGCATCGGTGTAAACAGCCCCTTGCACTTCAATCCCACCTATTTCATAGGTCTCTGGTGTTTTGTAATCTAGTGTGCTTGCTATTGAGATACTGTCTTTTTGAGTTAAATTTTGTGCATACATTCCTTCAGAAAAAAGTACCAATCCGAAAGTTGTGGCAAGGAGAATTCTTTTTATCATAATTATTTTTATAATAAAATTAAATTTATATAATAGAATAACTATCTAATTAATAGCTACTCCTTTTATAAGATAATTGAAATGAAAAGCTTGTAATTGTGCTTCAAAAGTATAAACGATCAGAAAAAAAAAAGGGCGAGTCATTCAAAAAAAATAGCTCTTAAAGTTATCTTAAAAAATAGGTTAAGATTTAGATTGAAGACCTTTTAAGTACAGTGTGTAAAAAGTTATTAAATAGTGGGCAAGTATGGTATCAGACACTTTGAAAGTGCCTGATACCATACTTCATTAAATCCCTATGTCTGATCCAATAAAATTCAAAAATAGTTGTGTTTTTTTAGACCCAATCAATTTCTACCTCTTCACAAATCAGTTTTAAACACTCTTTTTTAACTATAGCTTTTCCAACTGCCTGTAAAGTTGTATATTTGCAACAAATACTTGTTTAATCTTTTTCTCAAAACAAATTATAAGATGGCTTTACAGACTGTTCCAACTGTTGATTACCACGATTTTATATCTGGAGATGTTCAAAAACGCACACAATTTATTCAAAACTTAGGAGATGCTTTTTCTAAAATTGGTTTTGTTATTGTAAAAAATCACGGCGTATCGGAAGAATTACGTCAAGAACTTTTCCAAGTTTCTAAAGAAATTTTTGATCAACCGCAGGCTATTAAACAAAAATACGAAGACTTAAACAACGGTGGTCAAAGAGGTTATATTTCTAAGGGTAGAGAAACTGCAAAAGGAGAAAAAGTGCCTGATTTAAAAGAATTTTGGCACATTGGTCAAGAAGTCGTAAACGAACCTGCTTTAGAAGCCGAATATCCTGACAACATTTGGATGGAAGAAGTTCCGAGCTTAGAAACATTGGGCAAAAAGATATATAGTACGTTTGAACAAACGGGTAGCAACTTGCTGCGTGCGATTGCTTTGTACTTGGATTTGGATGAAGATTACTTTGATGCAAAAATCCACAATGGAAATAGTGTCTTGCGTTTGTTGCACTACTTCCCTGTCAAGGACTTAAGTACTGTAGAAGAAGGCGCTGTTCGGGCGGCTGCTCATGGCGACATCAATTTGATTACCTTATTAATGGGGGGCTCTGCCAAAGGTTTGCAAGCCAAAAACTCGGCAGGTGAATGGGTTGACATTTCGCCAAACGAAAATGAAATTGTTATCAATATTGGAGATATGCTCCACCGCCACACCAATGGCCGTCTAAAATCGACGATTCACCGTGTCATTAATCTAGACAAAGAATCGATGCGTTTCCCTAGATACTCTGCGCCATTTTTCTTGCACCCTCGCAGCGACATGGACTTGTCTTGCTTAGAAGGTTGTGTTTCTGAGGAAAATCCAAAAGGCTACGATGATATTTCAGCAGGTCAATTTCTAGACGAACGTATTCGTGAGTTGGGATTGAAATAATAGCTGTCTTGTGCCTTATTTTGAAAAAGAGTCCATTTGAAAATTCAAATGGACTCCTTTTTTTCCTATTGCTCCTCGTAGACACGTAAGGTGACAGAAATTCTTCGTTTCTTAAATCGGAATCTCTTTTGTCCAATACTAAATAAATTACACATTAGAAAATTTTATTATCAGGTATTAAGACCATTATCAAACCAACAGCAACAAATAGCCCAACAAAGCCCCACCAACCACAATCCACATCGCATTCACCTGCTTAAAACCAAAAATCAAAACCGCCCCAAAAACAGCAATGACCCAAGATCGCCAATCAGGCAGCCAAGAATCGCTTACAAACAAGGTTTCCATCCCCA
>CACVAQ010000064.1:7338-9016 GCA_902727865.1 uncultured Aureispira sp. | reverse complement strand
TACCTGTTTTAAACATGTGGTTTTTGGGTGTACCAGTAGGCATCTTTTTCATTTCCTTAACGGTAATGGTTATCGAGTTACGCGTTATTAATAAAAGAAAGACCATTCTCTTTAAGTTATCTATCTTAACCGCAATTCTGACGATTCTTTATATTATGGTAATCAGTTTGGCAACATGGGAAGGCTTTAGAGCGATGTCTTATCAAGGCTTAATTGGAGAGATAAAACTAAGTGACAACTTTGCAGAAGAAGTCCCACCAGTAGCGCTCGACAAAATCCGTATCATTGACCAAGAGGTCGCACATCGTTTGGGAGATAAAGTATTGGGAGAAGAGTTACCAGGGCAAGAACGCACCTTGGGTAGCCAAGCTTATGTTGGCGAATTTAGGATTCAAAATGTCAATGGAGAACTATTTTGGATTGCGCCTTTGCTGCATTCTGGTTTTTTTAAATGGTTCAACAACCGAGCAGGAACTCCTGCCTACATCAAAGTTTCTGCGACATCTAGCTCTAAAGTAGAACTGGTTAGTGATGTACGAGTTAAATATCAACCCGAAGCGTACTTTGGTAGTAACTTGCACCGTCATCTGTATTTAAATGGTTACCTGACAACAGGGCTGACGGATTATACCTTTGAAATTGATGACGAAGGAACCCCTTATTGGGTCGTTACCTTGTACTCCCATGAAGTTGGCTTTAGCGGTACAAATGCTTACGGTGTTGCTGTTGTGAATGCTGAAACGGGAGACATTCAAGAATATACGCCAGAAACGGCTCCTAAATGGATTGATCGTATTCAACCAAAGGAAATGGTCGAAGAACAATTGGAATTCTGGGGAGAATACATTCACGGTTACTGGAACTTCTCTAATTTAGATAAAAAAACAACGACCAAAGGTTTGTCCTTGGTCTATGGTAAAGACGATCAATCTTATTGGTATACGGGTCTAACCTCTGTTGGACAGGAACAAGGAACGATTGGGTTTGTATTGGTCAATACTAGAACAAAAGAAACGACGCGTTACAAACAGGTGGGTGCAACCGAAGAGGCTGCTCGTCGCTCTGCAATGGGAAAAGTACAAGAGAAAAAGTACATTGGCTCCTTCCCTATTTTATATAATATTAATAATGTTCCAACCTATGTTTTGTCCTTAAAAGATCAAGCAGGGCTAATCAAAATGGTCGCAATGGTTTCGGTTCGAGATCACTCTATTGTTGGTGTTGGAGAAAACCTTGAAGAAGCGCTTCGCTCTTATCGTGGTGGTAAGGTTGTCGATAAAAAAGAAGGGACGTATAAAACGTACGGGCACATTAAGCGGATTCAATCTAGCTTGGTTAATGGCAAAACGTCTTATTACTTTACCTTAGATAATGTTCCAAACAAAATCTTTTTGGGAGAGTCAATTATCTCTACTGAGTTTCCACTAACCGCCGTTTCTGATTCTGTTATGGTGGCTTACGACGATGCTAGACAAGCAACGATTCCTGTGGCTAAGTTTGATAATTTAGACCTTAATTCAGCTGCGACAACTAGTCTGGAATTGGGAAAATAAACTTGTATTTTGCAACCTTAAATTGAACCTTTGGATGCTCAAAAAAGCGATTGCTTTTTTGAGCATTTTTTTGTTGGCTCATTTTTCTTTCTTGATAACAGCTAATAATCAAACTAATACGATTT
>CACVAQ010000064.1:0-7238 GCA_902727865.1 uncultured Aureispira sp. | reverse complement strand
TTTTCAACGGAGTAATGAGCTAAGGAACAGTAAAAAAATAAGATGAACATTCCTAAGCAGCCCAATTCCTATTAAGCGTAAATTAGAGGTAGAAACAGTTAAAAATGGCAGGTAGTGAGTAATCTCGTCTATTTTGTATCCTCTACAGAAGCATTGGGGGAAACAGTCAGAGAACAGCTGTTTTTTGCGACGACTATTGGCTACTACTCGTGATTATTACGCTCATTTCCAATCCAGTAATTTAGCACAAAAAAAAACGCCACCCTGAATATTTCAGAGTAGCGTTATTCTATTTTACAAGCATGGTATTTTGATGCTTACGAAAGTGTTTGTTTTACTTCTTTCACTTCATAAACTTCTAATACATCGCCTTCTTTCAAATCATTGTAGTTTTTCATTGTCAAACCACACTCAAATCCATTCTTAACTTCAGGTACGCTGTCTTTGAAACGACGTAAGCTAGATAGTTCGCCATGTACGCCTTCTTTCTTAGGATATTCTACGATACCATCACGGATGACACGAATAAAGCTGTTTCTTGAGATTTTTCCTTCTTGTACGAAACAACCCGCAACAGCACCCACTTTCGAAATTTTGAATACTTGTTGAACATCTACACTACCAATCACCTCTTCTACTTGTTTTGGTTCTAACATTCCTTCCAATGCAGATTTGATTTCATCAATCGCATCGTAAATGATAGAGTACGTATTGATTTCAACCCCTTCGTTTTCTGCCAAGCGTTTCGCCATTGGATTAGGACGAACTTGGAAACCAACGATGATCGCATTCGAAGCAGCAGCCAAGTTAACATCAGACTCTGTAATAGGTCCAACTGCTTGGTAAATGATGTTTGTTTGAACTTGATCCGTCGATAACTTAAGTAAAGAATCAGATAAAGCCTCAACAGAACCATCAAAGTCACCTTTAACAATAAGGTTCAACTCTTGGAAGTTACCAATTTTAATACGATTCGTAATATCATCCAAGGTAACACGACGAGTAGCACGGATTTGTTGTTGACGTACCAAGTTGGCGCGTTTTTCAGCCAAATCTTTCGCTTCTTTCTCCGAAGCAATTACATTCATCGTCTCTCCCGCTTGTGGAGCACCTTGTAAACCTAGCACTAATACTGGCGTAGCTGGTCCAGCACTTTTTACTCGTTTACCACGTTCGTTAAACATGGCTTTTACTTTACCATAATGAGGGCCAGCAACCATAGAATCTCCTACAGAAAGTGTTCCATTACGGACTAAGATTTTAGCAACATATCCACGCCCTTTTTCAAGAGAAGCCTCTAAAACAGTACCAACGGCACGTTTTTCAGGATTTGCTTTTAGCTCCAACATTTCAGATTCCAACAAGATTTTTTCTAATAACGAATCAATATTTAAACCTTGTTTCGCAGAAATATCTTGACTTTGGTATTTACCACCCCATTCTTCAATCAACAAGTCCATTGAAGCTAATTCTTGTTTGATTCTATCAGGGTTAGCACCTTCTTTATCTATCTTATTAATTGCAAAAATAATCGGCACTTCAGCAGCTTGAGCATGACTAATTGCCTCTTTAGTTTGTGGCATAATACTGTCATCTGCCGAGATAATAATGACGGCAACATCAGTTACTTTCGCACCACGAGCACGCATCGCTGTAAAGGCTTCGTGACCTGGAGTATCCAAGAACGTAATTCCTTGTTCGCCTACTTTCACTTCGTAAGCTCCAATATGTTGTGTAATACCACCAGCTTCACCACCAGCTACATTTGATTTACGGATACTATCCAACAAAGAAGTTTTACCATGATCGACATGTCCCATTACCGTTACAATTGGAGAACGATCTGTGTTATCTTCTAACTCATCGTCTTCAATTTGGTAATCTTTTTCCATTTGGTCTTCCGCAGAAACAAATTCTATTTCATAACCAAACTCAATTCCCATCAATTCGATTAGCTCTCTGTCCATACGTTGGTTAATAGAAACCATACGTTTTTCGTTCATACAAGCCATGATGATTTCCGTCGCACTAACTTTTAGTAAGTTGGCTAATTCAGAAACAGAAATAAATTCTGTGACTTGAATTTTAGGCGTTTCATCCGAATTACTTTCGATTTCACGTAAACGTTCTGCACGTTGCTCATCTCTTTCTTTACGAGAAGCACCAAATTTTTTCTTTTTGGCTCCACGACCACTCAACAGATTCATAGTAGCTTTTAGCTTATCATCAATCTCTTTGTTGTCAATTTCTTTACGTTTTCCTTTCTTTCTGCCTCTTTTAGAGCTAGAGACAGCATCTGGTTTTTTGAACGTTTTTTTCTTATCATCCGAAGAGGAGTTCGTTTTTTGATTTGAAGAACTTCTCGATGTTGTTTTCGAAGTAGAAGTATTCGTTGTTTTAGAATCACTTGGTTTAGTGACACGAGTCCGTTTTCTACGTTTTTTCTGTCCTTGACCACCTTCAGAAGATGCCACCAAGTTTTTCTTCTTCGGATCAGAGCTATCACCACCTCTTCTATTATCCTTTCCTTTTTTCTTACGCTTAGATTTAGGAGAAGCAATATTGATTTTACCTAAGATTTTCAAACCTTTCAACTGCGGAGCCTCGACTTTAATGTCAAGCTCAGGATTAGCCGCATTGCTTAGTACAACAGGTGCATCTTTAGCCGTCTCTTTAGGAGTCTCTTTTTTCTCAGAAGTTTTTTCTTCTTTCGCAACGATAGGTTCTTGCTTCTTTTCAGGAACAACTACAGGCGCTTTAACCTTGGCCTTTTCAGTTGGTTGTTCTTTAGGAGTATCTTTAGTTTGTTTTTCTTTAGATGCTTTGACAACCTCTACTTTTGGAGTTCTTGGTTCTTTAGAAGCCTTTTTCTCTTCTACCTTAGGCGCTGTTTTTTTCTTTTTACCTCTTTTCCCTTGGTTTTCTAGGTTGATTTTTCCTAGAATCTTAGGTCCAGTAAGTTGAGGCCCTTTTTTCTCTTCGGCCGCTTCTTTCTCTGTGCCTGAATCCTTTGGGGAAGTCTTTTCTTCCACCGTAGGAGTTGTGTCTACAACAGGTTTTTCTGTTTTAGACTCAACTGGAGGGACAGGTGCTACTACTTGCTCTTCTTCCTCCTTGGCTTTTAAGTTTTTTAATTTTTCTTTTTGTTGCTCTTCTTTCGTCTTACGAGTACCAATGGTTATTTGATTGGCCTGCTCTTTGATTGCAATAGAGTTCTGAAAGTTTTTAGCGAGTGCATTGTACATCTCGTCCGAAATCTTTGCAGTGGGTTTGTTGCTCACAGAAAAACCATTGCCATTCAAAAACTCGACAATCGTTTTTGTTCCAACATTAAGTTCTTTAGCTACTTTGACTAAACGTTTTGACATCCTATAATTTTACGTTACTTTAAAATAAACAGCTCGCGTGATCTTAATTTCTATAAGAATCGTTTGGTGACAAAATACGAACTATAAATACTCTTTTTTATTATTTAAAAATTTTATTAGGATTCAAATACTCCTTTTAGTAGAAGGGACCCATGCAAGGGACGAGAACAATAGCTTTTAATTAGGCATTTTTTTTCCGCAATAGCCTATTAATTTAAAAACTGTTTCATTAGATTACATCATAATTTCTTACAAGTTTTTAGTTCTAAAATTATTCTTCTTCTTCATCATTACTACCAGAAGTATCTTCTTCCAACTCTGCATTTAGAATCGCAACGACTTCAGAAATCGTTTCTGCTTCTAAATCTGTCCGACGAACTAACTCTTCAATATTCAGTTGTAATACACTACGTGCCGTATCACATCCAATTGATTTTAACTCATCGATAATCCATTCTTCGATTTCATCTTTGAACTCGTCTAATTCAACATCATAATCAGACTCTTCAAATCCTTCTCGATAAACGTCTATTGTATAACTGGTTAGCTTACTAGCCAGTTTAATATTAATACCTTTTTTACCAATTGCTTTAGAGATTTCTTCTGGTTTTAAAAACACAGAAGCCCTCTTTCTTTCTTCATCAATCTCGATAGAAGAAATCTTAGCTGGTGTTAGAGAACGTTGAATCAATAATGACTCATTTGTTGTGAAATTGATAATATCAATATTCTCATTGCGCAACTCCCGTACGATACCATGGATACGAGATCCTTTCATACCAACACAAGCTCCAACAGGATCAATTCTTTCGTCATAAGACTCTACAGCTACTTTTGCACGTTCTCCAGGAACACGAACAATTCTTTTAACTGTAATCAAACCGTCCTCTATTTCAGGAACCTCTTGTTCCAGTAATTTTTCCAAAAACGCATTGTCTGTTCTAGACAAAATGATAACAGGATTACTGTTACGCATATCTACTTTGCGAATAATAGCCTTTAGTGTGTCCCCTTTACGGAAAAAATCACCTCGAACCATTTCACTTTTTGGCAACAATAATTCAACTCCAGATTCATCATCCAGAACAACTACTTCTCTTTTTAAAATCTGATGTACTTCTCCACGAATCACTTCTCCAACACGATCCACGTACATTTTAAACACTTTATCTTTCTCTAGTTCTAATATTCTAGAAATCAATGTTTGGCGAGCAGCCATAATTGCTCTTCGACCAAAGTCTATGATATGAACACGTTGGTAGCACTCTTCCCCAACTTCATAGTCTGCCTCAATTTCCAATGCTTCAGTAATGGTAATTTGAAAGCGATCATCTTCAACTTCTCCATCTGGCACAATCTCGCGTTTCCTCCAAATCTCCAAATCACCTTCATTAGCATTTACAATGATGTCAAAATTTTCATCAGTGCTATATTTCTTACGAATCAAAGTACGAAAAACATCTTCTAGTACTCTGATCATTGTAGGAAGATCAATGCTTTTTATATGCTTAAACTCTTGGAATGAGTCTATTAAATTGATGCTCATGCTTTCATAATATTTTATGTTTATCTAAATTCATAGTTTACAATTTTGCCTTTCGCAAACTGCATGAGTAAAGAATCTTACTCTATAAAATTAACTATTTAAAAGATACTGTAATTATCGTTTTTTTAATGTTGTCGAAAGGAACCTCTTTACGAATCGTCGTCAATTCTTTCTTTTTTCGACCTTCAATTTTTACCTTTTCTTCGTACTCAACTACAACACTATCTTCGTTTACTTCTGTCAAAACACCTTTAATGTGTTTGTGATCATCTTTTACTTCAATACTTACATTACGTCCAATGTTTTTCACATATTGACGTTTGAATTGCAAAGGAGCACCAACACCTGCTGAAGAAACATCCAGCGTGTATTTTTCGCCCAACCAGCCACCTTCTTCTATGTGTCCTTCTAAATAGCGACTAAGCTTGACACAATACTCATAGGTTACTGAACTATCGCTATCCAAAAATATTTGAATGACATCGTTCGTCGAATGCTTTAATTCAACCAAAAATAAGTGACTAAATTCCTCTTCTTGGAATTTTTGCTCAAGAAGTGCTGTTAATTTCTCTGTTAGTGAAATCATTATTATTTTTCTTCTTGTTGATAATTTTACCCGATTCTATGTATTAAAAAGAGGGAACAGTCTATGTTCCCTCTTTTTAAGCACACTTAATTGTAGCGCAAATATACAAATATATATAGACATTCAAAAAAGTTAGGGGGGGATATTCCGTATATTCTTAATATTTAATGATTTTAATCTTATTAAACGAGACTATTCCCTTAAAAAGTTTCATTTTTAAGCATTAAATTTATTTTTTTGTTCAAAATGACAGCAAATCACTTATGAAAAAATACATTTCTTACGACGAAGCACGTTCAAAATTGCAGTCTTTTTGTGCCTATCAAGAGCGTTGTCACAAAGAAGTTCGGTCAAAATTGTTCGATTTGGGCGTTTATGGCGACGATATAGACGCCATCATTTCGGACTTGATTGAAGACAATTTTCTCAATGAATTGCGTTATGCAATTGCATTCGCTGGTGGTAAGTTTAGAATCAAAAAATGGGGCAAATATAGAATTACTAGAGCCCTTAAACTAAATCAAGTTTCCGCCTATTGTATCAAAAAAGCAATCGAAAGCGAACTGCCAGAAGTCGATTATTTGGAGACCTTAGAGCAAGTCATTGAAAAAAGAAATCGACTCTTGAGAGAACCTAACAAATTTAAACGAAAATATAAAATTGCAACTTATGTGATTGAGAAAGGTTTTGAATCGCCCTTGGTTTGGGAGACAATTAATCGTTTGTACCCTAAGTAAACCGTCCATCCATTTGGGTTCGAGTACTTCTTTAGTCCAAGCTAGAGAAATCATCCAAAATAGTATCCTTATAAATAGTTTTTTCTGCTCTTTCTGGTAATTTATTTTCAATTGTTCTAGCGATTAAAAAAGACAATATACTTGTTATAATCGTCAAAGAGCCCCACCAATATTGCGTTTCTTCCATGTCTGGATTTCCGTTATTAAGCACAACAAATCCGCTGTACAAGAAAAACCCAATCAATAACCATTGATACATTGGGTAAATAAGTTCTTTGGCTTTTATCATATTGCCCAAAAACAGGGAAGCGATCGTCAAGCTCATTAAAATAAAATGGTAGGTATTTTCGCAAAACCGAGTGCTTAGCCCTTCATAAAGTTCTCCCAAACGATTGCTTTCTGCCAAAATGGTCTGATCCCAATGCAAAAAATAAAATCCTAAACCAAGCGCAACAAGGTGCAACAGGCCATTCAAAAAGAAAAGCTGTCGGAGGCTTATCTTAGCAATCTTAGCTAAAGAGGCACTAAAAATACCGCCAATTCCCATCACTATTTGAAAAACACTTGTAAAAATCCAAGCCATTTGGGATGATTTTATAGACACGCTTCCATCTTGGAAAAATAAGATGGTATAGCCAATCGTAAACAGAGCCCCCATAAAAAACAGCCCTTGTGCCAGCGCAGAATCTTCATCGTCTAGCTTGAATACCCAAGCCACAAAAGTTGTAATTAGAGAGGCAATTGCCCAAATTAGGTAATACGTATTCTCTGGATAATCTAATTCTGGACCATCGTACCGCTCCCAGCCTACTCGACTAAATTCTGCCCACAAAGTAGCGTCTACTTCCTTATAATAAAATCCTAAATGGATTAAATAAGCATAAAATAACACCTGTAGTACATAAAATAGTTTCATTGTCTTGAAATTTTAAAGACGCTAATCGAGTTATTCCCTAGCCACAAATGACTTAGGAACAGTAAGTAAATAAAGTGATAGAGTC
>CACVAQ010000063.1 GCA_902727865.1 uncultured Aureispira sp. | reverse complement strand
TAAGTTTAACAAAGAAAAATACGAAGAGTTGAGTAATAATGGCTTTGAGTTTGCCATTTCGCCCCCAAAAGAACGGCACGTTTAGTCTTAAGTTTCAATGTTTATTAAGATCGTATTAATTTGATTGCCAGTACGATCAAAACACTAAAAAGCTTAGAATCAACTGAAAAGCATTCCTATAATAAACGAATACAAAAGGTTTTTTTATATTTTTCCTCGGAAAACTAAAAAATCAACGGAGTATTAAGCTTTTATAACTCAGCATAAATCCCCAACAAGTGGCTTCATTATGAAAAACAACCTCCTATTTCTTTTCTGCTTTATCATATTAACACAAGTACAAGCACAGGATACGCATTATTGGACCAATCAATTTGGGGCCAGATCTTCTTTATTAGGAGGCGCTGTTATTGCGGGCTTAGACGACAATAGTGCGGTTTATTACAATCCTGCTAATTTAGCCTTCATCAAACAAAGTACCGTTTCTCTAAACACCTCTGTTTATAAATATACTGATTTGTACATTGGAAATGGTGGCGGAACGAATGTGGATTTAAAATCTCAACGCATCAGTTTGTATCAACAAATGATTTCTGGCTTGCTCACTAAAAACCCAGAAAAGAAATGGCGTTTGGGCTTTAATATATTAAGTCGTCAGCATGTGAACATTGATATGACACAACGCCATGAGATGACTTATGAGTTGATTGCAAGCCAAGCGGGTCCTGAAAATTACATTGGGAACGTTGAACTTAGAAATAACCTGAACGAAACTTGGGCTTGTTTGGGAGCTGGTTATAAATTAAGCGAACATTTTTCAGTCGGATTAACCGCCATTGTGACGTATCGCGCTCAACGGCATACCTTTTCTTATACCGCACGTTCTATTAGTGGCGATTCTACTTATATTACGAACAACATTCCATTTGACATTTCGACGAACTCCTTTTATTTACACACCCGTACCAACCTAATTGGAGGGCTTCTCAAAGCTGGCTTTCACGCTCGATTTGGCGGCTGGCGTTTTGGTTTAAATGTCTCCACTCCTTCTGTCACAATATGGGGAGAATCTCGTGTCCAACGAGAAATCAGTCAAACCAATCTACCAGGAAATGTAGACAAAATTCAGACAGGAGAACAAACACAACTACAATCACAATACAAATACCCCTTAAGCATTGGCTTGGGAGTCGCTTATGTCTACAAAACAGGCTTGATTAGTATTTCAGGAGAGTATTTTGCTAAGATTAATCAATACAAAATGATTGAGTCGGATCCTTCTCAACCTACCTTCCCTGCTTTTTTGAGTCGTCCAGGGCTAGACTTTTTCACGATTCACCACGGCGCAAATCAACTGCTTAATGGTTCGATTGGTTGGGAACAGCAAATTATAGATAAAATTAGATTGCACGTAGGCTTTCGCAGTGATTTTAGCTATGCAAGACGCAGCGACCGAATAAAAGAAGGGGACTTAACAATTGTAAGTGCACCGATTGATTTGTGGCATTTTTCTACTGGAATATCTTGGCGTAGAAAAGCAAGTCTAATGAGCATTGGTGTCAATTATACTTACGGGCATCGAGATAAAGGCTTCAGTCAATTGGTCAATTTTACAGAACCACTCGTGCAATCTCCACTGTTTTTAATTGGGGAAAGAAATGAAAGTGCCTTTATGAATTACCATGCGGTAACGCTCCTAATTGGCTATACTTATTATTTTGCTTTAAAATAATTTTGCTTTGGATGTTTTGGTTCTATTTTAAATGTGTATTTTTGCACAAAATCAAATTTCAAATGAAAGGGATGTTTTGACCACTTAGTTGTATCAAAGAACAATAATTACAAAAATGTAACAGCAATTATTCTCAATATCAAGTCTATAATTTCTGTTATTTACTCCATAATAGATGAATACGATTACTAATTTACTTCGAGCGTATAGCAACAACTTAAAAGCACAAGATGCGATTCGCTTGATTGAACATACTTCTAGCTCCGTTTTTTTAACAGGAAAAGCAGGGACAGGAAAATCTACTTTATTAACTTACTTGACGCAGAGTTTAAGTAAAAAGCACATTATTTTAGCGCCAACTGAATTAGCCGCTTTGCGAGTTGGAGGCGAAAATATTCATTCTTTTTTTGGGTACGAATGGCGTGCTTACTTACCGAATGACGAAGGTATCCCGCCACTTCCAGCGACTACGATTCAGTTGCTAGAAGAAATTGAACTGATTATCATTGATGAAATTTCAATGGTACGCTGTGATTTAATGAACGCCATTGATTTGTCTTTAAGAGCCAATTTGAAATCTGACCTACCTTTTGGAGGCAAACAGTTGTTAATGATTGGTGATTTGTATCAATTGCCTCCGATTATTGACGAGCGAGATAAAGAAACGGTCAACTTACTAAGAACACATTATACGTCTAGATATTTTTTCAGTGCCAAGGCATTTGAAAATAATTACCAATATCAAATCGTAGAGCTGTCTAAAGTCTACCGACAAAAAGATAAAAAATTCATTAGTTTGTTGAATGCCATTCGTGTCAATCATATGGATCAGCAACACTTAAATTTACTCAACGAACGTTTTGATGTAAAAGGGGGCTTGGCTTCTAATTTTAAGATCACTTTAGCCTCAACCAATGCGGTTATCAAACAACTGAATGAGGAAAACTTAGCTGAAATCGAAGCGCCTTTGGTGACCTTTCATGCAGAAGAACTAGGTAACTTTGCCAATGTTGGCAGCGCTTATCCCACCGAAAAAGAACTAAAACTAAAGGTTGGTGCTCAGGTCATGTTTGTTAAGGATGATGAAGAACAACAATGGGTGAATGGAACAATTGGGAAGGTTTCAGAAGTTTTTGAGGATCGGCTCTTAGTTGAAATCAAGGCGGGTAAAGGAACAGAAATCATTACCGTTCCGCATTACACTTGGCATAAATATGTTTATCAATGGAATCACGAAACGGAAACCGTTGAGAAAAAGCCTGTTGGCTCGTTTACACAACTTCCTGTTAAGTTAGCTTGGGGAATCACGATACACAAAAGTCAAGGGCAAACCTTCGATCATGTTATTATAAACTTAGGTAGAAAAGCATTTGCGACAGGACAAACTTATGTTGCCTTGAGTCGGTGTACGTCCTTCAAAGGCATTACGCTCAAACGCCCCGTTAGCCCAGAAGATATTTTTGTAGACAAACGCATCACCAAGTTTCTAGAGGCTCAAAAGCAATATCGTGCGGATAAGAATAGTTACATCACGATGCTAGAGCATACCGAACGTTCGATTCAACAGCAACATTTGATTATTAGTTCTTTGGAAGAAAAATCTATTCGATCACAAGACGAAATGCAAAAATTGGTGCACAACCTGGTCGAACAATCTAAAAAAGCAGCTTGGTTGTCAACTGATTTGGAAGCGGCAAAAAATAATTTGAAAGAAAATGAATTAAAGTTGGGGCAAGCACTCTCTGATTTGGCAGAAAAAGAAACCGAGTTAAGTACCTTGGGCGGCTCTAAAACGATTTATCAAATTGCGGTGATTCTTTTAGCCGTGATTTGCTTCTGGTTATTTTTCTTTTCATAAAAAACAAGTTCGACTTCTTCTTTTATTATAAAAAATTAAAACCTGTAGCCACTACGCTAGTAAAGGTATTTATAAATTAAAACATAAAAACACAATATCAAAATGGCTGGTTCATCCAAAAAAGCAATTTACGGCGCAATTATAGCCAACACAGCAATTGCCATTAGTAAATTTGTTGCCGCATTTTTTACGGGTTCTGCATCTATGCTTTCAGAAGGCATTCACTCTTTAGTAGACACGGGGAATGGTGCTTTATTATTACTAGGAATTAAAAAAAGCCAAAAACCTGCGGACAATCAACATCCTTATGGTTATGGAAACGAAATTTACTTTTGGTCCTTCATCGTAGCCGTTCTAATTTTTGCGCTTGGGGGCGGAATTGCACTATTTGAAGGGATAGAAGCGGTCTTGCATCCACATCCAGAAGTTAATAGAGAATATATTATGTGGAATTATGCGGTCTTAATTTTTGCCATGTTATTTGAAGGCTCTGCTTTAGTGGTCGCCCTTAAAGAATTTAATAAAAATAGAGGCGATAATTCTTTCTATCAAGCATTGAGAGACAGTAAAGATACTTCTACGGCTGCTATTGTGATTGAAGACACTGCGGCTTTAATCGGTCTTACCATTGCCCTGCTTTCTGTCTTTGCGGCAGATATGACTGGTAATGTCTATTTTGATGGTTTGGGTTCTATCCTTATCGGTGTTCTTTTGGTCAGTGTTTCTCTTTTCTTTGCGGTTGAATGTAAAGACTTGTTGATTGGAGAAGGTTTAATGCCGAATGACCTAAAGAAAATCACTACTATTTTGGACGAAGATCCTCAAGTTGGCGTGTACAAACGTCCTTTAAGTTTGTATTTTGGACCAAACGAGGTTTTGGTAAATTTGGATGTAACATTTGAAAGAGGGATGAATTCCTCACAAATAGAAGCTGCTGTAGATCGCTTAGAATCAAAAATTAAGGCAGCGATTCCGACCGTTAACCGAATTTTCATTGAAGCGGAAACCGTTAAGGTGGCAGCGAAGGCTTCTTAGCTGCATTCAAACCATAAAATGAACGCCTGTTGTCTTATTTATAGCCCGTTCAAATCAAGCACTACTTTCTAGCTTCTATAAAACACGTCTGCTTCGTACGTCGTAGAGATAAACTGCCTTTAAAATAGGACGGTCTCTTCGAGGTAGGAAGCAGACCTTTTTAGGAAGAGTAAGGCAAATGCCTCCTATTCCAACTGTCGTAAATAGCCCAATTCATAGCGGTTAAAAGTTAGCCTATCGTTTCAACTCCACACACGATTAGCTAGGCTGCTACTACGTGGTTACGGTGTGCGAAGAATTGTCAAAGAGCCAACGTTAATAGCCCTGCTCTTCTATCGCCATTACTTCGTGGAGAAATTATATTAGTTTGATTATCAATAAGATAGCTTTGAATTATAATTTCAAATAAATCATTGATAATCAAACTAATATGAAATGGTTTTTATGTTTTTTGGTAAAAAAACTAAAAATCCCACGAAGTATTAATCGCATAACGAATCGTTTCATAAACCAACTCAGGCTTTAGGGGTCGCCAAGCAATGTTAAATCGAGGTCCAAAATTAATATAATTATGAATCCCGTGGTCTTCCATTTCTTCGATCACATGATCTCTTAATCCGATAATACTGATCCACCCCTCTTCGTCAGAAATATCGTCGTACCACTCTTCATAATAACAATCGTCCGAGGCGTGAAAGTTGAGCACATTTTCGGCAATTAGGATAAATTTAGAAATTCCATGTTCCTGCATTCGGTCAATCACGCCTTGTTTCAACAACATAATATCATTGTGCAAACAGTCGTTCCACTCTCCTATTAATTCTAGGATTGCATAATTATCGGCATAATTAGCATACAAAATTTTCACATAGAGCGTTTCCGAACCAAAATCGTCCCATTGAGGATGAATGTAGTAATTATAAATCTTTGTCGAAAACTCAAACTCGCTGTAAATTTTTCCATAAAAAGGAGACTGAGCGTCTTCTGAGGCGATGTATTCTAACCGCCACCTATAATGTGGTTCTAAACTATGCATAAATTATAAAATGATAAGTGGCTTTGTTAAGAAGTATAAAAATAGTAGTTTTACGGAATACCAAGTATTTAGTACTGCAAAAATTAGCAAACCTTTCGATAAAAAATACATAAAACTATATTCTGTTATGGATAGAAACGAAGTAAAAGGGGTAAATGTTCATGAGTTAAAAGAAATGATGGACAATGGAGAGGATTATATTATCATCGACGTAAGAGAGCCTGACGAATTAGAGAAATGCTCGCTTGGGGGTGTCAACGTTCCTTTGGGATTGATTGATAAAAATACAGATCAAATCCCTAGAGACAAACCTGCTGTAGTTTTGTGTAGAAGTGGAAAACGTAGTTACATGGCGATTCTATTTTTACAACAAGAATATGAGTATGAAAATTTATACAACCTAAATGGTGGCATCATTGCTTATGCTAGAGATATTGATAAAAGTATGCCTTTGTACTAGTTCCTTTTTAGGCAGCTGTCAAATTATAATAAAGTCATTTTGCTTCATTTTTTAATACTTTATTAGTCTCTGAACTAGAGATTAATAAAGTGTTTTCCATTTATAGATATGATCAAACGCATAGAAATAGCACTTTCTCCAAAAGATGCTCAGTCAAATTCTCTTATCAAACAACAGGTTTTAAAGAAACTAAAGTTACCAAAAGGGCAAGAACTAGTAGATGCCATCACGGCCCGACGCTCTATTGATGCTCGGAGTAGAATTCCTGTCGTTCGTATTTTAGTTGATGCGTATATTGATGAAAAGTATGTTGCTCCTGCAAGTATTATCAAACAATATGGCATTGTCAAAGAAGCGAAACGAGTCATTATTGTTGGGGCTGGACCTGCGGGCTATTTTGCAGCACTTCAATTAATAGAGTTAGGCTTAAAACCAATCATCTTTGATCGTGGAAAGGATGTGCAAGATCGTCGTAGAGATTTAAAAGCCATTCAACAGGATGGTATTGTGAATCCTCATTCTAACTATTGCTTTGGAGAAGGCGGTGCTGGAACGTACTCTGATGGAAAACTTTATACTCGTTCCAAAAAACGAGGCAAAATAGAAAATGTCTTACGTCTCTTGGTCGAACATGGCGCAACTTCTGATATTTTGGTCGATGCGCACCCGCATATTGGCTCAAATAAATTGCCTAAAGTAGTGGCGAATATCAGAGAAACAATTCTAGCGCATGGCGGAGAAATTCACTTTGATAGTTTAGTGACTGATTTTATTTTAGAACAAAGCAATAGTGGTCAACGCAGCATCAAAGGAGTGGTTGTCAATCAAAAAACGGAACATTTTGCAACCGCTACTATTTTGGCAACAGGGCATTCTGCACGAGATATTTACACCTTGTTGTACAAAAAACAAATTCGACTAGAGGCAAAACCCTTTGCTTTGGGCGTTCGAATAGAACATCCGCAATCTTTGATTGACGAAATTCAATATCGTCAACCTGTGCGAGATGAATTCCTTCCTGCGGCAAGTTATAGTGTCGTTTGTCAAGTGGAAAAGCGAGGCGTGTTTTCGTTTTGCATGTGCCCTGGAGGCTTAATCGTTCCTGCTGCAACGGCTCCAAATGAACTGGTGGTGAATGGAATGTCTCTATCTCGTAGAGATTCTCCTTATTCAAATTCAGGAATGGTTGTAGCCATTGAATTGGAGGATTTGGCAACGTATAACAACAAGGAATTTGAAGGGCTTAAAGATCCTATTTTTAATGGTTTGAAATTTCAGCAAGAGGTCGAACAAACCATGTTTCAAGCGGGCGATGGCAGCCAAAAAGCTCCTGCACAGCGCATCGTTGATTTTACCAAAAGTAAACTTTCTAAAGACCTGCCGTCTACCTCTTATATTCCAGGCGTTTATAGTGCGCCTATGCATGAATTGTTGCCGAAGTGGGTCGGCAGCAGAATTCAAACGGCTTTGCCTGAATTTAACAAAAAGAAGAAGGGATACTTTACGAATGACGCACAAATTGTAGGGACGGAAAGTAGAACAAGTTCTCCGCTTCGGATTCCTAGAAACAGTGCAACGCTTATGCATCCAGATATCTTAGGTTTATACCCTTGTGGTGAAGGCGCTGGTTATGCTGGAGGAATTGTTTCGGCAGCAATGGACGGTGAAAATGTCGCTAAAATGATTGCAACACTCGTAAAATAACTGGCAATCAGGCAATTAAAAGAAATTAGTTTTTTTTTAAGAAAATCCCCATTTAGAACCCTAAATAGTCTATCTTTAACCTTCACCTTAGAACTAAAACAATGTCTAGCAAAATAACGGAAGATAAAAAATTTGAGAAGATTGACTATTCGGAAGCCAGTATCAAAAATCAAAAATTTGAAAACTGTGAATTTAGTTATTGCAATTTTAATAGCTGTGATATTTCAGGAATTACCTTTGTAGATTGTACGTTTGACAATTGTGACTTTTCTATGTCTAGAAATAAGGATACGGCCCTAAAAGCGGTTCGATTTATAGATTGTAAACTGGTTGGGTTCAACTTTAACGATTGTAATGATTTTCTCTTTTCTGTTGATTTTGAAAATTGTAACTTGAGCTACAGCTCTTTTTTTGAATTAAAATTGCCTAAAACACAGTTCAAAAACTGTAACCTAGAAAAGGTCGATTTTGCTTCTGCTGATATTAGTAGTTCGGTCTTTGATAATTGTGACTTAAAAAATGCGATTTTTGATTTTACCAACATGGAGAAAGCCAATTTTCAAAATGCGGTGAATTATATTATTAATCCAGAAAGTAATCGCATCAACAAAGCAGTTTTTGCAAAAGAAGGTTTGGTTGGGCTCTTGGGTAAGTATGATATTGTTGTTGCTTAGTTTTACTATCTTTAGATTACCCTAAAAGAAGAAAGTCGTAACCTTAATTCGAGTCCATCAAATTTGATAACTTACTAATAAAGTGTCATGAAAGATACGCTAACATCAATTATTGCAGCAATAAAGATATTAAAAACCGAAAATCCAGATAGTCCAGCTATTGGAATATTAGAAGATAGTGTAAAAACGCTCTGCAAACAGTATACCATGGATCTTTCTGCGATGTCAAGTGTCATTGAATTTGAAGAGGTAAAGAAAGAATTGGAAAATGGACTAAAATTGTTAGGAATTATATCTAATTCTGCTGCAAATAAATAAACGACATCTCACTATATTAAGCTAGTAGTTGGAGAAAAATTTAACTCTAGACTCTTTATTCCTCTAAATCTAGCAATTCTAATTGTTTTGAGAAATATACTATCCACAACAAAAAAAAAGCTCTACCAAATTTGTTTTGGTAGAGCTTTTTTAAAACAATATTATCAACAGAAAAACAGCAAAACTATTTCTCCCAAACATTATTATCCCGATCAACATCTGCCATACGCATAGAGGGATCGATTTCAATTTTTTGAATATC
>CACVAQ010000062.1:2592-9086 GCA_902727865.1 uncultured Aureispira sp. | reverse complement strand
AAAGATTAGAACATGTTATATTATACAAAGCAGATTGTATTTTTTGTTGGTGTTTTTCTTTTTTTTGTTGCTTGTGGACCTGGGAAAAAGGACACTTCAGCAATAAAAAAGGATGTGAAAGTGTATTATAATGGATTTTCTATTCCTGATAATTATAAAACGGGTTGGGAAAAATTTTCACACCTTTTTCAGGTGGATACCACTTATCTCAATGAATATGGAGTTACGTTAGTCTCTCCAGAAGCGTATAAGCATTTTAAACCAGCATCGACTTTGCCGACCAACTCGAAAATGTTGATTCGGGAAGATTTGGAAGCCCATTTTTACCCTTTAGATTTGGACACGGCCAAGCAATACCAATATGTACACAAATACAACTGTTTGTACGAACCACATATTTTTAAATATGCTGATGTTGCTTACCCAAGTCCTTGTGAATATGGTCAAAATGCAAAAACAAAAGCTAGAGCTGTGCTGATTAACAAAAGTCAAGAAGAAAAAACAGTGTATTGCCGAATGTTTTTTCAGAATACGTCTTATTGGTTTCCAACGACAGCCGACGCTAATTTTTCACACAATGGGCATTTGCAAAACTACTATGGAGGAACCAACCTTCAAACGGTTACTTTAGCTCCTGGAGAAGAAAAAGAAATTTATTTAGAATACATCATTGGGCAAGATCCCAAAGGAACAGAACAAACGAAGAAACGATTCTATGGCCCTGCACGACCAGGAGCTTATGAATTTATGCTTTGGGTATCAGAAGAAGCGACCGACCCTTTGGTACAGGAAAAGGTAAGCTATGCGACCATCAATCCTTTTGCTTATTTTCAAACCAAACGCTTGACAGGAGATGTTTCTGTTGTAAACAAAATGGCGCATATTGGCTCGACGCATTTCAAGTTTTTGACCTTACAGGAAACGTTTAATGGGGATAATATTTATGATCCTGGCTCTATTTATTTGTTGAGTGATCGAGACGAAAAACCACTTTGTGATACTTGTTCTGGTTACTTTAGAGATGTCATTGCCGATGAATGGGAACCAGACGATTATTTTAAAGGCTATATTAACAAAGCGCCTTGGATTAAAGCGGCTTACGGAAATCGAAAAGAAAATGTGCGGATTGATGAAAATGGTATTTACTTAAGATGCCCTGGCTCTACGCCTGAGCATAAGCACAAAACTTGGGGAGAGGTGAAATTTGGACCTAGTTTTATGTATGGAACCATAAAAGTAGTGGCTAAGTTTTCTCAATTAAGAAATAAAAAAACACATACTCCAACGGGTATTGTGCACAATTTGTGGTTGTATCAGTTCAGACATCCCTCGGCTAATCCAATTCCAGGACATCCTTATGAGTCGATGGTGAATAGTAGAGGAAAGCAACCGTATGAAATTGATATTGAAATTTGGTCTAAGATTTATGACGAAAACTGGGGCGGTGGTTCTGCCATCAACTACTCGATTGTAGATTATATGCGAGATGCAAATGTTTTGGTGAAGCCAGGAGAAGAAAAAGTATTGGACGGAGTATTTAAGGTAGATCGATTGAATGATCGACAATTAAATTACCCTGGAGAGGAATTGTTGCGACAAGACTTTTTTGAAGAATATCATCTCTATGAAATGATCTGGACGCCACACGATGTTAGTTATCGAGTAGATGGTAAAGAAGTGGCTAAGATTGATTGGAGAATGGCAAAAATACCAGATGAGTATTGCTTCTTATGGATTGGTAGTCCTATTTATCAAGATGGAACGTTCTATGCACAGAATGGTATTCCTTTTTTACCAAACGATAGATTTACACACATTCGCTATATTTCTATTGAATAAAGAAGGCTTTACAAGAATATTGAATGCTAACTTAAAAATGCTGAATGCGATAAAGCATTCAGCATTTTTAAGTTAAAAAGTATGCTTCTAAAAGGAGGTGACTTTTTTTACGTGTCTGTTTTATGCCTATTTTAACTCTAAATTCGAATAAAAAATCTGAAGTATGGTATCAAACACTTTCAAAGTGTCTGATACCATACTTGCCCACTATTTAATAACTTTTTACACACTGTCCTAAAGAGCTTTAGCGTTTTTTTTGTCGATTTGAGCCTGTTTTAGAATTTGTCTAACAGGAGACATGATGTATTTATAATAACCAACCGCCGTAGCGAAGAGCCCTATCGCAGCAAGCAGCAATAAGCCATAAGGCAGTAGAACCGCTTGAGCAGGTAAAGACAGATAAAAAAACGAAAAGATAATGGTTATAATCCCACCCAAAATAGTTGAGATGGAGCTTGCTGTCAAAACAGGACGAATCCAAGACGGGCGTTTTGCTAAAAAACAGGCGCGTAATAAAATAGAATAAGCGTACTGGTTATGGTCTAAACGAACGAGTTGCGTGGCTAACTTCTGAGCCGTTTCAATTTCTCCCAATTTAAGATGTGCATAGGCCTTTTTGTGTAATACGGTCATGTAAACATCTTCTCCATCTATGTAACGGACATTATTAATAATAGATTGCTCCAAAATATAATTGGATGTTTCTATCTGTATGTCGTATTCTTGTGTTTCAAAAAGCGCATTGGCGTAATAATAGGACATAATTAGGCTCTCGTCAAATGGAAGATGATCGAGGTCTTGATCGTACTGTTCGTAAAAACGAATAAGGTAGTAGTAGTCAGAGTAAGGGATGGATCTAAAATCCCTGAAAATTCTCGACTGTTCTGAATATTTTATGCTCATTTGTCAAAGAAAACAAAAAGTGTCTGTCAATAATTTATGTCTTATCTTAATATGGAATTTGAACTTAAAAGCCATCAATAATTTTACGATGAAACTACTAAATAAAACGCAATCTTGTATGTTTTGGTTGGTTCTTCTAGGGATTAATCTTTAAAAGGGGACAAAATAAATAGTTTTTGTAAAAAAGGAGGCCGTAAACAAGGCACTTTTTGTTTATTTCCAAGACGTTTTGTGTTTTCTAAAATACGACCAAAGTTGTACAAAACGCTCAGAAGAACGTTGAATAGGAATCAAATCCACCCCTTCTTTTTCTAGCAAACGCCATTGCGAAGCCAATAAACCAGGATGCGCTAAACCCTCTAATTCAATGGCTTCATAAGTTTTAGTCGTGTCAATCGGGTAGCAGCCTTTTTTGCCCACCCTTGGGCGACTGTGATTCAACCAACCGTTAAAGTCACTTTGAAAACCAATGGCATATTTGACTTTTTCTGCTTCTGTCAAATCCGAAAACAAGACCGAACGATCTCCTAGAATAACGCCAACATTAGATTCAATATATTGCTGCAATTCTTGGTACATAAATTTGTAAGAATCGGTTGACCCAGGACAATGACAACCTGCTTTGATGAGGCTATCTTCTTTGTTTTGATAATAATTCGTTGCGTCGTCCAATTGCATTTCCATTCCACTAATTGGCAAAGCCATAAAACCATTTAATTTATAAATAGCTAAAATTTCGTCTCCGCTAATAGAGCGAGCTGTATTTTTAATGGATTTGAAACAATCGTGTGTAGAAATAGGAGGGATGTTTTCTTGTTGCATAAATGCCAAAGCATCTTTTCTTGTTTGCTGCTCCATGTGTGTCAAATCCGTCATGATTCCCGCTTGCGCCAACCATTTGATGGCTTGTTTGCCCTTCTCTTTTAAATGACGTTTCTTTTTTCCTTTTACAGCGCCTTTCAGATTGAGCAAGGTCGTGATGAATCCAGGACGAACGGCAGCACTTCCATATTCGGAATCGACCAAATGCATTAAGGTGATAAAGGCAACGCCTTGTTCTGCCCAAAACTGAGCATCTTCCAAGCTGTTAATCAAACGCTTGGCACCTTCAATGGAATGTATGATAATTGTTTTATCCGTATTGTGATAATAATTTCGAACCTCTTCAGGGGTTTTTGCCACCACAAATTCTTCGGAATGTGCTAGGGCAAAATCGTTGACATAATCCAGTTGTTTGAGAATCACTTTGCGCCCTCTTTTACGACTTTTAATCCATTCGGAAGTTAAGGAGCCTGCAACAATGATTCGTGCGCCTTTATTTTTTTGCCAATAATTCGCATAATTGACATTTTTTAATTGATGCATATAGGTCAAATGCGGCGGACTGTTTTTATCAAAAAATTCTAAACCATCTCCAAAAAAACTATAAGGAACGTGCATGGTTGGATGCATTTGCATATCCATATAAGTTCTTATTTCCTTATTTAAGCTGTCTTGCGAAAAACTATAATGGCAAGTTGCCAATAAAAATAGAATGGTTAATAACTTCATGTTTTCTTTTGTTTGGTAATAAGTAAGTAGATGGAACTAAATGTGTAAAACCCTAATCTCAATACCAAGGCAATTTTTTTAACATAAAAAAATGGGTCAGCTCCAACTTAAGAGATGACCCATTTTAGCAACGATTATTTTTCAGCTAATTCTAAACTCATATGCTTTTCTAAGAAGCTTTCCATTTTGCTATAGAACTCAAACCGATTTTCTTGGTTGTGAAAACCATGCCCTTCATTTTCCTTCAAGATATACTCTACTGCAACGCCCTTTTTTTGTAAGGCAGCCACCATTTGATCGGATTCATCTTGATTCACTCTAGGATCTTTAGCCCCTTGTGCCACCAATAATGGCGCTTTAATTTGATCTACATGAAAGACTGGAGAAGTCGCTCTCATACGAGCATTATCAACAGGATTAGAGGGGTCACCAACCATTTCGTGCAACATTTTTAAGTAAATTTCCCAATAAGGAGGAATCGTTTCCATAAAGGTAAACAAGTTAGAAACACCTACATAGTCAATCGCACAAGCATACAAATCTGGCGTAAAGGCAACGCCCGCCAAGGTACAATACCCCCCATAACTTCCCCCATAAATGGCAATTCTAGCCGCATCGGCAATGCCTTGTTTGACCAACCATTGCACGCCATCGGTCACATCATCTTGCATGGTCAAACCCCATTGTTGAAAAGAAGCTTCCCAAAAGGCACGGCCATAACCAGTACTGCCTCTAAAGTTCATTTGTAAGACCGCATACCCTCTATTGGCTAAAAACTGTACTTCAGGATTGAACGTCCAAGCATCTCTAGCCCAAGGTCCGCCATGAGGATTAACAATAACTGGTAAATCCTTCGCAGGTACGTTTTTAGGCAAGGTCAAATAACCATGAATGGTTAATCCATCTCTAGATTGGTATTGAATTGGCTTCATTTCTGCCAAATCATCTTCTTTGAGCCAACTGCTGACATCAATAATTTTTTCGAGTTGATCTGTTGTTTTATCATAAAGATAATAAGCGCCCAAAGAACGATCGCTGTAGGTGCGAAGGACAAATTTATTCTCGGCTTTGTTGGTACTCGTAATGACCAGCTCGTATTTGCCTAAATCTTGTTCTAGGCGTTGGTACAAATCGGCTACTTCTTGATCTACAAATTTATGTTGGCGTTTCCAAGTCACATAAGAAATCGTTGTTGGAACCTTGCGTGCACGAGAGTACGACATATAAGAAACATCTACTTCAGGATGTTCAAAAATTAATTCTAATTCCTCGCCCGTTGCAATATTCATTTTAACAACCGCTGTTTTGTCTCTCCCTCGATTAGACAAGGCATAAACCGTTTCGCTGTTATCAAAATCAAAGTACATTGGATAGACTGTCTCTTTGAAATTAGTTGTAATAATTGTTTGGAAAGCAGCTGCTTCCGTTTTTCGATAGAGGACAGAAGTATTGACCCCGTCCGTAGAAATTGCAATACGCAATTGCCCTTCATGGTCCGTAATCCAGCTAGAAATATTGCCAGGATTCTCAGCCAAAGAAGTTAGTTCTCCAGTACTGATATTAATTCTGTAGGGATCAAAAACCTGAGGAATGCGTTTGTTCATTCCAATAATCATGTGCTCGGTATCATTTTCTAAAGCATCAATGATCTCTACTTTTACATCTTTAAAGGGCGTTAAATCTTTTTCATCTTCCCCTTCTTTGGTCACCGAAAATAGGTGAAAGTTTTCATCACCATCAAAATCTCTAACATAGATTAAACGATTGTCGTTCGCCCAAAAAAAGCCTGATAAATCTCGGTCGGTTACTTTTGTAATTTGTTTGGTGCTGTTGTTACCAATCTTTTGGACAAAGATATTTTTCCGATCTTTGTAAGGGGCTAAAAAAGCAAAATACTCTCCATTAGGAGAGAGTGCATAAGCTGTTTTTTCTGGGTTTTTAAAAAAGTCTTCTAGAGGTATATTTAGTATCATGTTACTAGTATTATGAGTTGATTCAGATAGAAAAACAAGCACTTAAACAGCATGAAATGCCAATAAGTACTATAAATTTACAAAAATAATTTATGCGATTCCAATTCATAGCAAGCTGAATTATTCTTTAGGAAAGAAGAGCAAGATGAAACCCACGGGAATTAATTTACTGTAAGCGCTCTTTTTTACTTAAAATAGTGTTTCTAATTGGATACTAATGCTCTCTAC
>CACVAQ010000062.1:0-2492 GCA_902727865.1 uncultured Aureispira sp. | reverse complement strand
CTCTACAGGACAACATAAATACTTTTAGCTTGTTTAGAACAATAGGTTTTGGGTCTTTGACAACTCAAAGATTTAGCGCAGCTAATTTTTTCCACAGCGGACTCTTTTTCTTTTTCATAACAGTAGGTATTTGGTCGTAAGTGAAAAGCCGTAAGTGAATGATTATTAGTGTTCTAAATTACGATTTTTTACTTACGACTTACGACTAAAATAGTAAAGCCTAAGCTATTTTTTATGGGCTGGCAAAAAGGGTCAAAGAACCTAGGTTTTTAGCCGAAAAGAAAGGACTTCAAGACTAAAGGAAACTTGTATTTGTAAGTTTGTCACAATTTTATGAATTATTTATGAATTAATTCTTGGAATTTTGAACTATCTTTGCATCTTGTTCTGTTCTAAACAAAACAAATAAGAATTTTTATTTATTTACATAACGGGTTTCTTTATTGATAATAGCGGTATAACAAAGCGCAATCGGGGAGAAACCATAACACAACTGTTTTTAAAATGGCATTTAGTGAAACAGAAATGGCAGCAATGCACCAGAAAATTGATGGTATTATTGCTGCTGGGACACTTGGAGATCGTAAATTAAACGACCAAGGTGTTGCAAGATTAGAAAATTTGAAAGGATTATTAGATTTAAAAATCAATCCTTATCCTGCGGAAAAATTTGACGTGACCCACTATGCCAAGGATATAAAACAGAACTTTGAGGATGAAAACGAAGCAGCATTCGCAGAAGTCACTTTGGCGGGTCGTATTATGGCCAAAAGAGGGAAAGGTGCGGTGTTGTTTGCTGAAATACAAGATTCTACAGAGCGCATTCAATTGTTTATCAAAAGAGATGCCTTGTGCCCAGATGAGGACAAAGATTTTTATAACCGTGCGGTGAAAAAATTGTTGGACTTGGGCGATTATGTAGGGGTCAAAGGATCTATTTTTAGAACAAAAATGGGCGAAATCTCTGTTCGAGTAAGCGAGTTTGTTTTCTTAAGCAAATCCTTGCGTCCTTTGCCTGTTGTAAAAAAAGATGAGGATGGAAATGTTTTTGACGGATTTACAAATCCTGAATTGCGTTACCGTCAGCGTTATGTTGATTTGACGGTTAATCCAGAAGTGAAAGATGTTTTTGTAAAACGTTCTTTGCTCCTAAAAACCATGCGTAATTTCTTTGACGACAAAGGTTGGATGGAAGTAGAAACGCCTGTGTTGCAACCCATTCACGGTGGCGCTGCTGCACGCCCTTTTGAGACGCATCACAATAGCTTAGATATGCCTTTGTTTATGCGTATCGCCAATGAGTTGTATCTAAAAAGATTGATCGTTGGTGGTTTTGAAGGCGTTTACGAGATTGGAAAAATGTTTCGGAACGAGGGAATGGACAGCACGCACAATCCAGAATTTACTTGTATGGAAATTTATATTTCGTACAAAGATTACATTTGGATGATGGAAATGGTCGAAAATTTATTGGAAACCATTACCATGAAATTACACGGTCAAACAAGCGTTCCAATTGGCGAACATACCGTAGACTTCAAAGGACCTTATTTGAAATTGACCATGTTTGAGTCGATTGAAAAATATACTGGAATTGATGTTTCTCAAATGGATGAAGCTGCTTTGCGTCAAGTTTGTAAAGATTTGCACATTGAGGTAGATCCAACGATGGGCAAAGGGAAATTGATTGACGAAATCTTTGGCGAAAAAGTAGAAGCGAATTTAATTCAACCTACTTACATCACTGATTATCCAATCGAAATGACGCCTTTGGCTAAAAAGCATCGTAGTAAAGATGGTTTGGTGGAGCGCTTTGAATTGTTTGTCAATGGAAAAGAAATCGCCAATGCTTATTCTGAGCTAAACGATCCAATAGATCAAAGACAACGTTTCGCAGACCAATTGGATTTGGCTGCTCGTGGAGACGATGAGGCAATGGTAGTCGATGAGGACTTTTTACGTGCCTTGGAATACGGAATGCCGCCAACTTCTGGTTTGGGTATCGGTATTGATCGCTTGGTGATGATGATGACGAACAACAGTTCTATTCAAGAGGTTTTGTTCTTCCCTCAAATGAAAGCGGAAGTGACACAAGCTAGTGTTGAAACGGAGTAGAATTTAGAAAATTATAAGAATATGGAGTCGCCTTAAACTTGTTTTGGGGCGACTCTTTTTTTATGTTGGTTGATAATCTAAATTTGAATTGTTAGGAAGGTAGAATAAGATCTATCCAAGAAAAGTGCGATGCAACTACTTTATTGGGCGAACTAGTTTTGATGCTGCTTCTGAATCTCAAGCATAGCCTGTTCGATATCCGCTTCAAACAATAAGTAATTTTTTTGGTCTGTAGTCGTGCTATCTTCATACCACTGATGCACAATGTTTTGCGGAAAAAACCTTGATTCTGGTAAGTTCCTCCCAATTTTGTTTTTAACCTTTTCAAAAAAAGCGGGAACTTCTGTTGTATCAGAGACACTATATGAATTTGTTCT
>CACVAQ010000061.1 GCA_902727865.1 uncultured Aureispira sp. | reverse complement strand
GTGTAACGAACGAGCAAGCTTGCGCTAGGCGCAAAGGTCTGGCACGGGTTACACGTTCGATTTTTTTGAAATTTTCAGACCAAAAAGATGACGCAAAACGTTCATTTTATTTATTGAACGTTCCTTACTCTCGAACCAATATAAATTCTGAATAAATAGTAGGATTATCGGTGTCTATAGATTTAGACGTGGGCAAGTAATTTGCTTTACTAACATTAAGGGTCATATTCTTTCCGATATATGGAGGTGGAAAGATTAGAAAAAGTTTATAAGAACCATCTTCTTTAGTATACACTTGGGCGCCCATGATTTGTATCAAAGCTTCTGATATTGGCTCGTCTTGTTCGTTCGTAATTTTACCTTTTAATTCGACTGTACTAAAAAACGCAGCGGGCAAGAGTCGGTCTTCTACCGAACTAGGTCTATTCCCTTTATCTTTGTCAAGTCCAGCGTGCGGCTTTTTTCCTTTTTGATTTCTCAACAAAGTATGAATAGAATCTTGAGCGGAAGCTAAATGCTCGGAGGCATGAAAGAAACGTTGCCGCTCCCAAAACCCCCAAGTACTAAAAACAACTCCACTCAACAAAGCCACTAAAGCCACGTCTTTAAAACGCCTCATTAGTTTTGCTTTTTTAATCGTTTTTTTACTCCCTCGAATGTAATACTCTTCCTCCCGAGTCAAGTCCATTCGTTTGATAAAAGGGCCAATATAGATAAGCTCTCGTTCTGTCAACAATAAATTCTTAGAAGACAAATAATGTTGATACCGATCGTGTAACAACTTAGTAGCACGTGCTCTAGCCTTGTCCTCAATGGAGGCTTCTTCGTATACTTTTTTGGCGATAAAGTCGTGTGCTAATTCTAGTTTCATGTTCCACTTTTAGTATCTAAACCTCCATTTTTCGTCCATTTCATTTTTTAATTTTCAATTAAAAACTAAAAAACAACTCTTTATCGAATTGATTACCGCTAAAATAAATGCTTGTCACAACACAAACTAAAAATTTAAGCCTCAATCAAATAAATGTCCCACACGGACTACTGATCTATGAAAGTTCTCTCAAAATACGCATTTCTTTAAAACGAACCACACAGTAATCTATGACAGCGGGTTCTATATTTTTAGAACGTTTCAAACGTTTTTTTATTTGCTCCAAATCAATCGCATGTTTCGTGCCATTATCCGTCACCAATTCAAACAAAATATCTAAAGGAGCTCCTTTTTTGGCATTCTTATGTTTTTCGGCTAATTCTACGCCCAAAACAGTCAATTGCTGATCCAGAAAAGTAGACATGACATCCTCTAAATTTCCAGTCTGTTTGATGAGAGCTTCATCAAAAAAGACTGGTACATCAGCACCATGTTCTTTGACAGCCAATTGATACAAACGATCTAAGTATACTTGTAAATTGGCTAGGTCAATCTCATGATTTTTGTCTCTCAACTTTTCGATAATCAGTTCTGAAATATCTTTGCCGCCAGCCGTTTTCCTTAATTCAATATTAAAATTGGCCGCAGTTCCTTCGATGACATCTTTTAAGTTCTTGCTATTCATTTTCTCTACTCGCAAGCGATTATCAAAAAGGTAAGGCAAAATTTCTTCAAATTCTGACAAATAAGCAATGTACTCTTCTCGCATCGAGATGACGACCTTACACTGCAAATCTTCTTCCAACAGTTGATAAATCATTTCAAAGAAGATTTTTTGTTCTTCTTTATCTCCTAGAATAAAAATTTCCTCGAATTGATCAAAGATCAGATAAATAGGTTTGAAATAATCCAAATACAAGGAACGCACTTGGTCAATCATAGACCGTTTGGGGTCGACCTTTTTAATGGCATGGTCTTGAAACTCCTGTTTCATAGATTCCATGATATTATCTTTTCTTCGAATAAAGATAGGATGCCAATCGGTTGATTCAAACTGATTCCCCAACCCACAATTAATCAAACTTGTTTTTCCAGTACCAGAGGCACCATATAATAAAACCAAATTGGTCTCAAATATTCTATCATATAGTTCAAGGGTTTCTTGTTCCCGACCAAAAAAGATCGCTTTATCTTTTTTGTCATAAGAATCCAAGAACTTGAACGGGCTTTTAATTTCTGTTGCCATAAGAGCTAATTTTTAACACTTGATAAGAGATTCTTTAAAATTTTTAAATGTGAGCACTTTGTTATTCAATAAGCTCTAACTGATTAAATCTTTTTCTAAAATCTCAAATTGTCGTTTGAGAACAGCATAAGGGTTAATAATCTGCGTTGTTGCAGAGGTTCTTCGTCGACGTCTAGAGCGCATTCGGCTCCTCGTATCGGTCGGTTCTTTATTATCCTTAGTTGCTCCAGCAGGTCCATCTATAAGGAACTGATCAGATGCTCTCTCTTGAGCTACATAAATGTTATGAAATGTAGCATAGTATTTATAATCTCTATCGGGGGCATCCCCATCTACTCGATGTGCATACATAAACAATTGTTGTTCTGTTGCTCGATCTTCCGTTAGACCATTTCTAAACGCATTCTTATCAATAATAAAAGGCGATAAGTTTAAAAATTGAGTCGGATCTTGTAAACTTGACGTTAAAATAACAGAAGAATTATTGGTGAAGGTTTTATAAATTCTTGCCTTCATTTTTTTACTTCCTTCGCTAACCGCAATATCGCCTACTTTTACATTCAAGCGGCTGATAAAATGATTAAATTCAGTATCCATATTCCTATGATTCACCACATGAATGTCTCGAACGGTTACTAAATCGTACTTTATGGTAAACGCCAAATGGTATAAAATAGTGGATAAGTAATACTCTCCTTCCACACATTTTTCAAATGTTTTAGCCTCCAACGTTTCTAAATGACCTGTGTTGATAGCAGAGCGAATTGATTCTAAGTATAAATAAGCTTCATACAATTCAGAATGCGAATCAAAATCTTCTACCACCTGTTCAAATTCGCTAATACAGAGTTCACAGTCTGCATCCAATAGCAGTTTGGTGGCCTCAATAAAGTTTTTGAAGTAATCAAATTGCCCAAACTGCTTCTGATTCATGTAAAGCATATCGACCAAGAAACTCTTAGCGGTAAAAGTGGCCGCTCTTTTCTCATCCCACATTTGCGACATAATGACATAAAAAATGAATTGGCTAGTCATGGTATAGACACTCACAATTTGTTTCAAACGGTCCATAGAAGGCGTATCCATATCTCCATCCTTAGCCACCAACAAACGCACTTGTGCGCCAATCGGCCAAGGGAAGTTTTGAATAATCTGTAATAACACGGCTCTAGGATCCAACTCATCCTCGTCCTCATACGTACATAAAGCCTCTAGTTCTGGTTTGACGTCAAACATAGAATAGATGACCTCCTCAATGTGCATATTTACCTTAAAATTCGATTGATCAACGGCATCTGCTCGTACACTATCTTTGGGATAATACGTTGGCATCTCCCAATTAAGAGCATCGTCACTATCTTCATTAATATAAAGCCCCCAAGGCATTTTAGCCTTGTCTCCATGCACCACAGCATCTCCTTTGCGGACAATTGTAGCGTCAAAATCTCCGCCATATACAAATTTCAGATTCGCTACTGCTCGACGAAAAGCGGACTCAATCGTATGTCCATTAGAAAGGGAACGATAAAAATCTTCTGCAAAAACAACTGCCTTTTCATCGTTGATGGGTACAGCCGTTGCAATAATTGCCTTAACACCATTATCCAGTAAAAATTGCACTTGCGCTTCTGTAGAACATCCATTAAGGAAAACTAGCTTTAAATTTGGTAGTTGCCCAAGTAGTTCTGCCAGTCCAGCAGCATTTCCATCACCCCCCTCAAATCGCAAGCTACCGCCATCGGCATGCCCTCCATAGTGAAATATGGTAATTCGTTTATCAAACCGTTCTATTGCTTTTTTTATATCATCAGTACTAGTGCTTTCTTCTCTAAAAACTTCTATAGTTCCTTTGTCATGGTGTGTACTTAGGATATAGTTGAGCTTTTTGCTCTCTTTTTTTAGATTTTCTAGATAAGCATCCTGCTGATTCGCAAATGTCAATAATATGACAGGACGTTCAGTCATAAATAATGTTGTTATTTTTATTTCTTCTACACGCTCTTGCCTAAATAAGGTCGCTAAGAAAAATCTTGTTTTTTATGTGGGATTTTTTATTGATCTTGATTCTTTTAACTCTTTTAATCCTTTTGTTCGATTAAAAGCGTCGCCTGTTTAACCCATTCATCTCTTGCAATCGTTTGTTCAGAAAAGCCTAGAGCGGCTCCTAGTTTTGCAATAAATGCCTCGTCAAATTGACTGATCTGCTTATACGTATAAATTTCCAATTGATTCAAGCGCTGTTCTACAAACATTCCAATGCCATCAATTTTTTTCAGATCATCCTTTTCATCTAAGCCCGCTCTAGGAATAGAACGGCCAATTTCTTCCAAGACCGTATGTTCATAATCTTTTTCTTGATCATAATATCGATTGGGTTCTTCTACTTCATCACTAGACGCAATTAACTTATCCGTATCAATTGGCGCATATAAACCTTCTACCGTCATCACCTGTACCGCCTGCTCTAAAGCCAAGTTCATATCCGAATGATCGGCATCATCAAGCACCACCTTGTCTGAGGGGGCATCTTCGGCAGCATCTATAAAGCTTAATTTTGACAGTTCGTCCGTTAGCAAATCCTGATTTTCTATAAATTGTTCGCTGGCCACTTCTTCGTCATAAAACAATACTTTTTTGAACAATTCTGCGGTATTATCCAAATATCGATCCATCATCTCCTCATCTCCTACCTCCTCTATGCCCTCATCTGACTGCATCAAAACGGCATCGTCTATATCTTGATAAAACCCTTGCAAAGTCATTGCATCGTCCGCTTGGATCAAGACTTGATCCATAATCGCTGCTTCTGTCGCATTGACTTCGATCACTTCTTCTTCGGCTACTTCTTCAAGGACAGGCTTTTCAGTCAAGCTTTTTTCTAAATAAATTTTATCTTCAATCAATTGACTTTCGTCATAATCTGAATAAAACCCATCGGTTTCCATATTGCTTTCGGCATCTACTAATAAATTAACCAACAAGACTTCGATTGCTTCGTCTTCCGTAGAGTTAGATTGTTCCGCTGCAATAAAAGGAGCCAAACGTCCCATAAGGTCACTATTTTCAGACTCTAAATCCCGAACATGGCCTTTTAAGCCAATCAATTGTTTTTTCAGATCAGCATCATTGGTTCCATCTAACTGCCCTGTTTCTTCTAGATCAAACAACATTTTTTTAAGCTCTGCTTTTTGTTCTAAGGCGGCATCCAAATCTTTGGTCAACAAGCGAACGGTTTCTGTTGCTTTGGTTAATTTTTCTTCTGCTATTTTCAGCTTTTGATCTGCAATGAGCTTATCGTCTGCCACTGCCAAATGCCCTTTAATCATCGCACCTTTTTCTTGCTCCACCTCTTCGACTAGAATTTTCATGTCCTCCATCTTGGTCATGGTATTCTCATGCTCCCTAGACATTTTTTTATACTCTTCTAACAACTTTTCGTTGGCTTCTTTATAGTTGCGCGCATTATCTTTGTACAGCTCCAAATCTTCCGAGAGCTCCCCTATTTTTTTGCTTTGAGCAATTACTTTTTCGTTCTTTTCTTCTAAATTAGCTTCTGCTGTTCTTAAATCTTCACTAGCACGACTCAACTTCGCATTAACAACCGTATAACGTTCTGAGAGATCTTTATTGTCTTTTTTCAAGACCGTATTCTCAGCATCTAAGTCTTTGTTTTGTTTTTTTAATTTACGAGAAGCAGGATAATGGGCCAACAAAGCCCAAACAAGCATTCCCAAAAGAAAACTTATCAACAAAAGAATAACAAAAACGACGGTCTGTGTTGTGTCGCCTGTTGTAAAGAATTTTATAAATGCGTCTTGCATGAATAGATGGATTATTTAACTGGTCCTAAGATTGTGATTTATTATGATAACAATAATACTTAATTTGTAGATTTTATTATAATATTTACTCGTCGATTTTTTGCCATTGCATCAATATTATAACTGCCATCAGCATTTGTATCTGCTACCGCTGGTTTTTTCTCTCCCTCTGATTTTACTTTAATCGTGGTTTGTAAATTTCGTTCTTCAAAATATTTTTTGACAGATTCCGCACGTTGCAAACCTAACTTATCATTATAGGCAGCATTTCCTTTACTATCCGTATGTCCAATGATAACTAAATAATCATTGGGGTTACGACCAAAGTATTGTTTCAACGAATCAATGTACACTTCAAACGACCCACTTGGATTAAAAGCACCAGAGTTGTACTCAAATTTGGCACTCTTATCGGTATACGTAATATCTTTAACAGATGTTTTTATTTGCTCCAAAAAAGCTGTATCTTCTTTCGTCTCTGCAACAGCGATCGGAGAACTATAGCCCTCCACATTAAACGTCAAATACGCTACAACAGGATTACTAGAAGCCAGGGCGGATTTTGCTTTGATTCGATGCTTTGGCAACTTATATTCCTGCACCAATTTATCTATAATCGTCTGAGCGCGTGCCATACCTAAGTCGTTGTACAACTTGCTGCCTTTGACTGCGTTCTCTTCACTTTTCAAGTAATAACCTGTTATCGCCAAAGAAATACTATCGCCTGGATGTTCCTCTAAAAAAGAAACAACGTAGCCTAAAAATTTTTCATTTCCATCTATATAAGTGTAATCATGGCTGCCATAATCAAAGTAAAATTGAGGGTAGTCGTTCAACAACACCTCTTCTCCAGCGGTCAAATCTAAGGTCTCTGGAATGTTTGCTAAAAACGTTGAATCAACATTTGTCAATGGAGGACCGCATTCGCCTTTAATTTCACAAATATAGTAGTTCCGAGCAAATACTGCCCAAACGACAAAAACACTTAATCCTATAAAAAATCGTATCATTTAAATTTATTATCAAGCAAGGAATAAAACACTATAGTAATATAGGCTTTTTTTCTAGAATCATGGAGCATCTATTACGATTCTTAAGTAATCGTCCAAAAGTAATCGGACTAAAAAGTTGCGACTCTTGCCACGCTTCTTTAAATTCTTCGTCTTTTGGGCTTCTTTAAGACCAGTCTAGTAAGTCCTAATGTGCCATAATTTTTTAGCTCAAAAAACATAGCAAGCACCTAGCCTCAAAATAATAAAGCGCCACAAAAACAGTTGCTTCATGGCGCTTTATACATGCTATTTGGAGCGCTTAAAGAAGCGCATTGGGGTCTAAGATTCGTTCCATCAACTATTGTATGACAATCGACTTTAAATTAACAAATCCTAAAATTCCCTCTCTTCCTAATTCACGCCCAATCCCCGACTGTTTGACCCCCCCAAATGGAATTCGAGGATCTGAACTCATGAGCTTATTAATAGCAACCGCTCCGACATCTAATTGGCGAGCAATAGCTGTGGCAGCTGCTTCGTTTTTAGACCAGACCGTAGCTGCCAAGCCAAAAACAGAATCATTTGCCAAGGCAACCGCTTCTGCACTATTTTTAACAACAAAAATCGCTCCTACAGGACCAAATAATTCTTCCTCATAGGCAGGCATTCCTTTTTGAATATTACTGAGCAACATTGGATAAAAATAATTGGTCCCTTTCTTGTGGCCTCCCGAAAATTCCACGACAGCCCCCAATTCAATAGACGCATTCACTTGCGCTTGCAGTTTTTCTACTAAATCAGTTCTAGCTAGCACGCTAATTTTAGTCGCCTCCTCCATTGGGTCCCCAACAATAACATCGGCTATTTCTTGTTTTAATAATTTTTTAAATTCTTCTGCAACAGCTTCTTCTACAATAAAGCGTTTGGCAGAAATACAAGTTTGCCCAGAATTATGCATTCTTGATCGAACACCAACCTTTGCCGCTTTGAGCAAGTCAGCATCTTTGAGTACAATAAAGGCATCCGAACCGCCCAACTCAAGGACACATTCCTTCAAATTATGCCCAGCTAGGGCTCCAACCGCCTTTCCAGCAGCAACGCTTCCTGTCAAGGCAACTCCATGAACGCTTTTTTCTGCCAAAATATTTTCGACCAAATCGTTTTCGACGACTACCTGTTGAAAAACGCCTTTGGGAAAACCTGCTTTATTAAAAACAGTACAAATCAAATCGGCACAACCAATCACATTCAAGGCATGTTTTAAGAGCGTTACATTACCTGCCATCAATGCTGGCGCAGCAAAACGAAACACTTGCCAAAAGGGAAAATTCCAAGGCATTACTTGCAACACCGTCCCTAAAGGTTGGTAGGTCACATAGCTTTGAGAGAATTCCGTTTCAATGGATTCATCTGCTAAGAAACCAGCGGCATTTTTAGCATAAAATTCACACACCATAGCACATTTTTCTACTTCCGCAATGGACTGTAGAATTGGTTTTCCCATTTCCAGTGTAATTTGCTTAGCGTACATTGCTTTATTTTCTATCAAGATTTTAGCCGCTTTCATAAACAAGGCAGCTCTATGCGCATACGACTGGACTTTCCATTGTTGAAAAGCAACTTCTGCTTGGTTCAACTTATCCAAAACCTCTCCCCAAGTCTCTAAATTATATTCTTTTATAATTTCATTATTAAGCGGATTAATCGTTCTAACGATCGTTTCTATAGCATTCATAATATATCAAAATTTCTTTTTGTTAAAACAAAAAACTAACCGAACATACATTGTTCTTAAAACAGTTCTCTAGAGCCTTTTGTTCTCTCTGTTTATTCTAAAAATGCCCCTATTTTCAAACACAATACTTAGCAGCGCAACTAAATATTACAAATAATAGCGCTTATAAAACAAACAAACTAGAATTTTTCACGTACTAGTTAAACAGGTTGTTTTGTAAACACATCCAACTCCCTCAATATTAATTACATTATAATGATAATAAAAGCACTGATTTTCATGACTTAAAAGGTTTTAATACTTACTTTTGTGTCTATTATCTTTAGAACAGATGCTATATATTTAGTTTTAAGGTATCTAATTTAAAGGTATTGGTAGCCGCAAAGAAAACAATTCTATCTTAAAAAATGGAATCTTTTTTGTTCAAACTAAAGTATACCAACACGTAAAAAATTGTTTTTATGCCCCTTTTAAAGC
>CACVAQ010000060.1:7327-9163 GCA_902727865.1 uncultured Aureispira sp. | reverse complement strand
TATGGCAAAAAAGAAAGTATCTCCGAAAGATCGATTGGAAGAAATTACGGTTCAAAAAAGAGCGCAAGCTTATTTGGAACAGTACTACAAAATAAAACACAGCCAGAGCCATCTATTTTCCAACATAGAAGAGCGAACCAAAAAGAAGTACGGAATGAAGCGTGCAGATGGTTTGTTGGCTTATAAGCTGAACAAAAGACGGGCTTATGTGGTCTCGATGGAAGCCAAGTCGCACAAGACCTTACCAGCTTTGAGACCCTACCGAGTCAACAAAGTTTGGGTAAGAGATAGTATCTGGAAAGCCTTTCTGTTTACTTTAGCTACTGGGGTGTTGTTTTTTGCTTGGCGTCAAGATGGCTGGTTGGTTTTAATGCCTTTTGTGGTTTGGTTTTTCGCAGCCTTGGTGCATATGTTGTTGTTCAGAAATAGCTATAAGTATCAAGAGATGGAAGTCATTCATCAGGTATTTCAGTATCCTGCCAACGAACAATGGTTGTCCCTTTCTGAGGATTCTTTTGACATGATTAAAGAGCATTTACGAATGAATTTAGTCAAAATTTGTAAGGCAAGAGACATTGGGGTTTTGATGGTTGACAAAGACTTACATGTCAATATGATTCATCCGCCTGTAGCCCGCAAGCGATACTGGTTTTATGGCTATTTGACTTATTATCATAATGAAGCATCGATTCGAAAGCATTTAGGAATGCATCCTAGAGAAGAAAAAAAATCGAATAAAAAGAAGAAAACAACGAAGAAAAAATCGAATAAAAAGAAAAAATAAGCATTGCTTAAAAAATACAAATTATGTTGATTCGTTATAAAATGCCATTACTCTATGTCTTAAAAACTGCGATGCCAGATTTTTTGATTGTCTTAATTATTGCTTGCACCGTTTATTTTATTGAATGGGAGCTAGGGCTTTTGTTAATGGATTTGTCCTTTAGTATTCCTGCGTTTTTGGGGACAGCGATTTCTGTTTTGCTGTCTTTCAAAATTGGCCAGTCTTATGATCGTTGGTGGGAAGCTCGCAAAATTTGGGGAGCGATTGTCAATGATTCTAGAAGTTTGGTGCTGCAATCACAGGCTTTTATAGACAAAGAACAGAGCAGTACGATCAAACGAATTGCTTATCGACAAATTGCGTGGTGTTATGTTTTGGGAAGAAGCTTGCGTGGCTTAGATCCTTTAGTTGGTATGGAGGCTTATTTGAGCCCCGAAGACATGCAGCATGTTTCTAAACAGGCCAATAAGTCTTTGGCTATTATACAACTCAATACCCTTGAATTGGAGCGCTTAGAAGCACTGGATTTGCTGACCGAGTATAAGCAGGTGCAGTTGGATCAAACCTTGGTGCGTTTGTGTGCTTCAATGGGAAAAACAGAGCGAATTAAGCACACCGTATTCCCAACTAAGTATCGAATGTTTTTACACTTGAGTATCTATTTGTTTGTCATTTGTTTGACGATAGCAACTAGTGCCACTAGTGCCATCCCTTTTTATTTTGGCTTTCCTCTAATTATGAGTATTGCAACGATCTTTTTTATGTTGGAAGGGACAGCGTATAATTTGCAAGATCCGTTTGAAAATAGACCAAGTGATACGCCGATCACAGCGATTGCAAGAACGATTGAAATCAATATCCGAGAATTGCTACAAGAAGAAGAAGGAATCCCTAAACCTCAAGCAGTAGAAAAAGGATTTTATTTGATGTAAACTTTTAATTCGAATCAAGGGCTAAAATAGCCATATTGTGAAGCATTCGTTCCTGCTTTTATAGATCAAAGGAGCTTTTAGCGCTGGAGTCGAATTTTAAGGTTATTTGACCCTTTTTGC
>CACVAQ010000060.1:0-7227 GCA_902727865.1 uncultured Aureispira sp. | reverse complement strand
GTGACTTACGACCAAATACCTACTGTTATGAAAAAGAAAAAGAGTCCGCTGTGGCAAAAGTTGTCAAAGAACCAATTTTAATAAACGATAGCTTGTTCCTAATTAGAAGCCTCGCTGTATTCCTTAGGGATCAATTCAAAGCTCCCAAAAAAGGCAATGGAATCTTGTGCTTGAATAGGTCCAACGGAAGAATACATACTCAATTGATAGACTCTGTTTTTGACTAAGAATATTTTGTAAGTAATATTCAGATTTTTCTTTTTAGCCTTGGCAACAAAAGACAAACCATCGTATTTGTCCTCTAATTTTATTTTTTCTTCGAATAGAACTGTCGCACGTAAATCTTCCAAAATACGGGATTTAATCCCTTTTAGAAGTTGCTCTTTATTGCCCAATTGAATCATTTTTTTAGGGTAATCAGAGAAGCTAGCAACCCATGCGTCGGTGTCGTCCTTTCCATAGATATATTGTGTCAGTTCAATTTTTCCAATCTCAGAAGTAGTGGTATGTTCATGCTCTTTGGGGGTGTCGGGAAACACGACGCTAAAGCTACCTTTTGGAGAATAAAAAGGAGGTATTGTTTTTACTGGAGCAGTAATACTTGTAGAGCCAGCTTCTTTTTTGTTCGTATTTACTTTCGTTCGAGTAGATTCGTTGATATTTGGAATAGAATCTATCGGTTCAGAATTACAGCTTAATAGGATACTGGCAAAAATTAACATTAATAAAACTTGTTTCATTCTTTTTGAGTTTAGGGAAGGGTTTAGAATTAAAGAACGTGTAAAATACAGCTTTGTTGCTCACTGTACTTTTAGTACAAGAGTACTTTTTGTCTCGGCTTATTTAAAGACAAAATTCTAAACAGTTTCTAGAATTAAGTAGATGGACAAAAATAATTAACACTAAAATAGGGCATCTTTTGTCCATCTACTTACTTACATTGAAAAAAAAAACAACTCTATCTAGTAGACAGAGTTGCTTTTTATACGTTTTATTTCGAAATATGTTTTCGATTTTACCTAGCAAATGCTACAGAACGTTTTTCACGAATCACAGTGACCTTAATTTGTCCAGGATATTGCATCTCGTTTTGAATCTGTTGCGAAATTGCGAAAGATAAATCTTCTGCTTTATTATCCGATACTTTATCCGCTTCTACAATGACACGCAACTCACGCCCCGCTTGCATTGCATATACTTTTTGAACACCATCATGTGCCAAGGCAACCTTCTCTAGCTCTTTGATACGCTCGATATAACTTTCTAAAATTTCACGTCTAGCACCAGGTCTAGCCCCAGAAATTGCATCACAAACCTGAACGATAGGAGAGATGATAAATTTCATTTCAACTTCATCGTGATGGGCTCCAACAGCATTAGATACAGCCGCCTTTTCGCCATGACGTTCACATAGTTTCATACCCAACAAAGCATGAGAAAGCTCCGTTTCTTCTTCGCCTACTTTACCAATATCATGTAATAAACCAGCACGTTTCGCTAATTTAATTTCTCTAGAGCTCAAGCCCAATTCTGCCGACATAATCGCACATAATTTAGCTGTTTCAATAGAATGCTTCAACAAGTTCTGACCATAAGAAGAACGGAAACGCATCCGTCCGACCATACGAATCAATGGCGCTTGCAATCCATGAATATTAAGGTCGATAACCGTACGTTGACCAATTTCCATGATTTGTTCTTCGATTTGTTTTTTCGTTTTGGCAACCACCTCCTCAATACGAGCAGGATGAATACGACCATCGGCAACCAAACGTTGCAAAGATAAACGACAAATTTCACGACGAATTGGATCAAAGCTTGAAATGATCACCGCCTCAGGCGTATCATCTACAATGATTTCAACACCAGTAGCCGCTTCCAAAGCACGAATATTACGCCCTTCACGTCCAATAATTTGCCCTTTTAGGTCGTCAGAATCCAAACGGAATACAGAGACTGTATTTTCGATGGTATGTTCCGCAGCCATTCTTTGAATGGATTGGATCACAATTTTTTTAGCTTCTTTATTCGCACTCATTTTAGCTTCTTCAAAACGATCTTTGACATAAGCCATTGCTTCTGCATCTGCTTTGTCTTTGATGTTTTTCAGCAACTCATCTTTTGCTTGTTGAGCCGTTAATTTAGCAATTTTCTCAAGTTGTGCTAAGTATTCAGCCTCTTGGTTGTTCAAGGTTTCAACTTTTACCTCCACCAATTCTAATTGTTGATTTAAGTTTTCTCGAATTTTTTGAACAGCGGTTTCTTTTTTGAGGATTTCTTTTTCTCTAGTTAGAGAAATTTTATCCCGCTCAAAGGCTTTGTCTTCGCTTGATTTAAGTTTTAGATCCCGTTTTTTATAATTGTTCTCGAATTCTTTTTTCTTATTAATAAAATGTTTTTTCGTTTCCGCCATTTTATTATTTTTCAACTGCTCATTTTCCTTTTTGGCTTTTTCAATCATTCTGCCAGCTTTACTTTCAGCCTCTTTTACCTTCGTCTCAGCATTCTCTCTAGCTACTTTTAATATTTCGTCCGCTTTTTTATCCAGCTCTAGTTGACGTTCTTTGTTGATTTTTTCGAGTAGAAATCTACCGATTAAAACACCAACCAGAATACCAATAACAGCTCCAATTGCGAGTGATGTTATATCCATGATTTATTGTTTGTATATAAATAAAAGGGAAGTTTCCCCAAATTAGTTTCTAAATAAAAATTAGGTATAAGACAAAAGTCAGGTCTAATAATTTAGAACAAGAACCTATTCAACAATACTGTTCAGATGGCTACGCTCTTAGCTTTTAGACCGTTGCGCTGGCAGATTTTAGATCTTATAGAAGCTCAATAAAGTCTAAAATTTAGAATTTAAGAGCAAAGCGATCTAATATCTAACAAAATGTTAGGTAGATGTACTATTTTATTGGATGAAAAAAACTTTTGTCCTGTACATAGTATAGTAAAAGACTAATTAGAGTGGATATGGAGAAAAGGATAGGAGGATAAGAAAAGCGTGTTTTGATGTAATGATCTATTTATCAAAAGCTTGCTCTAAGATGGATTCAATAGATTCAATGCGTTTGTTGACAGGTACCAAGTCCATTTTTTGGCGCTCTTCCAGCAAATCTTTAGCATAGGTTAATAAAAGCATAGATAAGATATCTTGTTTGTTTAGCTTATTGGCATAGCAATCTTGTAACTCTAAAAATTCTTTATTGAGTTGTTGGTTGATAAGTTGTACACTTTCAACTTCATCTTGTGTGACTAAAACAGGATAAGTACGTCCTGCCAGCACAACGGGTATAGTCAATAAGTTATCTTTGTTCATCTGCTACAATTTAGAGCTGCTCAAGCCACTCAATACTTGTATCTATATCTTGAATATATTGATCGATTTTTTTCTTTATTCCTTCGTTGTCCTCTTTGTAAGTTAGTTCTAGTTTTTGTGTCTTGTTTGCGAGTTCATTCACCTCGTCTACTTGTCCAGCAAGCTGTTGCCTCAATTCCGTATTCTCTTTTTCCAACACTCGGCGTACCACTAACAAATCTTCACAAATTTCTTTATACTGAAGATTTTGTTCTACTAGTTTCTTTACTTTTCTCTCTATCTCCTCTAACTTTTCCTCTAAGGTACTCATTTTTGGTAATTCTAAAAAAATTATGAATTATTAAAGTGAAATGGATGTGTTGAGATTTGATTTGCACTTTGGTAATTCCTAGGATAATATTCAAATAGTTATTGTTCATTCAACCATTTGAGTCCTTCATTTTTAGTAGAAAATGGTAAGTTATATTTTGATAACAAATAACTTACCACTTTCTACCCAAAACTTATATCCTAATTCAGAAGGATGAAAAGATCGTCTTCCTTTTAAATTACGAAAGGATTTATCAAAAGCTAATTAAGTGTCACTTTTCTCAAAGAATCAATTTCTAAACAAACTACTTACGAATAAGCGCATTTAGCTTCTTCTCATAGGTAGCAATTAATTTTGACATCACTTTGTCAATATCTTTATCTTTAAGCGTTTTGTTATCGTCTTGGAAAATAAAACTAACCGAGCAAGATTTTTTATTTGCTCCAATTTGCGCTTCATTTTCATACACATCAAACAAATTACTTGTTTTTAACTGTTTTCCACCAGTTTTTACGGCAATGCCCAACACTTCGTTGTATCCAACTGATTTGTCTAAGACCAAAGCTAAGTCACGACGAACCGCAGGATATTTAGACATCGCTTGATATTTCATTTTGTGATTTTTCAAGACTTGAAGAATCGTATCAAAATCAAAATCTGCATAAAACACTTCTTGTTTGATGCCCATACCCAATGCGATGTTGCCATCCAAACGACCAAAAGAAACAATGTTTTGCTTGCCTCTATGATATTTTAAACCATAGGTTAAAACCGCATCATCTTCTTTTATAGGTGTACATTGAACCGAACTTGGCAAAATACCCAAGCGAGTCATAATGTGTTCCACATAAGCCTTTAACGTATAAAAGTTGACTTTGTTTTCCTTTTGATGCCAATTCTCCGAATTACGTTGCCCTGTTAAGAACAAACTGATGTGTTGTTGTTCAAAATAATCTCGATTGCCTTCCCCATCAATTACTTTTTTGAAGTAGGTTTTTCCAAATTCATATAATTTTAAATCTTGATTTTGGCGATTTTGGTTGTGTACAATCGTTTCCAAACCACTAAACAACATACTTGGACGCATTAAGTCTAAATGTTGATTAGAGGTATTGTTGACATACACCAAGCTATCCTCATCCTGTGGCAAATGTTTTTTATAATAATCAGAACGAGTCATAGACGTTGCCATCATCTCATTAAAACCAGAGCTAGTCAACAAATCAGCAATTAAGTTTCTTACTTTAAAAGGATTTGGTTTTGGAGCAAAGGAAAGAACAGAACTCACCGTTGTTGGCGTTTCTACCTTATTATACCCATAAATTCTCAAAATCTCCTCAATCACATCCGCATCTCTAGTCACATCTACTTTGTTCGTTGGAACATCGATCGTAAAGGCCTCTGCGGTTTCTTCTAGGATATTCATATCTAAATAACCTAAAATTTTCTTGATGTCTTCTTTTGGAATGTCTGCACCAATCAAATCCGTTACTTTTTCAAACGAAACCGTTACTTGCGCTCGCTCTACAGGCGTAGGGTAGAAATCAATGACTTCAGAAGCAATACGTCCACCAGCATATTCTTTTATTAATAATGCCGCACGTTTCAAGGCATATAAAGTACCATTAGGATCTACTCCTTTTTCAAAACGAGTAGCTGCATCAGTACGCAATAAATGACGCATACTAGAACGACGAATAGAGATCGCATTAAAGAAAGCCGATTCTAAGAAAATATTCGTTGTGCTGTCTTTGACACCCGATTGAATACCTCCAAAAACACCAGCAATACACATGCCATCGCCATTGCCATCACAGATCATCAAATCTTCTGCACTCAATGTACGTTCTACCTCATCTAAGGTGGTGAATTTTGTTTTTTCTGCTAAGTTTTTAACGACTACCTTTTTACCCTTAATTTGATCGTAATCAAAGGCGTGTAAAGGTTGTCCCAATTCGTGTAACACATAATTCGTAATGTCTACGACATTATTTTTAGGCTCTACACCAATGGCTTTTAAATGATTTTGCATCCAGGTTGGAGAATCTTGAATCGTTACCCCTTCAATACAGATGCCTGCATATCTTGGACAAGCGTCTTGGTTCTCAACACTGACTTCAATTTTTAAATTGTTATTATCAATAGAAAAATTAGACACATCTGGTTGCGTAAATTCTCCTTGTCCGTCGTAATTTGTTTTTAGGGCAGCTGCCAAATCAAAAGCAGTCCCTAAATGCCCTGTCGCATCCGAACGATTTGGCGTCAAGCCAATCTCATAAATAACATCACAAACGACACGATCAGAAAAATAGTCCGCCGCAGGAATTCCAACCACTGCTTTTTCGTCTTCGAGAATCATAATGCCCTCGTGCGAATTTCCTAAACCAATCTCATCTTCGGCACAAATCATCCCAAGAGATTCTTCGCCACGAATTTTGCCCTTCTTGATTTTGAAAGAGCCACCGTCTTCGGTATATAATATAGTACCGACTGTAGCAACGACTACCTTTTTACCAAGTGCTTGTGGCGCATTTGGCGCACCACAGACAATTTGTAAAGGCGTTTCTGCGCCAATATTAACGGTCGTAATTGATAATTTATCTGCATCAGGATGTTTTTGGCAAGTCAATACCTCTCCAATAACTAAACCTGCTAAGCTACCTTTTATGTTCTCAAAAATATCCATCCCTTCTACTTCCAACCCAATATTGGTTAGAATGTCACTGACTTCTTCCTTAGATTCATTTACGGTAACGTATTGTTTTAACCAATTTAGTGAAACTTTCATGGTCTATATTTATGTTGTGAATTATAGTTGTTATAATAATAGTACTTCATAGAGCAACAAAAAATAAAAAGAAATAGCTTCTATTCTTTTGATTATTAGGTTTTTAGTTCTTTTAGAAACGGGGAACTGTATTTCGGTAATAATCAAAGCGAAGCACTCTTATAATAATTTAATACGGTTGCCTACGCTGCCTCTTTCGAGGGGTTTTATGAAGTAAGGTCGAAATAAAAGACAAAGATATAAATTTTCTTAGGTTTTAACAGTAAAATAAGCAATAGAGTACTTTAGTTCTTTATTAAACATGATTACGAATTGTTTGTATAAGGGCGAAATATTGATTTTTAAAAAGGGAAAGAATTGGAATGCTTGCCCATCTGACCGAAAAGAGCATCTTATTCAAAAGAAGCGGTCACTCGGCATCGTTGGGTTAATAATAACTCGATTTGGGTTTCTAAAGAACGAGAAGCTTTAAATAGATTGCTCCCAAAGACGCAAAAAGTATTGCTTTAGAAGCTGTAAAAATCATTTATTAGGTCAGGTGTACTAAGGGCTAGGTCAAGTGTACTATTTATTGGACTTTTTTTATAAAAAAGAGCCAATTCGGTATTTTAAGGCTAAATAAGATACTTTAAAAAGTATGAAAATCCCGTTCATTGGCTGAGATGTACCATTCGTTAGCTGAGATGTACCATTCATTGGTTTGACTTGTGAGGAATTTTTGAATAGCCTATCTTTGTAATAACGAAAAAAGGAACGAACCCTTCCTCATGAAAAGGTCAGCAGACAATTAAACTAAACCTAAAATTC
>CACVAQ010000059.1:7830-9200 GCA_902727865.1 uncultured Aureispira sp. | reverse complement strand
TTTTTTTAACAATCCATATCTCTCAAGGGGTCCCAATAAAGCGTTTTAAAATCGACCACTTTATTGTCTTTGACTTCAATACCTTCTGCTCGGAGGAGTTCGACCATCAAATTACCACCAAAAGCCGCACGCCCAGTCAGCACCCCATTGCGGTTGAGTACCCGATGTGCGGGAACATCTTCGGGGCAATTGTTCATCGCCCAACCGACCATTCGAACCCGTCTTTTTTGTTCCAAAGCGGTTGCGATTGCGCCATAACTGCTTACTCGACCTGCTGGAATCAAGCGAGTAATTGCGTGTATATCTTTTATAAATTGTTCTTTATCAAATTCCATAAGCTAGCTTTACTTCAATTATTTTAGTCCTTTCACCATTCTTACTGCTCCAAAAAATCTCGATCTCGCCACATCATCACAGAAGCATTTAACCACATTCCGATGACAATATAAGGGCCATACACCAGCAGGACATCTTCCATCCGCAACGTCGTTGCATAAACCAAAACAACCACAGAATAAATAAACCCGACCACAGACAACAACCCAAGGGCGACTCCTATGCCTGGTATTGCTGCGAAGGTACGTGCCCCAACATAAATCGAAAATAGCGAACAAGCAAGCCCCAAAATAGCATAAAAAGAGGTTGCCCAATCGTACGAATCTTGATTGGGCCGCAGCCCTGCTAAAAATGCTTTTTCTTCTTCATTTAGATGAACACCTGCATAAAAAAGCACCACGATCAAAAAAATATTGAACATATAGAACTTTCGTAAAACCTGTTTTTTTTCTGTTGTCATAATTTGTCTAAATCGTCTAAAATAGTGTCTTCATAAATGGGGGCTTTGAGAACCGCCTTTTCATACTTGCTAATCGCTAGCATTGTTAAAACAACATTGGCAAGGATATAAAAACACCAATACCAAAAAGTATCATATAGATTCCAATAACGAGGCAGCAAAAATAGGATCAAAGCAAGACCTAAAAAAACAAAGCCATTTCCTACTAAACAAACACCAATCAAGGGTAATTTTACCTGCGTTTTGTAGCCTACAAATATAGTTAAAGCACAAAAAAATACGGCAATTTGGGCAAAGTTATATGTAGGGGCGTCATAAGCGATTGGATCGAAGCCTGTAATTTCGATGTTCACAAGGACCGTTTGGAGGGATCTAAGGTAGATTAGCCCAATAAAAAACAAGAGAATAGAAGCAACCAAATGCCCTGTGTATAGTAATTGTACATTTTTTAGTTTCATAATTTTATATTTATCTAGACGAAAACTGTCCCTTTTGTTATCACTTCAACATAAAATACTTATTTTCGCAGACTACTCCCAATAGAGACACTCTCTAGGTAAGTAGATGGACAAAA
>CACVAQ010000059.1:3256-7730 GCA_902727865.1 uncultured Aureispira sp. | reverse complement strand
AAAAATAGGAGTATATTTTAGTGTTAATTTTGTCCATCTACTTATTTTGCATTTTTATAATTACAACACAGTATGGCCAAATTTAAAGAAGAAATTGAAAAGCGTAGAACATTTGCAGTCATTGCCCATCCCGATGGTGGTAAAACGACGCTAACAGAGAAGCTGTTGCTTTTTGGTGGGGCCATTCAGGTGGCTGGAGCCGTCAAATCCAACAAAATTAAGAAGTCTACGACCTCCGATTTCATGGAAATTGAAAAACAACGGGGTATTTCTGTGGCAACTTCTGTGATGGGATTTAATTATAGAGATTGTAATATTAATATTCTAGATACACCTGGTCACAAAGATTTTGCGGAAGATACTTACCGTACCTTAACGGCCGTCGATAGTGTGATTGTTGTCATGGATGTTGCGAAAGGGGTCGAGGAACAAACGGAAAAATTAGTGGAAGTTTGTCGAATGCGAGATACACCTGTGATTGTCTTTATCAATAAAATGGATAGAGAAGGAAAAGATGGCTTTGATTTGTTGGATGAAATTGAAGAAAAATTAAAACTAACAACCTGTCCTTTAAGTTGGCCGATTGGCATGGGACAAGACTTTAAAGGGGTCTATAATTTGTACAAAAAGGAGTTGAACTTGTTTGCCCCCAATACAAAATATGGAAATATTTTAGGGTTTAACGACATCAACGATTCGGAACTAGAACAACACATTGGAGACGATGCCGCAGAAGTGCTTCGAGAAGAAGTAGAAACGATTGAAGGCGTTTACCCTTCTTTTGACAAAGAAAAATACCTAGCTGGTGAATTATCGCCTGTCTTTTTTGGCTCTGCGGTCAACAACTTTGGAGTAAAAGAGCTTTTGGATTGTTTTATTGAAATTGCGCCTTCTCCTGTGAAATTCAAAACAGAAGAACGCATTATTGATCCTTACGAAAATAAGTTTTCGGGCTTTGTTTTTAAAATTCACGCCAATATGGACCCTCGCCACAGAGACCGTATTGCCTTCTTGCGGGTCTGTTCTGGTACTTTCCAACGAAACACCAATTATTTGCACGTTCGCAAAGAAAAAAAGATAAAATTTTCCAATCCAACGACCTTCATGGCTTCCAAAAAAGAAGTGGTAGACAATGCCTACCCTGGCGATATTGTTGGATTATACGATTCTGGTAATTTCAAAATTGGAGATACCTTAACAGAAGGCGAAGTCTTACATTTTAAAGGCATTCCTAATTTCTCGCCAGAGCAATTTAAATACATTGAAAATGCCGATCCAATGAAGTCCAAGCAATTGGCGAAGGGCATCAAACAATTGATGGACGAAGGAGTTGCACAGCTATTCACAAAAAACACCAACAACCGAAAAATTATTGGTACACTAGGGCAATTACAATTTGAAGTCCTTCAATATCGACTCAAACACGAATATGGTGCAAGTTGTCGTTACGAGCCCATCAATTTGCACAAAGCTTGCTGGATTACGAGTGAGAACGAAGATAAATTGACCGAATTTATTCGCAAAAAAGCCAATTATATGGCAAAAGATAAAGAAGATAGAAATGTCTATTTGGCAGAATCTAGATGGATGCTGGAATCTGCTCAAAAAGAGTATCCTGACTTAGTTTTTCATTTTACTTCTGAGTTTTAGGCACTTTTTGGAATTGAAATAGGAATGAAAGGTAACATTATGAATCTATATTTCGTTTGATAAAAAGCACCTCCACTACTTGAGTAAAGTAAACTGCTTTTTTGAGTATTAAAACAATAGATTCCCATGTATAAAGCACTTTTCATTCCTATTTTTTTTATTTTTATCAGCCTCCAAGCCAATCTAATCTTGGGGCAACAAGTCCCTATTCTAAATCATACGATAAGTTCGGATGGTCGAGTTCAAATAGAAGTCAACTCCTCTCCTGGGAATTATTACATTCTAAAAGTAAGACACAACCTCAACTTAGGTTTTGACTTAGCCAGCTCCATGACCTTGGGACAGGCAGGAACTACGGTATTGACAGAATCTTTAGAAAGTTATCCTATCACACATTATCAAGTACTAGAATATCCCATTGCCAGCCCTTATGATACGGACGGCGATGGAGTTGATGATGTCACTGAATACCAAAACTTTCCTGCTCAAAATCCGCTTAATGCCGCCAACTCGGTACAGTTCACAGATGGGGCAATCGCTATTGATAGTTTTACGACTTTCAATCAACTCTCTATTGCAAGAGATTTGGTACAGTGGTCCGAGTTTCTAAATGGCAAACGCTTCGCAAAATTTATTATTACCGATTTTGACACTTCCCCCAAGATTTATTTTATCAATGGGAACACGCATGGTCTTCATGCAGATTTTACGAGTGCGATCGGCATTTCCCAAGTCGGCAATTCAGTTAAAAAAGGACAAATAATTTACCATCCAACCACTCCATCTAATAATGGCGCTTTGGGAACTTTTGCCTTTAATTACAGCAATGGGCATGGCGAAAGTTTTGAAGTCGTTCAAAAATCTCATGAACTCTTAGCGGCAAATATGCCTTTCTTAACGAACAACTTATCTTATTTTGTAACCACAAATAGCCAAGATGAATACGAGCAAGATTCTATTTTGTATGAAACCGCTCGTGTGCCCCTTCTTTTTGAAGCCGAAGTGTATGCTCAAGTCGATTATTGGGGTTTAAATGAAACCGAAGGCTATGGTTTTTTTAGAGCAATGACCTTATCCGAAATACCGGGCTTAAAAGATATTGTCCTCTACGCTTCGATTCCGAATGCCTTACCTCGTGTGGGCGGAATTATTACTTCTGTGATTCAAACTCCTTTGTCACATGTCAACTTAAGAGCCATACAGGACAATGTTCCCAATGCGTTTATTCGAGATCCGTTGTCGGTTGATTCTATTGCCAATTTATTAAATCATAACATCTATTTCAAAGTAGAACAAGATAAATTTTTCATTCGAGAAGCGAGCTCACAAGAAGTCAATGATTGGTATGAACACCTTCGCCCCGATGATCGACAGACGTGCCCCTTAAATTTAGAGCACGACAAAATTTTACCCTTAGATGAGATCACTTTTTCGATGTTTGATGGTTTTGGGGCAAAATGTGCCAATGTCGCAACGATGCGAACCTTTGGTTTTCCAGAAGGTACGATTCCCGATGGTTTTGGGATTCCGTTTTATTATTATCAAAAATTCATGAAGGACAATTTGCTCTTCGAGCAAGCCAGACTTATGTTGCGTAATCCAGACTTTCAGAAGGATAGAAACTTAAGAGCGCATTTGTTAGAAGATTTTAGAAAAAAAATTGAACAGGCCCTTATGCCCAATTGGATGCAAAATGAATTGGCGAATCTACAAGCCGCTTTTCCTAACAATAGCACGATCCGATGCCGCTCAAGTACGAACAACGAAGACTTGCCTGGTTTTAATGGAGCAGGTTTGTATGCCTCTAAAACACATCATCCAGTAGAAGGGCATTTGGCTAAAACGGTTAAAGAAATTTACGCTAGTTTATGGAATTTAAGGGCTTTTGATGAACGTGAATTCTATAAAGTCAATCATTTTACGGCTTCTATGGCTATTTTGTGTCATAATAATTATTCGGGAGAGCTCGCAAATGGCGTTGGCGTCAGCAAAGACCCTATTTACAAGACCAACAATACGTTTTATTATTTTAATTCTCAAGTAGGGGAAGAATTGATTACCAATCCAGACGGAACTGCTGTGCCTGAAGAACTCCTATTAGATGCCAACTCTACTAGCTCTGATGATTACATTTTGGTCAGACGCTCCAATCTTGCCCCCAACAATACCACCATCCTAGAAGGCAATTACCTCAACCAAATAAGGGCCTATCTAAAAGTCATTCATCAAGAATTTGAAATACGCTACAATGCCGTAGGAAATGAAAGTTTTGCAATGGAAATTGAATACAAAATCACTAGAGAAGGACAATTAATTATCAAACAGGCTCGCCCTTGGGTCGCTTATGTTTCAACTGATGATGTTAAGCTCTTGGATTCTGACCAACTGAATTGTACCCTTTTTCCAAATCCTGCTAGTGATTATATTAATGTAGATTGGATAGAGGGAAATCCTTCTGAAGTTTGGATTTGCAATACCACAGGAAGGCAAGTGTTGCATCAATCGCTCAGTATTTCTAAAAATCCAGATTTTCGAATTCAGGTAAAGGATTTGCCTGCGGGGATGTATATCCTAACAGGATATTTAGAACACAATGGACGGCTTATTTCAAAGAAATTTGTAAAACGGTAAATCGAACGCCTTTAGGAACAGTCAATAAATAAGATGAGCATTCCTTATTTTCTATAAATCGAAGCAATTCCTAAACTTTCAATCTATTTTTTTATTTTTAAGTATATACAATCCTTTAACTACACTTCGTGGGATTCTCACTTATTCTTTTCGGTTAGAAGCATTTTGCTTTTAGCTGGATGATTTATTTATT
>CACVAQ010000059.1:0-3156 GCA_902727865.1 uncultured Aureispira sp. | reverse complement strand
AAAAAAAAAAACATGGAATTTTCTCAGATCAAAGATGAATTAACTGAAAAGGTCAAAACGATTGACCCTATAGGAAAAAAATTGAAATTTAAGCTAGATGACGATGTCCTTCTGATTGACGGCTCTGGCAGCGAAAACGTACTAACCGAAGAAGATGTTGAGGCCGACTGTACGGTTATTATGAGTAAAGAAACGTATGTCAAATTACAACAAAAGAAAATCAAACCAATGATTGCTACCTTAACTGGTAAATTAAAAGTAAAAGGCGATTTAGGCTTAGCTCGGAAATTAAAAGAGTTGATGTAACCCTTCCCTAAAACTCCCTTTGGTTAGGAGGGTTTCACTTCTTGTTCAGGAGCGTTATATTCATAAAAATTGTGCTTTTTTGGACGGTTATTTATCATCCTAAAGATGGTTTGTATTAGACCATTTTTACAGACAGCGTGTATACTACAATTATGAAAGAAAAATCTTCTATTATTATTGAAAGAACCTTCGCCTTTAATACGATCAACAAAGTTGGTGGTGCCCTGAAGGCCATTGGCCTAAATCCATTTAGCCTAAATGCAGACAAAATCATTGCTAAATCCGTAAAAAAAGCCAACTTTAAGGGCGATTTGCCTCCACAGTTGGTGGAAGGCTTGCGGCAGCAAGTTCATTCTATTAATGCGGAATCTACAGCCAATTCTTTTGGTGAGTTAGCTGTAAAAAGTATGCTAGAGCGATCGTTTTACAATCGGCTAAAAATAGAACAAGTCTTGGCGCAAAACCCAAGCATCGAACAACAGCCCATCACAAGGCCTGTGTTTATTATTGGAATGCCTAGAACAGGAACGACTATTTTGCATGCCATGATGCATGAAGATACCGCCAATCGTTCGCCACTTTCTTGGGAATGTTTGTTGCCCTACCCTGTTCCTCAGCCCGATACCTTTAAGGACAATCTGCAATTAAAAACGGTTGCCAAAGAATTTGATCAGCTGTTTAAATTAGTGCCTGATCTTAAGAAAAAACACCACATGGAGGTCGATTCGCCGCAGGAATGTTTGGGAATTAATATGTTGGATCTGAATAGTTTTCAGACCTCGGCACAAGTTTATATACCCAGCTATATGGATTGGTTTTTTAATACGTCCGACCAGACAGAAACCATGCGTTTTCACAAGCGATTCTTACAATATTTACAATCGGGGGGTGTCAAAGGAGATCGTTGGCTACTAAAATCGCCCGTTCATTTAATGCGCTTGAAAGAAATTTTTGACGTGTATCCTGATGCTTGTATCATCATGACCCATCGAGCGCCATCCAAAGTCGTTCCTTCTGCTTCTAGTTTGATTGCCTCTGTTCGTTCTTTGTATAGCGACCACGAAGATTTAAAGCGTACAGGAAAAGAACAAGCCGCTTTGTGGAGTGCTTATTTCAATCGCTTCTTGGAAGCACGAAAAGGCTTAGACAAGGAAGCGCAAATTTTGGATTTACGATTCGAAGACTTTGTGTCCGATCAAGTCGGAACGATTCAAAAAATTTACAGCCACTTTGGTTGGGACTTGACAGAGACCGCCTTGGGTAAAATGAAAAATTTCTTAGCCCAGAACCCCAAAGACAAACATGGGGTACATACATACTCCTTGGAAGATTTTGGATTAACAGAACAAGGAATCAATACTCAATTTGACAATTACATTCAATTCTTAGAAAAACTATAAACCATGGCTTACCAAAGTAAAGCTGCTTTAGAGCAATTTTTAGAAATTATTAAAAACGCAGATGCTACCTTCCTTAATCCAGAAAAGAACTTGGACGAACAAGGAAAAGTAGATGGCTATCAGCATATTTTTCATTTGTTGCACTCTGCCATTCAATTCTACTTGTATAACGATCCTTTAAAGCCTTCTTTCATGTTGTTGGCAGACGAACATCACAAACTTTTGGGTGATAATGTGGATGCTGTTTACTACTTCACACAGTTGAGAAGTGACCAAGAATACATTATTAAAGGAAAGCGATACGACAGTTGTTTTTTGTCCTTTTCGATGTATGGAGGCGAAGCCGATGGTTCGATTGTCGATCGTGTGACCAACAATATCAATCATACTCGTATAGAATTTGAAGCAGACGGTAGTTTTGAGATTAAATTAACGGCAAATCCTCAAGGGAAGAATGAATTTAAAATGGACGAAGACGTCATCAATTTGTTCACTAGAGAATATTTCTTTGACCGTTTTAATAGCACAGAAAGCGATTTGTCCATCGAAAACATTACGCCTGTAGAAACCATTAACCCTTTAACCGATGAAGCCTTGGCAAAGCGTATCAAGGTCATGACGACCTTCTTTGAGCAGTCTACTTGGATTGCTCCATTGCCCGTAGAATTTCCAATCAATGACTTTCTCCCCCCCTTTCCTTTTGAAGCCGATCAAGGTGGATTTGGAACGGTTGATAATGTGTATTGTTTTGGTAAGTTTAAATTGGAAGACAATCAGTATCTAAAAATACGACTAACGTCGCCTGAATGTTGTTATTGGGGCATTCAAACTTGGAATTACCTAATGCAATCTATGGATTATAAAAAATTCCCTGTTGGTCTGAATAAAGGCACAACTAAAGCCAATGAAGACGGTAGTTATACGATTTATTTGAGTCATAAAAAAATGGACGTAGACAATTGGATTAGTACCGCCAATTACAAAGAAGCGATTATGTTTTGTCGTTGGTTGATGTCGGAAGAGTTGCCAGAACAGCCAACTGTTGAGCTCTTAGAGTTTTAAATTGGTGCTAGAGCTAACGAAATAGGATTTCTAAAGCAATCCTACCTTACAAACAAGAACTAGCCCCAAACCTACAATTTACGCTCGTTGAACATACTTAGGGTTTAACATTGAACAAAATTTTATTCAATGTTAAACCTTTTTTATAGGCCGTCTTGCAAAAAGTGCCCTCATAAATAACATTACTTCGTGGAGAACCCGAACTAAGCGTAGCGACCTCACGTAAGTAACAAAGGCTCAGCGTAGCTAAATTATATTAGTTTGATTATCAATAAGATAGCTTTGAATTGTTAGTTTAACTAAATTATTGATAATCAAACTAATATGAAATGGTTTTTATGTTTTTTGGTAAAAAAACTAAAACCTCGGAGAAGCAGCGAAGCTAACA
>CACVAQ010000058.1 GCA_902727865.1 uncultured Aureispira sp. | reverse complement strand
CTAATCCCACGAAGTATTACTAAATAGTAGGATGATCTAATAAAATGATAATTTTTTTAAATAAAAACCAACAAACTACCATCTAATCAATGCACTAGCCCAAGTAAACCCACTACCAAACGCTGCCAAACATATTAAGTCACCGTCTTTTACTAATCCTTTTTCCCATGCTTCACACAAGGCAATTGGAATAGAAGCAGCGGTCGTATTGCCATATTTTTGAATGTTGTTATAGACTTTTTCATCTGGCAATTGCAGTGTTTTTTGAACAAACTGTGCAATTCTTAGATTTGCTTGATGTGGCACCAATAAATCAATATCAGATACCGCTAAACCAGTTGCTTCCAATGCTTCTCCAATGACTTCTGGGAAACGTCGAACCGCATGTTTGAACACAAATTGTCCATCCATATTAGGATAATGATCGCCTTCTTCTACCATTTTAGGCGTAATCATCAAAGAAGCATAAGGACTTTCTTCTACTGTAGGGAAAACCTCTTTATCTCCTGTAAATACTCCAGAATGTGACCCTGGGTTTTTGAAGGCTAATTTCTCCGCATAACGACCATCTGCATGCAAATGTGTTGTCAAAACACCTTTTCCTTCTTCTGTGGTTGGTTGCAAAATAGCTGCTCCAGCACCATCTCCAAAAATAACCGTTACATCACGACCTCTTGTACTAAAATCAATTCCAGCAGAATGTACTTCTGAACCAATCAATAGAATATTCTTGTACGTTCCTGTACGAATATACTGATCGGCTACAGACAAGCCATAAAGGAAGCCAGAACATTGATTACGGACATCTAAACAACCACAATGTCCCAAACCTAATTCACGTTGTACCAAAACGCCACCACCTGGGAAATAGTAATCAGGGCTTAAGGTTGCAAATACAACAAAATCAATATCCTCAGGTTTCACACCTGCACGATCCATCGCAATTCTTGCCGCCTCTGCTCCCATTGTAGCAGGCGTATCTTCAAAACGAGTTATGTAGCGACGCTCTTCAATTCCTGTTCTAGCACGAATCCACTCATCATTCGTGTCCATTACTTTTGACAAATCATCGTTCGTAACGATATTTTTAGGTACAAAAAAACCTAAGCCTTTAATTTTTGTTCTAATCTGTGTCATATATAGCCTTTTACTAGTTTTAATTAAGCATTCGTTCTAGAAGCACTCTATCCTAATTGTTTTGGGGGGAATCAAAAGCAAGAACGAACTAAGGAATTATTAAAAGTGTTGTAAAAATAAGTTTTTTTTTGAAAAAAAGGTTTTTTTTCAACTATTTGTAGACGATTGCACAAGCTCTCTCGACGAAGAGCTTCTTGGGGGCAAAATAACAGCAAAAAAAGAAGGTGCTTTGACAAATCCTGTGATAATAATCAAAGTAATCTTTGCGATAAGCTATTTTTAGATTTCAGATCACTGCGCTCTCATATTTTAGACTAAATAGCTATTTATCAGCTATGTTGTCTAAAATCTGGAGCAGGGCAAATGAGCAGTTTGGTGTTCTACACCAACAGGGATATTACAGATCGACATCCCTAAGTATTAGATGTTATAAACTTATAACTAGGGACAAACAAGAAGCTGTTAGCTGTTTTCAATAGCTAGCAGCTTCTCTTTTTTATTTTCATACAAACATCGCAAAAAAGCATCAAGCATTTCTTTTATCAGACCAGATGCGTCTCATACGTTTTAAGTAGCCGCCCATTCTTTAGAACTTCGATAAACCGTTCCTTTAAATATAGCGACCGTTTCTTTTGCTTGATTTTTAATCAAAATCCGATAAATGCCGATTTTATGATTTAGGCTTTCTTCAAAAGTAGTTGCGGTCAACTCATCCCCTGCTTTTACCACTTGGGTATGCGAAATAGAGGTCTCTACAGAAACACTATGCCGGCCATAAGCATTCGCAGCAAAAGCCAAGGCACTATCTGCCAACGAATACGTAATTCCACCGTGTGCAATCCCAAAACCATTCGTCATTTCTGCTCGAACCATCATTTTCAAAACCGCTTTCCCTGCATCCAAGGCTACAATTTCGATGCCTAGCCATTGACTAAAAGCATCTTTATCGTACATCTGCTCCTTTGCTATTTTATACGCCTTTTCTTTTGAATCCATCTTCAAATTTTAAACTTCTTTTGCCATACGTCTCAACATTGGGCTACAACGATAACGATCTTCGTGGTATTCGTTATACAAAGCATCTAAACGATCGACACAAGTTTGATAACCAATCTCTTTTGCCCAAGCCAACAAACCTTTAGGGTAATTAACCCCTTTGGTCATTGCCAAATCAATATCTTCTGCTGAAGCGATATTCCAAAACAAAGCATCAGCCGCTTCATTTATCAACATCGCCAAGACTCTATCGACAATTTTTTGTCCCAGAACCTGGTCTTTAGTCGCTTCAGGATTCGTTGCTCCTTCTGCATAGTTATAATACCCCCGTCCTGTTTTTTTTCCCAAGTATCCCGCTTCTGATAGGCGTTTTTGAGTAAACGCAGGTTTGTATCTTGGGTCGAAATAAAAGGCGGTAAAGACCGTTTCCGTTACCACATAATTGACATCATTCCCAATGTAATCCATCAACGTAAAAGGCCCCATTCTAAAACCAGCTAATGCGGTCATGGCCCAATCAATAGTCGCAACATCCGCAATCCCCTCTTCTAAAATACGCAGAGACTCTCCATAAAAAGGACGTGCCACACGATTGACAATAAAACCAGGTGTGTCCTTCGTCAAAACCGTTACTTTTTGCCAAGAGTCAATCAAGGCACGCGCCTTTTGCAAAACTTCCGCACTAGTTTGAATCGCTGGAATAATTTCCACCAACTTCATCAAAGGAGCAGGATTGAAAAAATGCACGCCAATCACACGTTCTGGTTTTTCACAAGAAGCCGCAATAGAAGCAACAGACAAAGAAGAAGTATTGGTTGCCAAGATACAAGTATCGCTGACGACATCTTCCATCTTTTGAAAAACAGATTTTTTAACGGCTAAATTTTCAACAATTGCTTCAATAACAATATCACAATCGTTAAATTCATTGATTAAAGAAGTTTGTTGAATTCTTCCCAACAAAGCATTCACTTGTTCTAAGGTTATCCTTCCTTTTTCGACTAGACGATGTAAGATTTTTGTTAATCCTTGAATAGATCGCTCCATAGAAGCTGCATTATTATCACACAACACCACTTCATGACCAAAACTTGCTGCAATTTGAGCAATTCCGATTCCCATTGAGCCTGCACCTAATACGCCTACTTTCATCCCTTATTTTTTTATTTTTAAACTGTTTCAATTTCTCTTCGACAAATGTCTTATTTACCTTTAAACACTGGTTTGCGTTTTTCCAAAAAAGCATTGACACCCTCTTCGTAATCTTCACTTTCACTAGCTTCTATTTGATAATCGCCTTCCATTTTCAGTTGACTGTCCAAGTCATTTTCCATGCCAGCATTAATCAACTCTTTTGTCATTCCTAAAGCTTTGGTAGGCATTTTAGCCAAACGACTGGCTAATTTCTCTACTTGCTCTTCAAAAGAATCGTCTTCTGCAACTTGATAAATCAAGCCCATTCCAACCGCTTCTTCTGCTGTGATTTTATTGCTCAACATCATCATAGCTGTTGCACGTTGTAGTCCAACCAAGCGAGGCAAAAAGAACGTTCCACCACTATCAGGCACCAGACCAATTTTACTAAATGCTTGGGTAAAACTAGCCGATTTTTTAGCAATCGTTAAATCACAAGCAAAGGCAATATTTGCTCCTGCTCCTGCGGCAACACCATTTACCGCTGCAAGGACTGGTTTTTTAATCCTTCGAATTGCTTTGATAATGGGATTGTAATGTTCGTTTAGAATCATTTCAAAACTAATTCCATTGTCGTCCGTGGCTTCTTTCAAATCTTGCCCTGCACAAAATGCTCGACCTTCTCCAGTCAAGACAATCGCACGAACAGCATCGTCTTTGGCACAAGCTTCCAATCGTTCGATCAAAGCAAATGCCATTGCTCGATTAAAACTATTAAAGGCTTTTGGTCTATTTAACGTTAAGGTAACAACGCCATTTTCTTGTTTAAATTGAATCGTTTCTGACATATTTTTTATGCTTCTTTCTTTGTTAATATTATTAATTGGCACCAAGCCTACTCGTTCACTACCTTCATGTTGTAGATTTCAGATCCTGTTGCTCTGTCCTCAAAGGTTTAATGACATTTAAAATAATCAAACGGCTCTTTACAGTCGGAACATTGATACAAGGACTTGCAAGCCGTCGAGCCAAATTGACTCAGCATTTCCGTATTTCTAGAACTGCATCTAGGGCATTCAATTTTCTTGGCCGCTCCAAACAACACATTCTTGTCTACCGTTACGCCTTCAGGTGGGGCAATTCCGTAAGCCTTCAATTTTTTCTTTCCAGATTCGGTCATCCATTCTGTTGTCCAAGCGGGCGACAAGACCAGTTTTACAACAACATTGTCATAACCATTTTCTTGTAAAACGGCACGAATTTCTACCTCAATCATGTCCATTGCAGGGCAACCAGAATAAGTCGGTGTAATGACAACTTCTACCCTTCCATCGGCTTCTTCCTTTACGGATCGAATGACGCCCATGTCAATTACCGTCAAAACAGGAATTTCAGGATCAGAGACTTGTTCTAATAAAGTCCATATTTTTTGTGCTTCTTTTTTTATCATAACATTGAGAATTCTAAATACAAGACAAACAAAATTCTAGCGCTTAGGAACAGTAAAGAATACCCAACAGCGCAACTAACGAAAAGGTATTTTATCCAACAAAATAAGGCATCTTCCAAACATTTTATTAGACCTAACATTAACAACGAAGTACTCTATTTTGTTGAATAGATTTTCGCATTAAAGTCTTAAATCGTGCCGCTTTGCTCCTGGCTCAATACAGCACCCATTTTAATCTAATACCGAGAATGCGTTCCTTGGTCTTCGTGTGGAGGCTGTCCTACCAACATAATTCGATCTTGAAAGGCTTTAACTTGGTTCAAATCTCCTAATATAACCAAAGTCATTCCTTTTTTTATGATAATGTCTGGTTTGGGATTTACATTATAATTGCCATCCTTTTGCCGCACCCCAATAATATTTACGCCAGTATGTGAGCGCAAGCTTAAATCTCTAATCGACTTATCTCGATATTCCTTTTTTAGTTCTCCATAATGCACCTCCTTAAAATGAATGGAGACATCTCCCATATTGGAAATGATGCTAAAAAATTCCACCACATTCGGTTGATGAATGAGCGTTGCCATATAAAAGCCTCCAATCACCTCTGTTAAAACAACATGATTTGCACCAGCTCGCAACAATTTCTTTTCAGCGGTTCGGTCTGTCGCTCTTGTAATAATTCTTAGTTGAGTATTCAGTTGTCTAGCCGTTAAGACAGTGTAAACATTCAAAGCATTCTCGCTGTAAGTAATAACAACCGCCTTTGCCTGCTCAATTCTAGCATCAATTAACACCTCATCTGTTGTCGCATCGCCTTCTATAAAGAAATATTTTAACGCTCTTAAATCTTCAATCTTTCTGCTCACTGGCTCTATCACAACAAAAGGCAAATTGTTTTTGGTCAATTCTTCACAAATCTGTTGACCATGCCGACCAAAACCACAAACAATTGTATGGTCTTCTAGTTTTTGTATTTGTTGATACATTTTATAATCTTTTAAGAAGGTTCTTAATTCCCCTTCTAGAATAAAATTGGAAATAATAGAGATGGCGTAAGCAAAAACACCCAAGTTAAAAATAATCAGAAAAGAGGTAAAAATCTGCCCATTAGCCGACAAGGGGCGTACTTCTCCAAAGCCTACGGTTGACAAGGTAATAATGGTCATGTAAAAGGCTTCGGCAAAAGTGTAGTCGTCAATTATCATAAAACCAACCACTCCAGTTACCGTTGTTGTACACAACAACATAATTGCCAATAAAATATTTCGAATATATTTATTGACACGTTGAAATCGTTTTGTCTGAACCGAATGTCTGTGATAACTACCTGGTAACATTAGTTTTGGGTTATTGTTACAGTCTAATTAGACTATTGTCTATGCTCACAATTTAGCTATTTATTCCACTTTCTTAGCTGACTCAAAGTAGCACGCATATCCTTTGGTACGTCAGAATTTACGTCTATGAGCTCTTGCGTAATTGGATGTTTAAGGCGTAACGAATGGGCATGTAATGGAACACGGGCCAACAAAGGGCGTTCGTCTGTATCTTTTTTCAAATTAAATCGCTTCCGCTTAATTTCTGAAAGAAATAGTTCCTCTTTATTTGCATACAGCGCATCTACCGCCAATGGATGCCCCAAATATTTGAAATGAATTCTAATTTGATGTGTCCTTCCAGTTAAAATAACGGCTTCAATTAATGAAAAGTGTGTAAAATCTTCCACCACTCTATATTCGGTTACGGAAGGTTTCCCTCTTTTGCGATCAACATGCATACCACCTTCTTTATTGGGTGATAATCCAACGTCAATAACACCTGATTTTTCAAAAGGAACTCCTTTTACAATTGCATAATATCGTTTCAAAGGTTCTCTTGCTTGAAATTGGAGGCTCAATAAACGATGGACTTCTTTCGTTTTTGCAAAAATAATCACTCCACTTGTTCCTTTATCCAAACGATGGACGGTATAAATTTCGCCATAGTCGGCTTGAAGTATATTGTATAAGTTAGGAATATCTAGTCGATACCGATCTGGTATCGTCAACAGATTACTTCTCTTATTTACAATAATTAAATGTTCGTCTTCCAATAAAACTGTATAATCCTTTTTTGCCATTTTCTATAATTCCTTATTGGAACGGTTAAAAAATAAGTTGAACCCCCTTTGTCCCAAATATTTTAGTATAAATTGAGACAAAAAAAGTATTCAAATGCTTATTTATTTCTTTTAACATTCCTTGGGCGATTGATTGTTATTTTTTATTTTAAATTTGCTTCTTAGTTTGTTTTTAAAACTAAGCTACCCTATATTGTGTGGGAAAGTTACAAAATAATAAGAACCATTCAAAGCTTTTATGAATCACCTTGAAACTCGTTACCAAACAAATCTTAGCCTGTTAACAGATTTGTATCAATTAACGATGGCATACGGCTATTGGAAAACGGGCTCAGCGGAGCAGGAAGCCGTCTTTCATCTCTTTTATCGAAAGAATCCTTTTGGTGGTAATTATGCCATTGCTTGTGGTTTACAAGATGTGATTGACTTTTTAAGCACGTTTAAATTTTCTAATTCTGATTTAGATTACCTAAAGTCTCTAAAAAATAATAAAGATCAAGCATTGTTTGAGGATGATTTTTTAGATTACTTGCTTCATTTAGAGTTTTCTTGTGACATTGATGCCGTAGAAGAAGGAACGATTGTCTTTCCGCACGAGCCCTTATTAAGAGTAAGGGGCCCTTTGTTGCAAGCACAATTAATTGAAACATTTTTGTTAAATAGTATTAATTTTCAAACCTTAATCGCAACCAAATCGGCTAGAATCGTCGCAGCTGCCGAAGGCGATTTGGTCCATGAGTTTGGTTTGCGTCGAGCGCAAGGGATTGATGGTGGTCTGTCTGCTAGTCGTGCGGCCTATATTGGAGGTTGTACCGCAACTAGTAATGTTTTGGCGGGTAAAATCTACGATATTCCAGTTAAAGGAACGCATGGGCATAGTTGGGTCATGAGTTTTGAAGACGAGTTGGAAGCCTTTGAAGCCTATGCCAAAGCGATGCCTGATAATTGTCTCCTTCTGGTCGATACTTTTGATACGATTAAAGGCATCCAAAAAGCGCTGAAAATAGCAGCTATTTTACGTAAAAATGGGCATACTTTTTTGGGTATCCGATTAGACAGTGGTGATTTGCTTAGTTTGAGTATTCAAGCTCGTGAGTTGTTGGATGCTGCTGGCTTTCCAAAGGCAAAAATTGTCGCTAGCGATAGCTTGGACGAATACAAAATCAAAGCCTTAAAAGCTAAAGGAGCTTTGATTGACGTTTGGGGCGTTGGAACCAATCTTGTTACGGCCAAAGATCAACCTGCTTTGGGAGGGGTTTATAAATTAGCTGCGATTCGAAAAAAAGACAGGGATTGGCTCTATAAAATAAAGCTTTCTAATACCTCTAGTAAGGTTTCAACGCCAGGTATTTTACAGGTTCGACGCTATTTTGTGAGCGATGGACAGCCTTTTGGAGACATGATTTGGAATATAGACAACAAGGAACTATTTCCTCTAATTCAAAGTTTTGATGGTAGAACAATTGTGACCAATAATCGTTTGTTTAAAGATTTGCTAGTGCCTATTTTTAAACAAGGAATGCTTGTCTACAAAAGTCCTTCTATTCACGAGATTCGAGCTTACAGACAAGAACAAGTTGATCTATTTGATAAAGTAGATTTTAAATTATACCCAAAAGGGCTAGAACAACAATTAAATCAGCAAAAACTTAACTTAATTCAGCAACACTTGTTATAGTTTTCTACCGAAAAAGGTTCATAGATAGCTTATAAGCCTACATATACTGTCATCTAAAATATCAATTAAAAAATAAATTATGCCTTATAATAAAACAAATTACAAACCTTCTGTAACGGTAGATTGTGTCGTTTTTGGATTGGACAAAAGTTCAGATGTTCGTGTTTTGTTAATCAAACGGGCTTATGCTCCTTATAAAAATTCTTGGGCGCTGCCTGGTGGTTTTATTAAAGAAAATGAAACCTTAGACGCTGCGGCTCAACGAGAATTGGAGGAAGAAACAGGGGTTCGAAATATTTTTATTGAGCAACTGTATACCTTTGGCAACCTCAATAGAGATCCTAGAGGTCATGTGATTAGTGTCGCTTATTTTGCGCTTATTAATTTGGAAGAACATCCCACGTCTGCTGCAACGGATGCCAAAGATGCTCAATGGTTCAAATTGTCAGAGCTGCCAGAATTAGCCTTTGACCATTCCGAAATTTTAGACATTGCCGTCAAACGCCTAGATTCTAAAGTGCGTTACCAGCCTATTGGCTTCGAATTGTTGCCAGATAAGTTTACCTTAAGTGAATTGCAGAATTTGTACGAAACAATTTTAGGTAGAGCTTTAAATCGTCGAAACTTTCGTTCTAAAATTTTAAAAATGGACATTTTGGAGCAACTAGAACGCCAAAAAGATGTCCCACATCGCCCTGCTTTTTTATATAAGTTTAACAAAGAAAAATACGAAGAGTTGAGTAATAATGGCTTTGAGTTTGCCATTTCGCCCCCAAAAGAACGGCACGTTTAGTCTTAAGTTTCAAT
>CACVAQ010000057.1 GCA_902727865.1 uncultured Aureispira sp. | reverse complement strand
AATCTTGTTTTAAATGTACATTTTAGTTCTGTTTTAGCCCTTGATTCGAATTAGTAGTATATACGGCAATCCGTCAAAAGTTATCACATGGCCTAAAACCATTTTTTTCGCTTAAAATAAACCAACATTCCAACAGCAACGACAAGCATGACAAACCACATAATAAAATAACTATAACGATATTTTAACTCAGGAACATACTCAAAATTGGTCCCATAAATGCCTGCGATGAATGTTAGCGGAATAAAAATCACGGAAAAAACGGTTAAGAATTTCATAATATCGTTCAACTTACTACTAATTGTAGTATGGTAAATATTCAGTTGGTCCGATAAAATTTCTCGATAACTATCTGTCAGCTCATTAGCGTGGTTGATGTTATCTGCCAGCTCTTTTAAATGCAAAGCAACCCCAACGCCATCAATCAAGTCAGAATCTAGCTTATTGAGTGCTAAAATCATCTCTTTTGCAGGTTTAATATTTTTGCGTAAAAAGTTAAGCTCTCGTTTATAAGCATTAATTTTTTCAACCACGGCTTGATTGGGATCACTCAGTAAACGATCTTCTAAGGATTCTATTTTTTGTCCTAGCACTCCTATAATATAGATATAGTTATCAATAACAATATCCAATAACGCAAAAGCTAAATAATCTGTTCCTCCATTTCTGATCCGACGTTTTTGCTTTCTAATGCGATCTCGCACAGGTTCAAAAACATCCCCGTCTATTTCTTGAAAAGAAATTAAAACACTTTTGGTCATAATCAAACTCAAATTTTCAACCGTAATCAAATCAGATACAGGGTTGTGCTGTAGCATTTTTATACAAATAAAAATGCAATTATCATGCTCCTCTACTTTTGGTCTTGCCTGCGTATTGAGCACATCTGCCAAAATAAGTTGATCTAAGGAAAATCCTTTTGCCAACTCCTCCATAATAGAAGTATTGTGCAAGCCATCTACGTTGAACCAAGTTACAGAGTTTTTGTGTTGATAAGACAAAACATCTTTCACCTTAGCAACAGGATTCTCAATAAGATTTATGGCATCAAAATCAATGACACGCAACTGAACTTTATTGATCTTAGGCACTCCTCTAAACAATAAATCATCTGGAGCTAAACCAATTTCTTCTTTTCTTTTTCTGATAAACCTTGCCATAACGTTTCATCTTAAATCCACACCCGTCAACCAACGTACTTCAAGTTAGAGATTCTAAATAACAACAAAATCTCCTAAAAACGAGATAGGAATACATAAAAAAACCATCCTCAAAAAATGGGGATGGTCATTATTTTTTATAAAAAACAAGGAACTAAGTAGATGGACAAAAGATGCCCTATTTTAGTGTTAATTATTTTTGTCCATCTACTTAAGCTTCCTTTGCTAATTGTTTTGCTTCTAACATCCATTTATCAATATGCGCCTCTGAAGCTTCAATTACCTGATGTAATAAGTCTTTATTTTCATTCGAAAGATCGGCTAAATCCATATAGGTATAAATGCCAAAATCATTTAGTATCTCTGCTGTCGCTGCGGTTAAACCTTTAATTGTCTTAAAGTTATCTTTTTTCTGCTGCTCCATCAAATGCTGTTCCGTACCAGAATTAGTCTGTTCTTTAAGTTGTTGTTCTAAGCTTTCTATTCTAGTTTCGTAGGTTAATTTTTCAAGTTCAAATTGCTTCAATTGTTCTTGATGGGAATTTACACTATTTTTAAGACGGTTGATCACCTTAATCAACTTTGCTTGATCGGGTGTCGCAGCCCCTCCCATTTCTTCCAACGTTTGGATTCGAGCCAACAATTCTTCTTTCGAAAACTCTAAAGAATGCTTTTCTGTTTTAACCTCCAAAAGAATTTTATTCAACCTCTTATTTTCATTCCGAACCAACTCTAATTCGTTCATCACCTGTTCTTGAAAACTTTCATGTTGATAATTGATCCGCTCTTTTTCCAATCGAGTAGACGAAAGCTCTTTATTTACTTTAAAATAACGTTCTTTCAAATCCTCAAACGTATCATTTAAAGCATCCATTTCCCCTCCAGACAAGGATAAATCTTTCTCATAACGTTTACGAGTTTTTTCCAACTCTAATATTAACTGCTTTTTGTTTTCTTCTAACTCAGCAGCTTTTTCTTTGTGTTGAGACATTTCAGCGGTAGAAGCTTCTAGACGTTCTACCCAAGTTTTAGCATCTTTTTCCAGCTCAGAATACTTATCAATCGTAGATTGTTTGTATTCATTGTACGCAAGCTCTAAGTTCTGCTTTTCTTCAACCGTATTATGATAAGCGTCCTCTAGGTCGGTATGTTTGTCTTGAAGAGAACCAAAGCGTTCATCCAATACTTTTTCTCTTTCTTGAATAGAATCATAATCGGCTTCTAAAGCTTTAAAATTGTCTTGGATTTCATTTAACTCTGCTGCGGCGGCTTTTCGTTGTTCTTCCAACTCAAGAGAAAGTTCCTCATGATTTGACTCTAAAGTAGAATAAGCTTCTGCATATTCGTTGGTATATTGAGTAGATTGTGCTAGTTGAGATTGAAGTGAATTTAAATGACCACTTAGTTTTTCTATTTCGGAGCCTGTATTGACTTTGTAAGTCTCATGAGACTTTATCAACTCCATTTTCTCTTGTTCCGATGTTTCGTAAGACAAATTAAGGCCTTCGTATTTTGCTTGCCACTCTGCCAAACGATCATTATAGGTTAATGCTTTATTTTGAAGGTCGGTATAATCTACTTTCAACTCTGTCATAGAAGCATTTACAACTTCCATTTCCTCGTTTGCCTCTTCTAACTCTGTAGACAGTTTTTGATTTTCTTCTTTGAGTTGGGATAAGCCTTCTTGTAATTTTTCGTTAATTCGGTTCGATTTTGCCAATTGAAACTTAATGGTTTCATAACCATCATTGGCTTTTTTTGTTTTCGTACGAAGCTCCTTAATTTCAGACTCCTTCTTGTCTTTATACTTATCAAAGTCAACCTGTAACTCTTTGTGTCTATTATTATTACCAGACATATCCCGCTCTAAGCGTTCATAATCCATTTTCAGACCATCCAATGTACTTTCAGCAGCGACTAAAGCCGTATCAACATCTAATTTACTATTATACAATTCATCATAGCGTTTTTTCATTTTCTCAAGATCCCGCTTTGATTTTTCATCCTTAGCACGTTTCTGTGCGATTCCATCCCCATCTCCCTGAGGATTAGCAAGAGGTTGGGGCGATCCATCATTAACGGGTTGCAAAAACCAAGCTAACATATATCCCATGACAGCTGCTCCAAGCATAAATCCCAAAACCATTATCCAACAAGACATATATTTATATAATTAATTAAATATTCATATTTAAAGCGAATCTTTTTTCGGCACTACGTCCACGTTTTTTTCACTACCAACAGCCCCCTTAAGTATCGTGTCTACTATTGTACGCTTTACTGGACTATTTTTAATCTTTGTTGTTTGCTTTTTGACGTTTTTCTTCTTGACCACTTCATCTAAAGGAGGCAAAACATATAATTGCGGCTCAACTCCATCATAAGACACAAACACATCTACCCTTCTATTAATTTGCTGTCCATAACGAGTATTTTCTTCGCCTAGCGGATGTGAATCTCCAGCCGTCGTTGTCACGATACGTTCTTCGAGTATGCCATGTTTTTTCAAAAAAGCACGCACATATTCTGCTCGTTTACTGCCTATTACAGCATTTTCTTCTTTTGTTCCAGACGGGTTACTGTGCCCTACACAATAAATTTTCGCTTTTTCGTTCCTACTAATATACAAAATTAAATCATTCATGTAAGCTTTTAGCTTATCATTCATGACAATTTTATTCGTTTTTTCTCCAAAATCCTTGAAACGAAAAACTTGCAGCTCTTTTAAGCGTTCCTCCGCTTTAGAAAACATTCGATCTTGTTGTTTAATCATTGTTGGTCTCAAGGCATCGAACTCAAAACCCATTGCATTTGGTAAAAACCTTTTATACAATTCCGAATTAAAGACAGCCAAGCGTTCATCTGTAATTCCCTTTACGGTAATTTGTTGAGGATTGACGCCTAATTTAATCCATAGATTTTTCATCTTGTTGGCTCTTGCCAAACCTAAGCTTTCTAGTACCGTTTCATTTTTTTCGTCTGAATGACTGTAGCCCGTCAAAATTAATTGGCGCTGAGGTTGGCTATCCAAATAAACGACAACGTCTTGCATCACATTTTGCATAACAGGAGACAAGTCTAACAAAAAATCAACACTAGAGTAATTAAAAACAAAATTATCTTCTACGTTCAATTTGAATTGAGTTGTTAAATCCTCTGCTTTAAATGGAGCCATACAAGTAAAAACAAATTCTACCGCACCAAAAACAATCCCATTTTCTACGTCTTCCAATAAATTATTTCGAAGCCCAGCTTCTACACTAATTTGATACTTTGGCGTTTCCGAATCCACAAACAACTGCTGGCGAATTGCCTCTGCACGCTCTCTTCCTAATTGGACACCTCCAGCTTCATTCTCTTTGAATAAGCCTCTAATCGTTACTTTTTTAATGGGACTAGACTTCACATAACGAACAACTTCCATCAATTGCTCACTCACTTCCTGATAAAGAATTGGTTTAGCGCTATTCTTAGGAAAAAGAATAGTTTTTTGTGTTTCTAAGCGAAACGCTGTCCCATCTTCTATCAACATCGTACCACCAAGTGATCCATTGTAACTATCTACGCTGGTATCACAACAGTTCTCAGAGAACAAATAGCTCCCTGTTGCGACCCAAGCCGTCAGCCCAATAGCAGTTACCAAAGCATATAAACCATTTCTTCTTTGCATTCAATTATACATTTTAAACGAAAACAGGTCTTAAGTAAGTGAACATGAATTGACAATAGCCTCTATCCATATTATTGAAATTCTTGCGCAAAGACAATTCGCTCAGGCGCATCCTCTGCCGTTTTCATAAAGAGCAACTTATAATGTTCTCCTTTAGACCATTTATCCAACATGTTTTTGTAATAATAACTACCAGGATTTTCAGACTGCCCGCCAGGGTAAATACCATAAGCATTAATCTCTTCTCCCATTTCGACAACCATTCTCCAAGATGGGCCAGGGCGTTTGTTCAAGGCATTCAAGGTCGAGCCATGTCCATCTGCTTCTATATGATCTACACTAAACGCTTTTAACGTAGATAAATGTTGTACAATGCTTGCTCGCTGCACCTTCCATTGTAGTATTTTATTTGTCTTAGAATCTCTCGGAAGCGCTTGACAAGTCTTTTGAAATGCTAATGTAAAAATATCGCCAATGTATTCTCGCTTAGCCGTTCCCACAATATCTATAACGGAATTTGCAGTATCCCGCTTCAACAAATGTAATAAATTATACTCTTCTGGCAATATAATTGTCTGTTTATCAGAGTTTTTGTCTTCTAATGCCAAAATTTCATCATAAACCAAATACTCTAAGGTATCAAACCACATTTCAAAAATAGTAGGCTCAATTTGGTTTTTGGTATACCTATAATCCCAGCCCTTAAGTTGGTGCCAAACCTCCAATTCATCCTTATTCAAGGCTCCTTTTTGGAGGTGTCGTTTAAGCAAATCCATAAAATCTTCTGCTTTGACACTATAAGCATCGTACTGCAAAGCCATCATTTCGTCCACTGTAATGCTATCCATTTCGGTTAGGCGACGATTTAAATAACGCCCTCTGTACTCTTCAAAATAACCATAATAATCGTAAGGATATAAGCTTGGATTTACTGAATGCTGGTTTGCCGAAGCAACAAAATTCTTTGAAGGGTTATATTCATGAGGAATATCCATTTGAGGAATAAAACCAGGCCACAACTCTTTTGAACTAGTTCCCTGCTGTACAAAACGACCTTGCATTTTTTTACGCAAAGGCAATTTACCTTGTGTCCACAAGGCAATATCTCCATTTTTGGAAGCAAAGACTATGTTTTGAGCAGGGCAAGCAAAGTGACGAATTGCATCTTTATAGTCTTTATAATTTTTACTTTTTATTAATTTAAGAAACGTCAAGGGTTCTGTAGAAGCATCATGCAAGGTCCACCTTAAGACAAAATCTTGTTGACCAACCTGATGCGCCACCGGACCAAAATGAGTCATATAAATAGTATCAAAAACAGATTCAGCATCCCGAACCTTGATTTCTTCGATAATTGTACTGGACTTTCTATACGTGCTATCAAACCAATATTCGGCTTTCGTAGCATCCTTCCATTGGATAGCATACCAATCTTTTACATCATGACTCACATTCGTGACCCCCCAAGCAATATCTTCATTAAAGCCAGAAATGACACCTGGCGCACCAGGCAAAGAAGCACCATAAGTATTAAACTCTGGTGTACTTATTTGAATTTCAAACCAGATAGAAGGTAGATTTAATTTCAAGTGCGGATCGTTACAAAGAATTGGATTTCCAGAAGCTGTTTTCTCGCCCGAAACGGCCCAGTTGTTACTACCAATGCCCTTCGGAGAAAAAGCTCTCGTCAAACTATCCATGCCCATTTCCCCTAGATATAAACTAATTGGATTCGATTCGTCGATTACAACAGGTTTGATGTAGTTCATCGAATCTAGAATAATTGGAGATTGTTCCTCAAAGTATTCTGCATAGAGATTATCAAATTGCTCTATTCCTATTTCTTTTAAAACCTTTGTCAATTCAAAATCTCGGTCTCTATCGGTTAACGTGCGCCCCATATTTTTCAGCAACAAAGCTGTTTTTAGAGGTGTCCAAGGCTCTGGCTTATAATTTTGCAATTTATAAAACAAAGGCAAATCATTATAAGAAAGAGAACTAATATAAGCATTCACCCCATCTGAATAGCTATTCAACGCTTTGTATTTTTCAGGATTTTTTGCCCACATTTCAACCGAGCGTCGTGCGCCCAAAGGCAATCCTATTCGACGTGTTTCAAGGTCTTTTTTAATCAAAACTTTTCGAACCTGTTCTGTCGTGCCTAAAATCTCTGCCAATCGACCAGCAGCAGCATGGGTCTGTAGTTCCATTTGCCACAAGCGAAGCGAAGCGGTTACATACCCTTGTGCAAAAACTGCATCTTCTAAATTGGCGGCAAAAATATGAGGCACCATTCTATCGTCATACTTTACTTGCACGGGCGCAGAAAGGTTTTCATGGTAAATGGTGCTTTCAAAATCAGGAATTTCTCCCTCTGCATTTTGCCAAAACCCATGTGAAGGGCTTAATATTTTCCCAATAGGGGGAATAAATTTTTCTGTACTGACGACCTCTACTACATTCCCCTCCTTGTCCTCCTTACTTGTTTCCGTTGTTGTTGTTTGTGGGGTTCCCAAAGCCCAAATGACTAAAATAGTACTTATTAAGGAAAGAATTAGTTTAAGAAAACTCATATAAATTATCGAATTATTACTACGTTCGTGTGTCTGTAAAAAACTACCTATTGTTTTATTAAAAATAGGTCACAAGATAATAAAAAAAATGCATATTATACCCTCTAAATTTGGTATAATATGCACTCTAAGACTTTAAACAAAAGTTTTTGCCCTTTTGGCCTTTTCTATTACTTGATTTAACAACAAGAATACGCCCGCTAATATCCTTTAGGGGTTTTCCAAAATGCGATCCAGAAGCCTAAGAACGAAACGGTTCCAAAGAACTGAAATAGCATGGATAAATAAGGGTAGGCATTGCTCGCATCGATCAAGAGATAAAAATAAATTGCCGCAATGAACGCCAGTAACCAGACCATTTGTTGCCCAATCATTTGAATTTGACCAAAGCCCTTTTTTATATTTTTAACTTCTATTTCAAGCTTTCCTTGATTCAGCCTCTTAAGTGCTTTTTGAGTTTCGACGGGCAAGGTTAACAGAGCATTGGCTTGTGTTTTGACAGAATCTAGTAGTAAGTTTGCCAAACCTCCTTGTCCTCCAATCAACTGTTCCTCTAAATAAGGCTTCAGCGTCTCTACAGGGTTCCAATCTGGTTTTAATAAAAAGACCACCCCACCAACTAAAACAACGGCACGGTTCAACAAAACCCAATCTTTGGGAATTTGCATAATTTGTGTCATTTCTTTTATATTAATCAACTTGAGTGCTTTCCTTAACTGCTCTTCACTAAGGTCTTGCATATTCAGCGTTTCTAACTGAAGTTCATTGGCTATAAAATCTTGTATGTCATCAATCAATTGAGTCACCACCTTTGCCGTATCTTTACCATGTGTGATGAAGCCTAACTTTCGCAATATTTTCACCATTTCCTCGGCATCCTGCTGAATCATATATTTGATTAGCCTCGGAATACCATCTTTCATTCCAGGACTCAAAGTCGCCACTGCACCAAAGTCAATCAGAATAAGTTGTCCCTGTTGATTCACCAATACATTTCCAGGGTGTGGGTCCGCATGATAAAAGCCATCGACTAACACCATCTGACAATACACTCGAACCAAGTACTCTGCAAGTTCGCCTAGGTCAATTCCCCAAGCACTAATTTGAGTCACATCACTAATTTTAACGCCTTCACAATACTCTATCGTCAGCACTCTTTTGGAACTATATTCCTTATAAACATCAGGGATATAAACTCTTTTTTCTTCTTTTAAATTTTGTTTAATAACCTGCATTGATTCTGCTTCTTGGCAATAATCAAGCTCCTCCTCTATCATTTGTTCTACTTGTTGATACAAATGCTCAATCCCTTTTATTTTCATAAAAAAAGCGACCATTTTGACAATTCGCTCAATAATCGTCAAGTCGATATGTGCTAGTTTATCAATTTCGGGATGTTGAATTTTAACAACGACTTCTTTCGTTCCTATTTTAGCTCGGTGCGCCTGTCCGATGGATGCTGCCGCAATAGGAATTTCATTAAATTCGGTAAACAATTCGTGTACTGATTTACCCAGTTCTTTTTCTATGACGGCATTAATAATTTCGAAAGAATGTGGGGGGACATTATCTTGCAAGGCTTCTAGTGGCGCTCTAAATTCTTCTGGCAGAACATTTGACAAAGTAGAAATTAATTGCCCTGCTTTGATGAATAAGCCTTGAAGCTCTAACATCATGTTTTTTATACGTTCAGCATTTTTTATGTTCTTTCTTTTAATTCGAGCAGACCAGTATGCTTTCCCTCTAATTTTGGAAACTAAATACAAACTCAAATAACTCAAGCCGACTTTAAGTGCTACCCAGTATGCTTTTCTGCGCCTTGTACTTGCCTTGTGCATAAATAAAATATTCTTTAGAATTAGGTTTTACAGTACTTCGTGGGATTAGTTCACTACGTTTGTTAGCTCGCTTCGTTCGGTTCATGAGCGCTACGCTTATGTTAGCTTCGCTGCTTCTCCGAGGTTTTAATTTTTTAATAAAAAACATAAAA
>CACVAQ010000056.1:2065-9402 GCA_902727865.1 uncultured Aureispira sp. | reverse complement strand
TTATGACAAAAATAATAGATCTTTCCAAAACGATCCAATACGACAAAACAGTTCATTCCTTCATGCGCATCAAAGTCAAACATACCCCACATGCTAAAAGCATGCGTTTGATTCGTTATTTCCTAGGGCTTCCCAAAAAGCTAATTCCTAGCAGATTTAAAGGTTGGGCCGACGACAAAATTATCAAAATGGGGGTGCATTCAACGACTCATATTGATGCACCTTGGCATTTTGGGCCTGTTGTCGAAGGAAAAAAAGCGAAGACAATTGACGAAGTTCCTTTGGAGTGGTTGTATGGCGATGGCATTGTCATTGATATGAGTCACAAAAAAGATTTTGAGGTCATTACCGTAGAAGATTTAGAAAAGGCGCTAAAGCAAACAAAAACGACGCTTAAAGCGGGAAATATTGTACTAATTCGGACGGATAGAGATCAATTAAAGGGTAAGGAAATTTTCGAACGAGGAACAGGAATGAGCAAAGAAGCAACTCTTTGGTTGATTGAACAAGGCATCAAAGTCATGGGCATTGATCAGTGGGGCTGGGATTTGCCCTTAAAGTACTTGATTGAGGAAGCTAAAAAGACCGATAATAAAGAATTGTTTTGGGAAGGGCATCTCGTCGGTTTGGACCATGAATATTTGCACATGGAACAATTGGCCAACTTAAAAGCCTTGCCTACCAGTGGCTTCAAGGTGGCGGTCTTCCCACTCAAAATAAAAGGCGCTTCTGCGGCACCTGCTCGGGTTGTCGCCATTATGGAGGAGGATTAAAAAGCCTAACTAATTGGTTGCATAAAAAAAGCTTTGATCCTTAGATCAAAGCTTTTTTTGTTTCTTTAGAATAGAAACAAGCCTGAAGGATCAAAGCTTTTTTGTTTCTTTAGGATAAGGACAATGCCTACAGCCGTTTCCACAACAATAACCTCGCTTTTGATGGTGTAGTGCGGTGAAGACATAAAAGCCATTTTCTATATAATAATCCTGCCCCTCGACTAAGGGGGCTGATTTGTCAACAGCTGGTTTGTCTTTTTTCTTTAGAAATCTGAACATTTTTTTTTATTAATTCATCTTGTGTATCAACAAGTTCTTAACGTGGCACCTCCACTTTTGCAATAATATCCTTGATGACATCTTGCACATCCATTCCTTCCATCTCCCGTTCTGGACTTAGAATAATGCGGTGATTTAAGACAGGATAGGCTACGTATTGAATGTCGTCGGGGGTTACAAAATCACGTCCGTTGATTGCTGCTACCGCTTTAGAGGTTTGCATGATCGCCAAAGAAGCCCGTGGAGAAGCTCCTAAGAATAAATCTCCATTATTACGCGTATTATGAACCAAAGCAGCAATGTAATCCAACAGTTCGTCTTTGATATGGATTTTTTCCACAATCTCTTGACACTCTTTGATTTCTTTTGCGTTCAACACCGCACGTACTTCAGAAATTTGACGTTTTGAAAAGTCGTCACGGAAACGACGCAAAATGAGTTGTTCTTCGCTTAATTGAGGGTAACCCAATTTAATACGGAATAGAAAACGGTCTAATTGAGCCTCAGGCAATTTATACGTCCCTTCTTGTTCAATTGGATTCTGTGTGGCAATGACCATAAACGGAAAGGCCATTTTATAGGTTATTCCATCTACCGTCACTTGCTTTTCTTCCATCACCTCAAACAGAGAAGCTTGCGTTTTGGCAGGCGCACGGTTAATCTCATCAATTAACACCATATTAGAAAAAACAGGTCCTTTATTAAACAGAAACTCTGCTGTTTTCATATTATACACCGTTGTCCCTGTTACATCCGAAGGCATCAAATCTGGCGTAAATTGAATTCGAGAAAAATCTACATTCAGTGTTTGTGCCAGTAGTTTAGAAGCTAAGGTTTTCGCCACTCCAGGAACCCCTTCTAAAAGCACATGTCCCCCTGCAAAAATGGAGACCATAATCAATTCAATCAAATTGTCTTGACCAATAATTATTTTTTGTACCTCTTCTCTTACTTTATCTACCGTCTCCTGTATTTTAACAACAGACACTTCTCCTTCGCCCCAAGAATAATCCTCGTTCATGTTTTGTTTTAATTTTTATGGTTCTCTAGTGTTTTTCTTTTTATAAACTTTAAGCAACGCCTGTATCTACAAATTCCATTTTATGCACCTCTTGATGAAACTTATCAATCAACAAATAGAAATTGTTTAGGGTATCGACATCCACCTTAGAATAAGGTGTTTCTAAGGTTTTTCTAAGTCTAAAATACTCTACAAATATATCGTTAATAATTTCCTTGTCTACCTTAGATCGAACAGCAATTCTATGAATTAATTTATCGTCCAAATCTCTGGTAATTAAATTATATCGCTGGCGTAAATGTGCCAAGAATAAGTGCATTTGTTTTTTGATAATTCCTTTGTGATCTTGTTGTTGGAAATACAAACGTCCAATCGTTTCTACAAACTCTAAGGAGGTGTTTCTATTCTTTTCTAAGATTGGAATTTTACGCTGTCTACGCTTGGCCCCAAAAATAACATAAATAAGCCCCAAACCCAGAAACAGATACCAACTCCATCTCAAAGCAGGCTGCGAGAAGATGTATTCTAAAGGAGATTTTGCGGCAATCCGTGGCTTATCCTTTCGTTTTTCGCCTTCTTTAGTTGGTCGCATAGCACTTTCTCTATCCCAATACAATTGTCCCGTTTTGACATGCGCTAACACATAGTTTGCATATTCGAGTCCTGCGGTATCTATTAAATAGATGTTCGAAAACATAACGGGATTGGTATGAAAATAAAAATAGCCCTCTCCTACTTTCATCCGAGCAAAGTTTATATACTCTTTCTTTTCTTCGTCTACAAAACTCCCTAGCGAAGCCAAAGGATAATCTCTATATTGCGCCTCACTATCATCACTATCACAAAAAGCACTAGAAGGAATAAAACTCCAATGATGTGCTTTTGCATAATTTTCATACAAATACTCAAACTCATAATAATGATCCTGAATAGAAGGATGTTCAAAGCTTGCGTAGACCTTCTCTTTTTTAATCTGTTGATTCTGGCCACTCCAGTTTGCAAAACCACCACAATCTTCTGCATAAAGTAGTATTTCTGCCAAGCTATCATGGATGTTTTCTGTAATAATGAAGGCTTCTCCTCCAGCTCTAACGTAATCTCTCAAATGCCAAGCTTCATCCTCTGTGTATTTAGCTTGTTGACCAATGTATAAATAACTCGTTCCTTTGGCCGTCTCTGGTTCGTCCGACAACTCCTTCTCTACTCGTTCATCAAACTCTTCTAATTCAAATTGGTTTTCTAGTAATTCATACAATACTTTCATATCATATGGATTTTCACCTTCAACCTTATAATCGCGGTCCCATCGATAAAAACCTTGTTGGTTACTTGCAAAGTATGCAATTAGTCCAACTAGTACTAAACCGCCGATGAGCAATGGGGCATATTTATTCATATAATAAGGCTACTTGATATTAAATATATAGGGTTTGGGTCATTACTTTATAGCGGCTAGTAGATCTTTGAAGTTGATGCGCACCTCTTCAAATTGACCTCCATCAAAAACCATGTCGCTATACCAGACATACTCAAAAATACGAGTCACGGCTCGAAAGTCTTTTAACTTAGGATGTTTTTTATTCCGCAACTCTCTCATATAATGTCCATTCGTTTTATCTCTTTTCCACTCAATCACTCCTTTCCCAGCCAATTCTTTGATAATGGCTAGATAGTAAAGTCGAATTGCCAAACGGTAATCTTGGTCTTCCAAAGCCTGTTTCAAAAACCCTTCTACATCCGCTTCTTGCAAATTGGTCTCAATTTCGGCTAGAGAAACAGGTCTACTACGTCTTACTTCTTTATTAACCAATATTGCATCTCCGACCACTACTTTAAAGACGACAAAAGCCAATAGGACAACGCCTAGAAAAATTAAAATCGTTTGTGCAAAGGTCTTGAATGAAAAGGAAGAATTGTTGTTTGAGGCTCGTCGGGCAGCGTTCCCTGCGCCATTATTTTGTTCCTCGTTCTTCTTTATTTTTTTTTTCTTTTTGGTTTTAGCCTTTTTAGAAAACTTCATTCCATCAATGGATTTTTTCCATTTCGCCTTATCCACTTTTTTCACGTTCAGGCTTTCACCTTTATAAGCTCTAGTCGCGTCATTTGCATAAAAATCGGTCGCAAAGCCAAGCACAAAGAGCAGAATTAAACTTATATATAGCGTGTATTTTTTCATTTCGTTCAGTTTAGGTTTAGCTTTCTTTTTCCATTCCATAGGAAATTTTTCGAACGCCAATATTGGGTATTTGCTCAAATAAATCGGTTGCTTCTTTTGTTTCTTTAAAACTAAAAAAGCCTATTCCCATTACGACAAAAACTAAGGGAAATAAAAAGCAAAGCATATAGGAATATAAAAAGATATAAAACCCTTGACGAAGCAATTCTAGGTCTGTTATAGGCAGGGCATTCACCAATACTCCCAAGTAAAAACCAGCAATAGGTGCTGTCACCATGAACAAAAAGATAAAGCACATGGCTGTAATCACTAAATAGGCTCCCATCATAACGATCCAATTGCCACTGACAACAGATATCGTTCGACCAATAGCCGAAACTATGTTCATGTTTTCATTAAATGCCGTTGCCAAAACCATTAAAATCATTGGAATTACAAAAACGACTAATAAAAATAACAAGCCACCTGTTACGAACAAACAAGCATGCGCTGCGGCCATGCAAATCAGTGTTGCACTAATTGTTTTAAGAAAAAAAGCGGCATTATAAGGAACGCCTTGCTTTTTATTCGCATCGTTCTGCACCCAAAATAAGACCACATAAGCCATTACAGAAGAGGCCAGCACATTCAACCACCAGACTGTTGACAGCTCTCCAACAAACAAAAATTGAGAGAGATTTGACAACGTATATTCCAGTAGATTAATCGGGTTCTCCATAAATTGCTCTAGGCTGACAATCGTATTAAAAGAATAATTATCTCCTTCCCATAGCAAGATAAGGGTATACGTTCCTGCTAATAAAAAAGAGAGTATAGCAGCAGGTTTTATCAGTTTTCGATAAAAAATAAAAGCATCACTAAACACTTGTGCACTATTTTTTATCTGATTGTATTTGATTTCGGAGGATTGAGCAGGTGGTAGTTTTACCTCTCCAATAAACGACGTGAAGCCTTTTTTAGCTTTTAACCAAGGATAAACAATATAATAGCTAATTATAAACGCAAAAGAACCAAAAATAACAATGCCTCGAACAACATAAGAGGCCTCTGTATAACGAGTCACAAAGCCTTCGATAAAGGCCGCCAAAACGATCAAAGGTAAAATGGTTATCATAATCAAGAGCCCTCGCCTTGCCGACAATTGCAAACTCTGCATTCGGCTAAGTGTCTTCGGGAAGACCATACCGCTCCCTAGCGTCAAGCCTGCTGCCCCTGCTATTATAATACAAGAAATTTCTATCGCCCCATGCATCCAAATGGTAAAAAAGGACTGCATGTAAATCCCCTCTCGAATGAAAAGGTATTGGAAGGCCCCCAGCATTATCCCATTCTGGACGATGACAAAGATGGTTCCTACGCCAAAAAACAAGCCCACAATAAAACAGAGCGTGGCGACCATTAAGTTATTTTGAGCAATCCGAAAGAACATTTCCTGTGCGTTGGGATCTTCATAGACCGCCATTGGCTTTCCGTTGGCAATGTTCTCCATTGTCATATCAACATATTCATCGCCCAATATTACTCTTGGAAAATCAACATCCATATAAGACGAAAAAGCGCCAATAAAAGCGGCTCCTAAAAATAAGATTAAGGCTAAACGAAAGGAATTTCGAGACTCATAAATAATTTGAGGAACCGTTTCTTTCCAGAAATCTAGAAACTTAAACAACCGTCCTTTTCGATTTTTATAAACACTATAAAAAACTTTTTGGGCAATGTTGTTTAAATATACCCGAACCGAACGATTCGGATAAAAGGTTCGAGAATAAGACAGGTCATCCGTGATTTCTACAAATAAATTACTCAACTCATCAGGATTAGCATCGCCTTGCCCTAAGTTTCGTTCAAATTTTGCCCACTTGTCTTTATTCTGCTTTATAAAATGAGTTTCACGCATTTGAGATTGGGTTATTAGACCTTGTACAAAAAGCTATTTTGAACTAAAAAAGCCTTGTTAGTTTTCTTCTTCTTTTCTTGAACAAATTTGATGCTAAGAAAATTCATCAAAACCGTTGTTCCTTTTATTTACAACCGTTTTTGGGGTTTCTTTTCTCTATGTTGTTGTGCTCTGCCTATTCTCGCTTCTAATTTGTTTGTTTCAAGCAAATAAATTATAGAAAAATAGAATAGACCTATCCTACAAGATAGATAAGATTCTATTTTTTTTCAATAGAATCCGTAATTTTTATTTGCTTTTAACCACATTTTTTTTGTATATTTCATTAAATCGCACCAAACAACCCCTTATCCTGAATGAAAACAATAGAAATCAATACCGCCCAAAAAGTAACCATTCAATACGAGTTGGCTTCGCTTGGCAACCGTTTTTTTGCTTACTTCATTGACGCACTTGTCTTGGCGGGAATTCTTACCTTTCTATCCATATTGGGTCAATCTGCCATTCAGAACTGGGACAACATGCTGGTCTTTATCTATTTGATTTTATTCCCTATTTTTTCATTTTACACCCTATTCTCGGAAATCGTCATGCATGGTCAAACCATTGGAAAAAAGTCAATGGGGCTTAAAGTGGTGAAATTGAGCGGGGATGCCCCAACGACACACGATTACGTGATGCGCTGGATGTTTCGTTTTGTCGATTTATGGATGTCTTTAGGCTCTGTCGGCTCCTTGTTAATCAATGCTTCTCCCAAAAGCCAACGCTTGGGCGGCTTGCTTTCTGGAACGACCGTGATTCGCACCGCATCTCAACGGACTTTTACGCTGAATGACATTCTAAAAATATCTACTTTAGATACCTACGATCCAAGTTACCCACAGATTAGAAAGTTTAACGAACAAGATATGCTCTTTATCAAAAAGGTATTGGAAAGAGAGCGTCGTTATCCCAACCCTGCACACAAAAAAGCAGTAAGAACCTTATCGCTACATGTAGCCGAGCGCTTAGATATTACAAAAATCCCAAAAGATCAAAGTAAATTTTTACGCACCTTAATCAATGATTATATCGTTCTGACACGATAAAAAAAGGGTTGAATGAATCAGATGTTAATTTATCTCTTCATTCAACCCTTTGTACTTTTTATGCGAATCAAGAGCTAAAAGTAGGTCTGAACAATAAAAAGCA
>CACVAQ010000056.1:0-1965 GCA_902727865.1 uncultured Aureispira sp. | reverse complement strand
GATTATATCGTTCTGACACGATAAAAAAAGGGTTGAATGAATCAGATGTTAATTTATCTCTTCATTCAACCCTTTGTACTTTTTATGCGAATCAAGAGCTAAAAGTAGGTCTGAACAATAAAAAGCAGGAATAAGCGCTTTACAAAATGATGAATGTTTAATTTTTAATGTTGAATGCTTTCTTTTGCATAAAAAACATTAAAAATTAAGCATTCATCATTAAAAATTTAGAAAATAGGCTTCTAAAATAAAATAAAGTAATCTTGTTTTAAATGTACATTTTAGTTCTGTTTTAGCCCTTGATTCGAATTTTTTATAAGAAGCTTAGGTTACCAATGTACGGCAACTTTTCCAATAGACTTGCGCTCGCCCAAAAAGTCATGTGCCTTTGCAATGTCTTCTACCGCAAACTTCCCTCCTATCGTCGGGTTCAAAATGCCTTCTTCCACCATTTTTACAACATTCTGGATACAGTATTTCAAGGCTTCTGGTCGATTATCGGCAACCCGCAACATGTTCACGCCCGTTACTCCTTGAGATTTTAACAACAGTTCTACCGAAGCTAAAAAACCAAAACCAAAAACTAATTTCAAGTCTCCCAAAACACCTTTAGCTTTCCCCGAACGACTTGCAGCACCATAACAGACAATCCGTCCTGTTCCTATTGCTAATAATTTGCGTGCTTTTTTTACTGCGCTGCCTCCCAAACTATCAAAGGCAACATCAATGGCATTTTTACCTGATGTTTTTTCAATATAAGTCGCAAAATCAGTGGTATTATAATTGATTGGATGATCGACCCCAAGCGTTCGCAAGTAGTCTAATTTTTTCTCAGATCCAGCCGTTCCATAAACGATACAGCCTTTACTTTTAGCCAGTTGAACCAATGCCGTTCCAACACCACCAGCAGCAGCTTGAATTAAAACATGCTCTCCTTTGTGCAATTGAGTTGTATAAGCGGCACAATAATAAGCGGTAGCGTATTGTGTTGCCAAGGCTGTTGCGACACAATAATCCATGTCTTCTGGGATAACCGCAGCAGCACGAGCATCCGCAACGGCATATTCTGCATAGCCTCCAAAACGAGTCAAAGAAACGACTCGTTGTCCTACTTCAAAATCCGTCACATCTTTGCCAATTGCATGTACTGTCCCAACCACTTCATAGCCCAAAACGGCAGGCAATGGTGGACAATCTTGATACAAGCCTTGGCGTGCCATCACATCCGCAAAGTTTAGCCCAAAAGCTTCTGCTTTAACGCAAATTTCATAATTTTTTGGAGTCGGTATTGGACGCTCTTGAATTTCAAACGCTTCTTTTGACTTTCCAAACTTGGTAAGAACTACTGCTCGCATGTTTCTGATTAATTTTTGACGGTGTGTCTGTGTAAAGTTTATTATTTTGTACGTACTTATTTTCTAGTATAAAGTGTATAGGCTTGACAATCCTTGCATTGCAATTCCATCCAAAGCAAATTGCTTTCTTCTTCGTCTGAACTTTCTGCAAAGCGCAATTTGGTCTGCTTGCTCTCACAAACAGCACAAGGATAACCTAAGGCGGGCATATTGCCTCCTTTTCCTTCTGTAAAGCTTTTTTCGCTTACTTCTATTTTCCAATCGGTTCCCATTTGGGTTTGGATGTTGGTATTAATCTGTTTTTTTTTTGCCATAAGGTCTAAATGTCAGTATTTAGCTACGGGGAATCTTTGTTAATAAGAAAGGTCGCTTTGTTCGGGTTCTCCACTAAGTATAGAATGTGTGATTCTTGTTGTATTATAAGGACAATTCATCAAGGTTATACCTAGTAATATATCATTATTTTTTAAGCACCTCCACCATTTATATCATCCCACGAGATTTCATCTCCAGGTATTTGTTCACACTATTCACCGACAAATCTTCAGGGCGAGTCAAAATGGCTTGAATGCCATATTGACGCAACTCTTGAACGATGCGGTGTTTTTCT
>CACVAQ010000055.1 GCA_902727865.1 uncultured Aureispira sp. | reverse complement strand
TAATTAATTATTTTTTGTCCTGTACTCAGAAAAATTATTTTTTTAATGCTGTTTTTAATTGAATACTCCCCAAAGCAACAACCACCACTAGCTCCAAGCTAAAATAAGCAACACCTAGCCTGCTTAATTGGGCATAATGTTGTTTTACAAACAAAATAGACAGACAGCAATACAATAGGTTGGCGATTGCAATTCCTTTCAAAAAAAACAACTCGTTTTGCTTGACTTTTAGATAACAAATCAAATCGTATAAAGCAAATAAGCAAGGCAAAAATGCCAAGAAGTACAAGGTTTCTTTGGGCATTCCAAATAGGTTTTCAAATTGCACCAACACCACTCCTAATAAAAAAGCAGATAACAAAGCACCTAAGCCGTCTATTATAAAAAGTATTTTAGCACTCATTTTCTTGATTTTTTTTATCCACCCCCTACTACCCGTCTGGCTGCTTATTTCGTAGCCTAGCCTATTTTTAAGCCCTTCGGAATTTTATCAATATATTTTATTTGTTTGATAATACAGCGTTATCACCTAATTTAAACGTACCTTGAACAAACACACATTTGGATTTTGTTCGTTATTACTAAACATTAGTAGCAACTTGCTGAGTTGAAAATGATTTAATCATTAAGCAAGTAAAACAACATGGACCATCCATACTTTGAACTAGAATCGTTCAAACTGCTCTCCGATAGCCTTATTTGGCAATTGAACCGAAATTTTTACCAAGATACAGGAATTGAAGCCTGGAGCAAATCAATTGTTCCACATAATATGACCAGTAGTTCTATGGTAGGCAAAACCTACGCAGAATTAATTTTAGGTCTGTTAAAAGATTTAGCGGTCAAAGGTCAGACGACAGAAACCGTTTATATCTTGGAACTTGGAGCAGGACATGCTCGCTTGGCATTTCACATTATCAAACATTTAGAAGCGTTAAAAGCATTGTTGGATATTAAATTGCCGCCCTATTGTTACGTGGTTAGTGACATTGTAACCGACAATTTAAACTTTTTCAAGAACCACCCTCAATTACAAACCTACTTTGAACAAGGTCTTTTAGATTATGCTTATTTTGATGCGGTTGAAAGTACAAGCATTCAGTTAAGATATAGTAAGATGCTAATCGAGGTCAACAGTTTGCAGCAACCGATTCTTGCAATAGCCAATTATTTTTTTGATTCTATTCCCAACGACTTGTTTTTCGTTCAAAATAATACGATTTCCTCTTGCTCCATTGCAATCGACTCCAATATAGATCCCAAAGGCGCAGAAGCAGTTACCTTGTTAAAAAACATAAAGGCACGTTATCAAAACACCCCTTTGTCCAGCGATTTTTATTCCAATGCTATTTTTAATGAAATTCTAGAAGACTACAAAGGGACGCTCAGTAATAGCTATTTATTTTTTCCTCAAAAAGGCTTCGAATGCCTCAATAACCTAATTTCTCTCTCTCAAAAAGGCTTGATGCTGCTTTCGATGGACAAGGGATTTCATGAAATACATGATATAGACCAAAAAGAGCAGCCAGAAATTATTACACATGGTAGTTTTTCTTTGTGGGTGAATTATCATGCGTTAGGAGAATTTTGTCAAAAAAAGGGCGGAAAAGCATTGTTTCCAGCCTTCTCTACCTTTCATTTAGAATTGGGTTGTTTGCTGTTCTTGCCAGATAACAATAGTTATCAACATACCCATGCCGCTTACGAGCGTTTTGTCAATGATTTTGGTCCTGATGATTTTAATAGCATAAAAAAGTTAGCGTATCGCACGATGTCCAAACTCACTTTAGTAGACTTAATTGCTCTAATGCGATTAAGTGCTTACGATTCTTCTTTTTTTATCGCCATCTTACCACGATTAAAAACGGTTTCGAAACGCATCAATTTTAATCAAAGAAAACGATTGGCAGAAAGTCTGCATCAAGTATGGAACCTATCTTTTGACTTGAATGAATCCCATGACTTGCCCTATGAATTGGGTGGTTTCTTTTACGATCTTGGGTTTTATCAAGAGGCCTTGAATTATTTTCAAGAAGCGATCAATGTTTCTGGTCCCAAAGACGATATTTATTATAATCAAATTTTGTCTTATTATCAGTTGCGACAAGATGCTCTATTTCATTCCACCTTGAAAGAAGCCAAAGCAGCCTTTCCTGAAAGCACCTTGTTTGAACGTTTGAGCAATTTGGACATGAAAGCTGTTTAATGTGCTTTTAGGGCCACTCCTCATTAGGATATTCCACCACAACCTTTGGTTGGTAAGTACTCCCTAGGGCACTTTTTGCCAGGTCTTCCCATCGCTTCGTCACCTCTGCTAGTCAGACATAAGAACGACTTATACGCAATGGATAGGTTATATATACCGCTAAATAACCTTCTTGTCCTAAAAAATCGACGATCATATCTTGATCTAAAAGACCTTCGGCAGTTAAGAATTTTTCCAAATAGTTCCAGTTCTTTTACGTCCAATAGCACGAAAAATTAAACCATCTTCACAAGGTAATAAATAATTCATAGGATCAATTTTGCCATCCCTTTCTATTTTTTTAGTAAATTTATCGTCCTGTCAATTTTATTAAAATCAGCAATCACTATGGATTTATCAAAGCGACCATCCCCAAAAGAAGTCAAACAAATGTTCCAGCTCTTCAAACCCTTATTTTGGTTGAACGATCCTGTTTTTTACGATGCACATTTAATTCCAAAAGAAGGACCTGTTTTGTTTGTTGGTAACCACACCTTATTAGGGCTTTGGGATGCCAGTATTATGTGGTTCAAATTATATAATGACAAAGATATTTTCACGTATTCTTTAGGAGACCGAGCGCATTTTCAAGTTCCATTTTGGCGAACCTTGGCTGGTAAATTTGGAATGGTAGAAGCTAGTAGGGAAAATTGCACCCAATTAATGAAAGACAAACAGTATACCTTGGTCTTTCCTGGAGGTGCTAGAGAGGCGTTTAAAAACAAAGGCGAAGCCTATAAATTGAAATGGGATAACCGCACTGGTTTTGCCAAAATGGCCATCGAACATCAATGCACCATTGTTCCTTTTTCGGCTGTTGGAGCAGAAGAATGTTATGAATTGGTTTGGGATAGCGAAGAAATTCTCTCTTCTCCTTTGGGAACTTTGCTGAAACAATTCGGTGCGCGAAAAGATATGGTTATTCCGCTCGTAAAAGGGGTTGGCTTAACGCCACTTCCAAAACCGCAACGATTTTATTATAAATTTGGAGAACCCATTTCGACCGAAAAATACAAAGGAATGCTCAAAGATGAAAATGCCATCCAAGAACTAAAATCTACGGTGCGCCAAAGTGTTGAAGCGGGCATTCAAGACTTATTAGAAATAAGAAATAATGATCCGAATAAAACCTTATTCAAACGAATTTTATCTCAAATGCTGCACAAATAGATAAGTTTTTAATGGTTCTCTGACAACTCGAATTCAAGGCAGCTAATTTTTGCATTAATAAGAAACGTTCTTAGATTTTAGAGCTAAAAATTAGTTCTTTCAGATCCCCTATCACCTTTGGAATGATTCCCCGAAGGGCATTTTTTATGTCCTTTCGTTAGCAAACTGTATCTTCGCAAGATGCCAGTCTTACAAACATATCAATCGCCTGTTTTTGAAGTGCTTATTTGGAATGCTACCGAGCCGCTTCATTTTTTTATCGACGCCTTAGAGCTCACAGATAATGAATTAGTTGTGTTACAACAAAAATACCGCAACCCAATTGCTTTTCGGCAATGGTTGGCTAGTCGGTGTGGCTTGCAACAATTATTCAATACCTCGCATCGAGCTTTTCAGAAAAATAAAACAGGCAAACTAGAACTAGAAGACAAGCAGTCTCAAGTTTCTGTTAGTCACAGTGCTTCTTATATTGCCCTTGCAAAAGCACAACAAGCGATTGGCTTGGACCTGCAAGTTCCAAGCCCCAAATTAGAGCGTATTGCCAGCAAATACCTTGCTCCTGCATTGCTGGTTGAACTAAAAAAAAGCCCCTACTATATTGATTACCTCCACATTTACTGGGGCATCAAAGAAGCCCTTTTCAAAGCCTATGGTTTGGGAAAAGTGGATTTTATCCAACATTTGCACATAGCGCCTTTTGACAATATTTCTAAAGGCAATACCAGCGCCACTATTTTAAAACCCAATTTTAAAGCGACTTATCAAGTTTTTTATGAAAAGACCGAAAATTATTACCTTTGTGTTGTAACAAAAGTATAATTTTGGCTTAAGTAAGTAGATGGACAAAATTAGTAGTATAAAAATAGGCGTATATTTTTTTCGCTAAAGAGTTAAAAAATGAAGCTTTAGCGAGCTAAAGTAAGGCTTTTTAAGGAATTTAGCGGACAAAAGATGCCCTATTTTAGTGTTAATTATTTTTGTCCATCTACTTATTTAAACTATGTTCTCTGTAAGATAAGTTTTGACTTTTATTGCAGTCCACTAACTTCAATCATAAAATACCCATTCTAAAACATGAAAATAACATCCTTTCTACTCTGTTTAATTAGCTTTTCTTTTTTTGCTTGTGATTCTGTCGAACAATCAATTCCTTTCGATGAGGATGGTCGAGAAAACTTTCAAGCGTTCCACACTAAATTTTACGCTGATAGCCTTTTTCAAATGCAAAGAATTGAATTTCCTTTACTCGGAAATAATCCTGATGGAAGTACAACGCCTTTTCTTTGGGAGATAGAAAACTGGCGGTTTAAGAAAGCGGTGGACATCGAAAGTGATAAAATTAAGATGATTCCTTTTTATGATATGGGAATCGTCGTCCGAGAACGCATCATTGTACAAGATGCCTTTATGATTCAAAATATGTTTTCTCTAATTGATAATAAATGGTACTTGACGGAGTACTCAGGGATGAAAGACCTTGCTTTCTTTTCGGCTAAGAATAAGAAACAACAAGCCCTTCCTGAAGCTGCTCTAGATACCTTGTCCGTCGATACGATAGAGTAGTGTTTACAAAATATCTGCTTAGGTGACCTTATGTCCTCCTAAGCAGATATTTTGTATTTTGGCTCCTATCTAACGTTTAAAAATTACTTCTTACTCAATTCTTCCAAAATACAACTCTTACAAAACTCATATTTTCCCGTCAAAGAATTTTTCTCTTGCAAAATTTCGTACTGCTTAATTGCATGATCGTGCTCTTGTAAAACAGGCAATGCAACAGCGCTCGTACTCCAAAAGACAACCCCAACTAAGAGTAAAGAAAACACCCAATTGGGCTTGGGCTTAGATACTGGTGTGTCAATCAAGCGCAAGATGCGTTGCTTAAACAAACCTTGTGCAAAACAAGCAACCAAACTTAAAGCGCCTTGCTGCGTTTGTTTTTCTTTTGCTTTTAATAATATTCGAGCATAAAACTTAGCATCTCCAATATGTTTCACCGCAAAATCATCGGCTACATATTCGTTCAACTCGTCCAATTCTCGTTTGAATAAATAAAACATCGGTTGCATCCACCAAAAAATCTTTAATACGGACAAAAACATCTGTTGCCAAGTATCTCGTTGTTGTAAATGCGCCACTTCATGCAGCAGAATAGCTTTCATTTCACGTTCCGAAAAGTTAGCCTCTAAATTAGTATCTAATAAAATATAATTATTCCATAAGCTAAAAGAACTGATCGACAAAGGTAGTTTCTGTGTCGGGCGCAACAAATAGAAGTTGGTTCCGCCCAAACGTTGGTACTCTCTAGGGCTCGTTTGCGCCAAATAGACCAAGCAAGCTAGCTTAAGAACAAAATCTAGCAAAAAGAGCAACATCATGCCTACAAAAAACCAAAACAAGGGATTTTTACACGTAATAATAAAGTTATAATAAGAATTTGATTGGTAATACAATACATTTGATTGCTGCTTTACCTCACAATGACACTGCTCCTCACTGTTCTCAGCACTTTCATAACAAGCGACTAAGTTATCATCTTGGATATCAACAACATTCCAAGCATCATATTTTTTATAATCTGCTAAGTACTCCTCCCCTAATTCTTGTGTGTAGTTTGGCAAACTAGGAAGCATAATTGGAATCATCCAACTCAACAAAAGAATCCCTAACAAAACGTATTTTGCCTGTAATACTTGTAAGTGTTTTTGTAAGACAAAAAAATAAAGCCCTCCCCCAATCATTGAAAGGAGGCAGGATAATAGTATATAATGCACCATATTCTCAATATTAAGAAAAAATAAAAACAAGTTTATAAATCCATAGTACGTAGGTAAACTAGCTTTTATACCGTCTTGTTTACCATAAATAGATCCGTCTAATCGTTTATTTTATTCCTCCAATAATCGTTTTAATTCGTCGATCTCCACTTGATTGACTTTTTCCTCGCCTACCAATGCCGAGACTAGACTCGTAACAGAGCCTGAAAACACTTTATCAATCGCATTTTTTAAGAACGTCTTTTGGTATTCGCTTTTCGTAATCAATGGATAATATTCATGTGTCCGCCCATAAGCTTTGTATCCAATAAAGCCTTTGTCCTTTTCAAGGATTCTAACAATCGTCGAAACGGTATTGTAAGCAGGTTTTTTCCCTGCTTCGTCGATAGGCCAAGCTTCCAAAAGATCTTTTATAAAAACCTTTTCTTTTTTCCAAAGCAAGTTCATCACTTGTAATTCTAAGGGGGTGAGTATCCTTGTCATATTATGGTTATTTAAATTCTTAATACGGCTTGATTGTTAGCTTTCTAAGGAAAACTTAAAATATCTTAGATCAAATTAATCTACCTTTTTTACGCAATCGCTGTATTAGATATGGATTTGTTGATTTTCTTGTTGTTAGAATGATAAAAATGTCGCACAACTAAAAACTAAGTTAAAAAACTAATTTTTAAGTTCCTAATAAAAAAGCTTTATTATCATAATAATAACATATCGATTGTAAGCACAACATTTGAGCCGAATCCCCCTAAAACAAAAAGGGCATTCAATCTTTTGATATTGAATGCCCTATCTCTAAAAAAATGATTGTTAGTCTATTTTTTCTTCTATTAACAATAGCATTTTTTGCATTGATATTTTAGAGGCCCATTCTTTAATCAACTCCAACGCAAGTTTTCGAGTATCTCTTGTTAGCTCTAAAGAAATAACCAATTCTTCTATTTTATTTTCATGTTCATCCTCTGTTTCTTCAACCCATGCAGCGATTTGACGGGTGTCACTCTCTGGTTCTTCTTGAATAATTCTAATCGCTTTTTGATTATGTAGCTTTGCACTATATATTGGATTCCCATCATAAATTTTAGTGCCGTTCGCATATTCATTTTCTAGCCAAGATTCATGCTCTATTACCTTAGGCTCTAGTGCATTTCTCACATACCTCTTCCAATAAGATTCATTTTGATTATAAATCATCTTTTTTACCAAGAAGTTTTTATACAGAAAATCTTTTTCTCTAACTACAGCAACCATTTTTATTCATTTTCATTATTTTTAACAAATGCTTTTCCACCTAACACCTCTATATCTACTCGTTCATCTTTAGATCCTTTTACTTTAAATGTTTTCTTCTTCACGGCAAATATTCCTCCATTTTCGCTTGCATTCTCTACAAATTCTTCTGCTTTTTCAAATTCCTTTTTACGTCTAGTATAATCACTAGGATTTAATTTAGCAATTAAACCCCGTAATAAAGAAAGAGCACTAGAAATTGAAAGCGGTTTATCTTGTGCCCATGATTCTGACTCTTCTAAGCCATTACCCTGCGCTTGAAAACGCCCTCTATGTATTTTGCTCTTTTTCCCCATACATACAATATAATTTTTTTTAGTGATAATTGCAATAAAATTGTTTAGAATTACGGCTTTTAAAAATGCCTATTCTGCGAATCCCCCTAAAACAAAAAGGGCATTCAATCTTTTGATATTGAATGCCCTATCTTTTTTTTATCCTAGCCCTCCTACAAAACAGTAGCTATTCGTGCTGTTAGCATCCTAACCTCAAGACCGTCAAAATTGGAACCAAGCGTAAATAGTGTTATGTTTTAAGCTTTAGCTTGTCGCTGCTTTTCTAATTTTTCTATTTTTTTAGTCAACTGCTCCACCCTTTTCTTTCTTACTGGATGACAAGAAGCGATTTTTGTTCGCTTTTGTTTTAAGGCTGCAATTTCCATGACAATAGGAAGAATTTTTGATTCAGGAACCGTTTTCTTCAAATAAAGCACCCGTGAAAAAGCACTTAAAAATTGATGTATAGGGGGAATGAAGTATTGAAATCCAGCGACCTTTCCTGCCCTATTCTTTCTATTTTCTCTAACATCGTCCGACAGGTCTCCATTAACCGCCATCTCTTCCAAAATCAAATTAATACTAAAATGATGCGGCTTTTTCTCTTCCAATTCTTTTCTAGTAAATACCTTAATCGTGATATCAACAGGATTCATCTTATCAAATTTCACGTTAAATTGATAGAAATTTTCTGGATCAGAGAACGGTGTTGGTTTGTAACCACATTCCATAAGTGTTTCTTCTCCTACATTGGTTGATACGTATAATACTTTTGATTCTCCTAGAGCATTACCACCAGTCAAAGCATAGAATATAGGTGTCGTAGACTCTTTTTCTGCATAGCCTATATAAATAGCTAATGGCGCAAAACGAAAGCCATTATAGCGAGCAGGTGTAATTAAATCAACCCGTTTAAAAGGAGGCAATTTAGGTTGTACACCTGGATTATTGATGCCATTTGGATAATGATCGGTGAAGGCATAATTTCTCAAGTCTTGATTAGAAAAAGCCAAATGATCTGAAGCTCTTATCCAGCCAAGAGGCGTTTCAATATTTCTTTTTTTATGTGTATTCGCTTTCTCCTCTAAGGTTATACGTGCCCAATTTACAATGGCATCGTGGTTCTTATTATTATTCTGTTTCTCACGAGTATGCAGCGATTGGCAAGAATAAAGAGACCAGTTGTACTTTTCTGCTAAGCCCATACGGCGTTCTGTTTCCCCTTCGATCCTTAGTGTCCATTCAGGAATTCCGAGTCGAATGATTTCATCTTTCTTCACCTTCTTATATAAGTCCTTATACTCCTTATGCCCAGACCCCTTATCTTGAATGAATCGATCCAACGATTGCTCGTCTTTTATGAGGCTATTCTTTTCGTAAGTTGAGATAGGAATACCACTTTTTGAATGGGCTTTTATAACGCCCCTAGCAAGCTTAATAGTAGGTCTCGCTGTAAATGTTTTCTTTAACTCCTCTAACAGGGCAGGTGGAGATTTCATTAATTCATTCAATTCCATTCGTGTAGTATTTTTTTGTGATAAAAAATTAGAAATATCTAATCCTTAAAGTTTATGCCTGATTCTTTTTCTGTGTGTAGGACAACAGGTAATTTCTATAATTAGTTTCAATAATTGTCTTAAAAAGGACTA
>CACVAQ010000054.1 GCA_902727865.1 uncultured Aureispira sp. | reverse complement strand
TTTTATATTGAATACTTTATAATGCAGCAAACATTCAGTACTTCATATTTTTTTTTAATAAAACCCCTACGAAGTATAGACCTTAAAACAATACTTCAATAAGCAACAAAGCGTTTTAATAGCAAAAAAAAAGAGCTTGCGGAACATCTAAATACCTATTTATAAAGAAATTCTACGAAACACCAGAATCCTTACAATGAAAGCCATTATTCTTCCTGTCCTATTGTCCTTTTTATGTTTAAATATTCAAGCACAAGTTAACATCAACCCTTGTGCGCAACTAACCGACATTCATGTCGTTGTCCTTGGTTCCTCTACTGCTGCGGGAACAGGACCATCGACCGTTGACAGTGCTTGGGTCAATCGCTATCGAGATTATTTACAAGCCATTAACCCCCAAAGTCAAGTAACGAATTTAGCTATTGGAGGAACGACAACCTATCATATTATGCCGAGCTGGTTTGTCCCCCCTTCTGGCAGACCGTCAACAAATCCCAATAACAATGTGACACAAGCGATTAATTTAGGCGCAGATGCTATTATTATTAACATGCCATCAAATGATGCCGCTAATGGCTTTGGATTAACAGAGCAGATGCACAATTTCATTGCCATTGCTAATGCTGCGGACAGCGCAGGGATTCCAGTTTGGGTTTGTACGACCCAACCTAAGAACTTCAGCCCTGCTGCCCAAGCCGTACAAACAAGTGTTCGAGATTCTATTTTGAGTCATTTTGGAAATTTTGCTGTTGATTTTTGGACGGGCATTGCAGATACAAATGATGATATTTTACCGCTATACGACTCTGGAGATGGTACACACCTAAGTACTGAAGGGCATTCCGTTTTGGTGTCTCGAATGATTAACGAGGAAATTCCCAACATCCTAGCAGATACCGCAACGACAACAGATTATGTTTTAAGCCAAATATACCTAGAGCATACGTCTATTTGCGGAGATAGTAACACGCTGTTTCATGCTGTTATTGGCAATATTGGCCCTAGCGATTCTGACTCTACTACGGTTGTTTTTTATACCCTAGATAATAATTCTGGTTTACTTTCGTCACAATCTGTATTTATGGCCAGCCCAATCCCTGTTTGTCATTTGGATACAGTTTCTTTATTGATAAACACGTACAATGGCGTCAATTATGATTTACAAGCTTATTTAAGTAATAATAACGCAAACAAAAGCAATGACACGTCTCAAGTTGCATCTATTTACACGATAGGGCATCCTACAATTACCCCTTTCAACGATACGGTTTGTGTGGGAGATACGAGTATTCTAAGGGCATTCGGGACACAGCCTTCCGATACCGTTGTTTGGTACGATGCTCCTGTCGGAGGTTCTATTGTTGGTTTTGGAAATCAATTCATGCTAACGAACCTAAGGGCATCTCAAACCTACTATCCTGAAGTTGTTCGAGGGAATTTACACTTTGATGAATCCTTGTCCACCACAAGCACGACAAGTACCCATTGGAATGGCGTTATGTTTGATCTTGTTGTCTTAGATACTATTACGCTTGACAGTCTTAGCACCAAACTAAATACGCTTGGACCACAAACTGTTGTGGCTTATTCTAGAGCGGGCAGTCATGTTGGTTATGAAAACAATGCAGGAGCATGGACCATCTGGGGTACTGCTGCTACAAACGTGCATACAGCAGGGGCATTCTATTCTTTAGATTATCCAGATAAAGTACTGTTTCCCAACGATACCTTAGGTATTTATTTGCACTTGCAAAATGGCAGTTCAAAGCTTTCTTACCTAGCCACAGGAAATCCCTTGATGTATTCCAATAGTAAACTTAAAATCATAGGCGGCTCAGGAGTTTCTCATACCTTTGGCACTACCTTTACGCCTAGAAATTGGAGGGGCGAAATCTTTTACCACCACGGTTTTAATCCCACAGGAGATTGCAATACGACTAGATTAGCCGCTCATGCCGTTGTTTCTATGCCTAGTTTAGATTTAGGTCCTGATACCCTATTGTATCAAAATCAAAGCTTGCTCTTACAAGGCACGGACTTTATCAATTACGCTTGGAATGATAATAGTATTGGAAATCAACTTCTAGTCGATAGTTCTAATACCGTTTTGGGAAACAATTTATTTTGGTTGAGTGCCAGCAATCAGTATGGTTGTATGGTGCGTGATAGTATTTTAATTACTTTTTCAATTAATACGGGTCGCAATCAAATTGAATTGGAGGAACTTGAATACAGCATTTTCCCAAATCCTAGCCTTGGCAACATTCAACTAAAAACATCGAATCATCAAGCTCTAACGCTCTATTTATTTACGTCAGACGGAAGCTTGATTCGACAGCTAAAGAGCACTCCGAATCAATCCATTGATTTAAGTGACTTGGCTAAAGGCGTCTACTTTATTTCATTAAACCAAGAAGGGAAGCAAGAGATAAAAAAATTGGTCTTATATTAGATCTCTGTAAATTTGTTTGGTTCTTTGACCACTCAAAGATTCAGTGCAGCTAATTTTTGCATTAATAAGAAAAAGTAAGCTTTGGGATCAAAATTTTTAGACAGTAGAGCGCTTCGCTCTTAGATTTTAGACTAAAGTTTGATTACCAACAATTTAGTCTAAAATCTAAAAATCAGCTAAGAGCTATCTGTTATTTTAATATTTGGCAAAAATTATCAAACAACCATTTGTTTTTTTCATTCAAAACTCTAGTTAATAGAAGTCATTACTATGCTTAAAATCATATTACTATTTGGAATATTGTGTTCCTTAACCTACAGCTCTACCGCTCAATCTTATCAGGATAAATTACTAGGTCGTTGGGAAGACGACGCCTCTAACAATAGTACTTCTTATCAATTTATTTTTGAAAAGAACTTATTGGCTTTTCTAAAAATTCCACAATCCAAGATATTAAACCCACTTAAATTAACTGGAGATAAGTTATTCAAGTACCGATGGGTCAGTGACAATATTCTTGCCTACTCTAAGTTTCCTTCTGAAAACAAAATGCAAGCGAAGATGTACCCGCCTAGCTATACGTTTATTCAGATAGATTCTATTTCTAAAGATTTGCTATTTGTCCATTTATCGGATGTTGATATGGAAAAGAACGAGTTTGATTCTTTGGTACAAAAGAAGGTCAATTTCAAAGCCTATATTGGTCAACGAAAAGCTCGCTACCGTCGCTTAAACTTAGAGAAAGTGCGTCAAACGGCTCGTTTATATGGCTTGTGGGAAGACCGAATATCGACCGATTCTCTGTCTTTTCAATTCTTTGTACAAAAAGGAGAATTAGGCTTTTTGAAAGTTTCAAAAACCGAAGCCGAAACACCGACTGCGATCAAACCGAATGGGGGCTATTATTATAAATGGATTAATGACGAGATCTTTTATTATTACAAACAACCTTCCACTGGTTTTGCGATTGAAAAAAATACCGATATTATTTACACCCTAATGCGGGTCGAAACCTTAGATAGAAATAAACTAGTTGTAACACTATCTACCCGAAGTTTTAATAAGGCGGGGCTTGATTACATCAAAGAAGAAAATAATTTTCAGCTCTATTTTCTTGACAACAAAAAGTCATTTCAACGCATTCCTATTGTAGAGAAAAAATAATTTTTAGCTCTATTCCTTTGGCAAATTGTTCCTGCACTCCTGCGAACAATTTGCCAAAGAACAAGGCGTTTTTGTCCCAAAATACATTATAAGTTCAACAATTCTTCTAAGATCACATCTCTTCTAGTTTTGGAAATAACGACGTTTTTTCCATTCTTCATCACAATAGAACTCGGTCTTGTTTTAATTATTTTAGTGATAAATTTAGGGTTAATTAAAGACGAGCGATGTACCCGAACAAAGCCAAAGCCTTCCAACAAATCAGAATATTCTTTGATTGTTTTAGACACCCATTGCGTCTTTCCATCGCTCATAACAAAAGCAGTATAACTTTTTTCGGCCTGACAATACATAATATCCTCCACCTCTATAAATACATATCCTTCTGCATCTGGCAAAACAATCCGTTTAGATGGCGTCGTTTGTTGTTCGCTCGCAAACTGATACCGCAAGGCTTGATTTCTATAGTTTTGCTGCTTTTTTTCTCGAAAATTATCTAAAGCCGTCCTCAAATCTTTTAGATCAATTGGCTTTAACAAATAATCTAAGGCGGACAATCGCAAAGCATCAATCGCATACTGATCGTAAGCGGTTGTAAAAATAACCTCAAAGTCTATTTTATCAAAGTACTTAAACAACTCTAAGCCTTTTTCATTCGGCATTTCGATGTCTAAAAAAACTAAGTCAGGCACTAATTTTTTGATGGCCACGACGCCTTCTTGCACATTACTAGCAGAACCGACAATATATATTTCTTGACAATAATCTTCCACAAGCGTCGTCAGCATTTGCTTTGCTTGAGGTTCATCTTCAATGATAACTGCTCTAATTTTTTGCATTTGTATACGTTTTCTAGGTACAGGACAAGGCTTTTCCGATACGTTTTAAATAAAAGGAATCCAAAGTTCAACCCTTGTGCCTAAGGCTGCTCCATTGGCGTCTTTAAGGTCCGTTATTTTTAAATTATTATGAGGGTGAAGTACTTTTAGAACATCATATTGAAGAATCAACAATCGCTTTTGGGTTGTTGTTAAGCCTGACGAACGCTTGGCTATTTCGGCATTCACAAGACGCCCAACACCATTATCTTCAATAGAACAATAAACATAAGCGCCTTCTTTTCGGATAGCAATACTTAGTTTTTTATCGGTTGGTTTATGAAACAAGCCATGTTTAAAACTATTTTCTATAATAGGTTGTATCAACAAAGGAGGTATGAAATAATTATCAAACAACTCTTCTTCTATCTCAAAGTCAATGTGTACTTGGTTTTCAAAGCGTATTTGTTCTAAATTCAAATAATTGTCTAAGAAATCTTTCGTCTCTTCCATCGAAATAACCTTCTTGCTAGAATTCTGGAATATTTTACGCAAGAGTTTCGCAAAACTAGATTGCAATTCCATTGCCAATTCATTCTTATGTTGCAGCCACAAATTTTGCACGGCAGTCAAGACATTAAAAATAAAATGTGGATTCATTTGCGATTGCAAGGCTTTCATTCGGAGCTTATTCATTGCATTTTGCTGTTCCTCTGCTCGTTGCTTGTTTCGAACTCTAGTTAATACCCCCGCAACAATAAGCAGCACAATAGACAAGAAAAAGAGCCCTTGAACCCACCATAGTTGCCAATAAGGTTTTGTAATAAAAAATTGAACATCAATCGTTTCATTACTTTCTACCCCATCTTCATTGATTGCTTTTACTTGAAAGGTATACGCCCCTGGGCTCAATTGAGGAAAACGCATCACATTGATTGTACTCGGTTGCGAAATCCAGGTACTATCAATTCCCAACATTCTATATTTATACTGAAAGGTCCCTCGGCTTCGATAAGCAACCCCTTCGACATAAATTGTTAGGCTATTTTGTTGATAGTTTAAATTGTAATGAGATGCAACAGGTCTATCTTTGTCATGAATCGCAATCCTTTTGAGGTAAATAGAAAGCGGAACAACGTTTTTACTAGGCAAGTTCTTATCAAACGAGATCAGTCCTTTAGCTGTACTCAACCAAACTTTATTATTAACAATTGCTATGTCTCTAATTTCATGTGTTAGTAGACCATCTGCTTTGGTATAAATGCGACTTTCTTTTGTCTTGGAGTTAAACCGTTGCACACCTTGTCCAGAAAGCAACCATAAATGATCTCCATCTATTTTTATTTTTTTGATCTTATTGTTAATCAGGCCATCTCGAATCGTAAAATGATGTTTCACTCGAAGGTTTTTATCCAAAGCATAGATACCACTATTGATGGTACAGATCCAAATGATCCCATCAGGACTTTTTTCCATATAAATTCCTCGAATAACTCCGCCTTCGTCTTCCAAAATAGGATAGGGTCTCTCTCGTTCGGGGTAACACATTAAACTATCGTCTCTGGCAATTAAAACACGATCATTTTCTTCATCACTTATGACACAAAAACTAGATACATTGGTTAATTTTTTGCTGTATATTTTTAGTTCGTTCTTTTTTCTAGTCTTTAAATTTACATAAGAAAATAGCTCCTCAGGGATTTTTTCAGACCCGATGCTTTTTGTCAAAGAGTATACAATAGCACCTGTTGATTTTAAGTTAATTACCCATTTTTGTTTATAAACAATGCTATTTCGCACATTAGATTCCAATATATTATACTTATATTTTTTACTAAGCGTATGCGAAAGATCATAAACTCCTTGATACATTAAGCCATTAATCAACAACACCCCTTTGTTCCAAAATAGTTGGTTGTATTTACCCTTTGGAACTTCAATCGTCTTTTTAAGGGTATTGTCATTGGTATTATAAGAAACAATATTTCCCTCTTCTGTATTAATAAACAAGGTTTGGCTGTCCCTCTTTTCTATTAATCCAACTCTGTCATATTTCAGCACTGAATTGGTAGCCGTGTATTGTTGAATTTTTAAATTCGGGATAACATGAACCCCTTTAGATAGGCTGCTAATCCAATAATTGCCTTCTCGATCAATAACAAAATCTGAAATCCCCTCCTTCGGAAACAGCAACAAAGTAGAATCTAGTTTACTAGTCGTACTAGAATTAAAAATAGGCCCTAAGCCCCCATCTAAGGTTAATTGCCAAATCGTATTTTCCTCATCCACTCTAAGCGTATGATTTCTAGTTTTAGAAAAAGCGTCCCTATAAAAACCCCAAACTATACCGACCTGCCTATCCAATAACTGACTGATTTGATACGTAGACCGCACGGAGTTTTGAAGCAAAAACAACGTATTTTCTTTGTCTTTAAATAAGTGCGCTGGAATAAGTACCGTTGAGTCTATAACCGATTTCGCCAAATTTTTATTCGTAATAAAATCGATACGACCATCCATACACTTAAACAAACCGATCCTTGATGTAACATAAATAGACTGCTCTTTATCTTCTATAATACTGGTAAGACCATGACCATTTAAGGTTGTTTCAGCAGAATAAACTTCCCAACTTTTCCACCGACCACTATCTTCATAACAATACAGACTGTCTTTGGTCCTGTCTATAATCCAAATAGAGCCTCTTGTATCGACTAAAAAATCCTGAATGGTTATTTTTTGAGGCAGTTCAAAATAATGTAAGCTGTCATCCTCCACATAAAAAATCTGGTCTTTAAAGTTTCGCATCCAAATTCTTCCTGCTGGATCTTCTTGAATACCAGCCAAGGCTTCACTTAGCTCTTCTTTATTTTGGTAATAAAAAAACTCATTCCCATTGTACTTACACACCCCCTTCTCTGTTCCAATCCACATATAGCCCTTGCGATCTTGATATAAATCATAGACTTCCAAACTGGGCAGGCCATCCTCTACCGTCAAGTCCCAAGCATAAGGGTGTTGCGCTTGGACGGTTAAGAAGTTTAATCCTAAAAAACATAAGAGGTATAAAAGACGTAATGACATAGATGGGTTCGGAATGGACTATTTTCAAATAAATATACTGCTAATATAATCAGCTTGTTCAAGCTTTGCAAGTCAAATGAAGGAATGCTAGCTATAAACCAGCGAATAAACAAATAAAAAAGGGTTCTTTGCCCCTTTTTGCCAGCCCATAAAAAATAGCTTAGGCTTTATTACTTTAGTCGCATATAGAAAAAAAAACTAATAATCAACCACTTACGACTTACTATCAAATACCTACTGTTATGAAAGAGAGTTCGCTGTGGCAAAAATTAGCTACGAGGAGCCTTTGAGTTGTCAACCACCCCTAAAAAAAAGAAGCAATTCCCATATAGTATTGGAAATCGCTTCTTTTTTGGGCTGTTGGAGCGCCCGAAGACGCACAAAGCAACATGAAACAATTAAACAGCAACATCAAAATCTCTTAGAGCATCGTTTAAGGATGTTTTTTTGTTGGTACTTTCTTTTCTTTCTCCTATAATCAAAGCACAAGAAACTTGATACGCTCCTGCTGGAAATTTTTTGGTGTAACTCCCTGGAATAACGACCGAGCGAGCGGGCACACGACCATTATAAATAATAGGTTCTGGACCAGATACATCAATAATTTTAGTGGATTGTGTGATGGTTACATTTGCTCCAAGCACCGCTTCGCTTTCTATGTGTACTCCTTCAACAACAATACAACGTGACCCGATAAAACAATTGTCCTCAATAATGACAGGTGCTGCTTGTAAAGGCTCTAAAACGCCACCAATTCCAACGCCACCACTCAAGTGTACATTCTTACCAATTTGAGCACAAGAACCTACGGTCGCCCAAGTATCGACCATTGTTCCAGAATCAACATAAGCCCCAATATTAATGTAACTAGGCATCATAATGACTCCTCTAGCAACAAAAGCACCATGTCGAGCAATCGCATGTGGTACGACTCTTACCCCTAGTTCTGCATAATTTTTTTTCAATGGAATCTTGTCATGAAACTCAAACGGAGGCACTTCAATTGTTTCCATTTTCTGAATAGGAAAATACATAACCACCGCTTTTTTTACCCATGCATTGACTTGCCATCCATCTGCGGTAGGCTCTGCAACTCGCAACTTGCCTTGGTCTAATAAGTTGACTACTTCTCTAATATTTGCCTGTGTTGCTGCTTCTTTTAGAAGGGCTCTATTTTCCCAAGCTGTTTCTATTGATTCTCTTAGTGTATTCATTCTCTTCTAATTTAATTTTTGATTAAACATTACTACAAACAGGACTTCGTCGAGCGACCAATCATCGTTTATAGAGTAATATTTAGTTATTTTTTTTCTAAATTTTCAAGTATTTCTTGCGGCAGCAATTGTTGCAAAACCTCTGGATGTTTTTTCAGAAAATAATACCAATAATAACTTCCAAAAAAAACAATGGTTTCGCCAAACTGAGTCGCATCATGGAAATGTATCGTCACTTTGTTCCAAAACAACATTCGATTTTCCTCTACCCTAGCAATACTATCGTACGTATACTGATACGACTTCATATAGTTAGATACATAAATATTTTCGGTATCCATCGACACCCATTTAATTGAAAAAAACAAGAGGTAATAAATACCTGCTGTAGACAAAACAAAAGAGATGACCATTAGACGAGCTGTTGTTGGCGTAAAAGGTTCTTTCAAATCCTCTAGTGGATAAAAAAGTAAGATGACAGCCAAACCGCCAAAAAAACAAAACCAAAAGGTCGGTAAAAGTAACTTTAAGGCTAAGGTCCACGGAGACGAGACCACCTGCATATTTTTCATAATTCTACTATTTTAAAGCTCCCTTTTCTTTTTTAGGAATGGTCAATAAATAAGATGAACAAATTTGAAGCTGGATTTTTGTTTCAAATTTTGCTAAAGATGAGAAGT
>CACVAQ010000053.1 GCA_902727865.1 uncultured Aureispira sp. | reverse complement strand
TTCCTGCTTTTTATTGTTCAGACCTACTTTTAGCTCTTGATTCGCATTACTATCTATATTCGATGATTTAAAGGTTCCTTAGCCTTTTTTTTACTCCAATTTAATGCCTCTTCCCTGAGGTGCTTACAGACTGAAAGTAGATTCGTTTGGCTTTTAATCTGAGCAACATCAATTTGTAATCCTTAAAAAGAATAAAAATGAAGTATGTTTTTCTGATTGTATTTAGTTTATTGTATTCAACGGTTTTTAGTCAAGACAGTACTAAATTTAATTTAGATTTTGAGAAAAAAACAACCGATGACCCCTTGCCCGATGGTTGGTTTCAGTGGGGGGAATATGACTTGGAGATTGCTCCCGAAGGACAGTCGGGTAAGTATTCAGGGAAAATAACTGCGATAAAAAATGATATGAATTTTGGGTCTATTGCGTATCGAATTCCAGCGAAATATACAGGGAGTACCATTCGGTTGGAAGGGTTTATGAAAACCAAGAACGTCGCAGATGGCTTTGCTGGTTTGTTGTTGAGAATTGACGGGAACGGAGAATCATTAGCTTTTGATAATATGCAGGGGCAACAAATTCAAGGAACAAAAGATTGGGCAAAATATCGGATTGAATTGCCTTTTCCCAAAGATGCAGAGCAGATTTATGTCGCAGGTATATTGGTAGGACAGGGAGAGGCTTGGTTTGATAATTTTGTGCTCACCATTGACGGCAAAGATGTTCAAACCTTAGAAGAGGTGGAGAAAAAATTGATTCCTGCTGCTTTAGACAGAGCATTTGACAAGGGATCTGGAATTGAATCGATTACGATCAATGAAGGACAAACATCGAACCTAGAATTGTTAGGGCGTATCTGGGGTTTGATGAAATACCATCATCCTGAAGTAGCGGAAGGAAATTACAATTGGGATTATGAATTGTTTCGTATGTTGCCCGATTATTTGACCTTGACTAGTAACCATGCAAGAGATAAGTATTTACTAAAATGGATCTCAAAATATGGAAAGCTAAAAGCTTGTAAAGATTGCAAAAAAACAGACGCTGAAGCCTTTCTAAAACCCAATTTAGCATGGATTAAAACCATGGGACTTAGTGCTTCTTTACAAAAAAAACTAGAGCAGGTGTACGAAAATCGTCATCAAGGCGATCATTATCATATTAGAATGGCGGAAGGGGTCGGTAATCCAGTATTCTTACACGAAAAAGCCTATACAAATATGCCTTATCCTGATGCTGGATTTCGCTTGTTAACGGTTTTTAAGTATTGGAACATGATCCATTATTATTTTCCTTACAAGCACTTGATGGACAAGGATTGGAATACCGCCTTGAAGACCTATATACCTAAGTTTAATTTGGCAAAAAATGAACTGGAGTATGAGTTGGCAGCGGTTCAAATGATTGGAGATATTCAAGATACGCATGCAAATCTTTGGGGAGGAAATAATGAACTAATGAAATGGAAAGGCTCCTTTTACTCGCCTGTGCATACCCGATTTATAGAAGGCAAATTGGTGGTCGTTGATTATTATAATAATGAACTAAAAGAAATAACAGGACTGGAAATTGGGGCTGTTATTACCAAAATAAATGGAAAGACAATAGAATCAATTGTAAAGGAGAAACAACCCTATTATCCTGCGTCCAATCAGCCGACTCGTTTAAGAGATATGTCTAGAGATATGCTACGTTCTACGGAGGAACAAGTCGAAATTGAGTATGTGCAAGATGGCAAAACACAAACAAAAAAGCTGCAATTATATGGCGTGAAAGCATTAGATTATTATTCTTGGTATCGAGAAAGTGACGAAAAGTGTTATAAACTATTGGGCGAAGATGTTGGCTATGTTAGTTTGGCAAATATTCAAGCAGAAGACATTTTATCTATTAAAGATGAATTGAAGAAAACCGATGGTATTGTGATTGACATTCGAAATTATCCTTCTACTTTTGTTCCATTTCTTTTAGGAACCTTTTTTGTCTCTACTGGAACGCCTTTTGTCAAATTTACAAAGGGGAATGTGAATAATCCAGGCGAGTTTACCTACACCAGCCCTTTGAGTATCCCTGGGTCTACTAGCAGCTATAAGGGCAAAGTGGTTATTTTGGTCAATGAATTGTCTCAAAGTCAAGCAGAATATACCGCAATGGCATTTAGAGCGGGTCCAAATGCGACGGTCGTTGGCAGTACGACCGCTGGCGCAGATGGAAATGTTTCTAGAATTGTTTTGCCTGGAGGTTTAGAAACAATGATTTCTGGAATCGGTATTTATTACCCCAATGGAGACGAAACGCAACGAGTCGGTATTGTTCCAGATGTAGAAGTATTGCCTACGATAGAAGGAATTAAGCAAGGAAAAGATGAATTGTTGGAGAAAGCAATCGAACTTATTCGAAAAGGCTAAGTAGCGTGTGATTTTTTATTCGCTCAAAGAATTTAAGAGAAGGATCAAATAGAGCAGTCGCTTTATTTGGTCTTTTTTTCGTTAAAAAAGCAAAATTTTGGCATCTTGTCGTTGGTGTCTTATTTGTAATTAAGTATAAGATCTACCTTAGTTCTCAAGGCGATTTAAAGTATTGTGATTGGAGGACGCTTAAAACCAACCAAGGGAAAGTATATTGGGACGAGGCGCTAGATTTGATTCGTTTAGAGGCATATGATTCTGTAATTATTTTAAGAACAGAAAAAGTACTCGATGTTGCCTTTCCTGATTATAGTACAAGGCTGTTGGGGCAATTTGAAAATGGAATGGTGAAGAACGAAAATGCCTACGTTTATGTGATTTTACTTACAAAACAGTAACATTGGGTAATCTTTCTCCCTTTGCAAAGGCTCTAGCCATTTGATCGGCGATTCGAATGGGATTCGAAATGCGATATTTGGGCGATAAATCTAAGATAATTTTATTGGATTGTGACAAAGACATTTTATAACCAGGACTCACATAAACAGGCTTGATGTCTGCTTGAGTTCTTAGAACGCTACCGACTTCTTTTCCTTCTCTGAAAATAGGAAGCGTAGCGCCTCGCTCCATTGCCAAAATGCCATCGTATTTCAAGAGCGGCCGCTTAGCAACACCTATTGTTGGGATATTTGTTTTAACACCAATCCAACTGGCAATCCCTAATTTTCTAGGATGGGCAATTCCATGTCCATCAATAATAATTAATTGAGGAATTAAATTTTGGTGCGCTAATATTTTTCGAATGGTTCTCAAGACTGGCGGACCTTCTCTAAAACAGAAAAAACCAGAGCGGTATTCCATTCCAGTTTGCGTTTTGAGAACAAAGGTGTCTAAGTGCTTGCCATTAAATTGATAGGCAGAAATAGCGCAAAAGGCTTCTTCTCCAACATACTGTATGTCTACTCCAAACAAAACCTCTTTGGGCTGAAATGGCCGTAGCTCTTCTGTCAGAATAACTTGTTGAGCAAGCCACTTTTGTTCGTCTCGCAAAAAATCTAAATCTAAATCTGAATCTGAATCCATTTAGCTGTTAATTTGGTTGTCAATGATGGCTCCATCTTTCATGACCAAAGTACGATCACTCATTTTGGCTAATTCGGTATTGTGGGTCACAATAACAAAGGTTTGTTGATGCTTATCTCTGAGTTCAAAAAAGAGTTCGTGCAATTGTTGCGAGGTCTCTGTATCTAAATTACCAGAAGGTTCGTCGGCTAAAATAACAGCAGGTTTGTTCATCATCGCACGAGCCACGGCTACCCGTTGTTGCTCTCCTCCCGAAAGCTCGGAAGGCTTGTGATGCAGTCGGTCTTTGAGTCCTAAATCCGTCAAGAGTTTTGTGGCACGAGCGACTGCTTCTTTTTCAGACTTTCGTTGAATGTACGCAGGAATACATACATTTTCGAGGGCATCAAATTCTGGCAACAAGTGATGAAATTGAAAGACAAACCCAATTTGATTGTTGCGAAAAGCGGAAAGTTCTTTTTCTGATAATTGGCTAATATCAACGTTGTTAATACTCAATGAACCTGTATCTTGAATGTCCAATGTGCCTAAAATATGCAGCAAAGTACTTTTTCCTGCTCCAGATTTTCCAACAATGGAAACAATTTCTCCTTTTTTAATCTCTAAATCAACCCCTTTTAAAACAGTGAGGTTATCGTAAGTCTTTTTTATGTTTTTTGCGTGGATCATTCGTTTAGGAGCGTGTTTTCATATTTGATAGTGAAATTTAAGGCATTAGGCTTAAACATTACTCCGTTGGAAACCCGAAGGCTCAGCGTAGCTAAATCGTATTAGTTTATTGCATGAGTGCTTCGCTTTGATTATTAGCAAGATGAGTTTTTAATTATCAAAGTATTAAAAAGCTGATAATCAAACTAATGCAAGATGCTTTTTTATGTTTTTTATAGAAAAACTAAAAAATCAACGGAGTATTACTTAAAAGTAGTTTATTTTTTAGGTTTTACAAAAGATTAGTTCGGTAAAAAAGAACCGAGCTACGCTCAATAATACGCCCTTGATTCGTTCTCTATGTTTGTTCGCTCGCTTTGCTCGTGCCCGCATTCCGTTCGGTTCAGGAGGGCTAGGCTTATTTAGCTGTGGAGCTACTGCGTGGTTTTTAGTTTTTACCTAGCATCAGCTAACTAAGTAAGTAAGAGATGAACACATAAAAGAAGAAGGAAATAATTAAAATGATGGCGATGAATTTTATTAAAAAAACGGAGATGACAAAGCCTAGAACACCCAAAATAATCTGCAAAGCTGTTTTACCTTCATTTTTTTCTAAAGTGTCTTCGATGGGTAGATGTTCTCGACGCAAAATTTCTGCTTCCGCAATTTCAACCGCATCCTTACCCCATGTCATCGGATTTTTGGCAATTTCCAATAAGACAGGCGTCGACGCACTCGGTATTTCTCCTAAGGAAAGCTTCGAATCTAGCTCAATATTTTTGTTATAACGCTCTTTTATTAATTCTATTGCTGCGGCAACTTCATCGTCAGTAGGTATTCTAAAACGCCCTGCTATGAGGTCTTTAAGTTGGTCATTATCATAGGCCAAAAACTTTTCTTTGTAATGATTTTTCATATTCATAATACAGCGAATTTTTGTAGTGTAAATTTATGAATTTTTGGAGACATTTAAGCTACAATGTATGGATTTCTAATTTTAAGAAAACTACAAATTTACTTTTTTGCAAACCGATAATTGCTGGAAAAGCGTTATAAAAAAGGCAATTCTTAATACATTACTTCGTGGAGAACCCGAAGGCTCAGCGTAGCTAAATTATATTAGTTTGATTATCAATAAGATAGTTTTGAACTGTTAATTTAATTTAATTTAATTATTGATAATCAAACTAATATGAAATGGTTTTTATGTTTTTTGGTAAAAAAACTAAAAATCCCACGAAGTATTATAATAAGAATAGCGTACTTTTGCTCAATAGAGATAGATTGAAAACGTATCAACGAATAAATTTAACAATGGAACATATTTTTAAAGATTTGAAAGTCGTAGAACTTGCTTCTGTCTTGGCAGGACCAGCCGTCGGGCTTTTTTTTGCAGAATTAGGAGCGGAGGTTATCAAAATAGAAAATAAGAAAACAGGGGGCGATGTGACCCGAACTTGGCGTTTGCCCTCAGAAGACAAAACGGCTTCTGTTTCGGCCTATTATTGTGCAATCAATTGGAACAAAGAAGTACACTTTTTGGATTTATCAACGCAAGAAGGTAAAGATGCCGTATACGAATTGGTCAAAGAAGCCGATGTGGTCGTGGCGAACTACAAAAAGCAGTCTGCAAAAAAATTAGGCATGGACTATGAGCGCTTAAAGACCATGCGTCCCGATTTGATTTATGCGAATATTTCAGGCTTTGGAGAAGAGAGCGAGCGAGTGGCTTTTGATGTGGTTTTGCAAGCCGAATCAGGGTTTATGTATATGAACGGACAGCCCGAAAGTCCCCCAACAAAGATGCCCGTTGCACTTATTGATGTTTTGGCAGCCCACCAACTCAAAGAAGGGATTTTAGTGGCCTTGTTGCAGCGGTATAAAACAGGAAAAGGCGCTCATGTTAGTGTTTCTTTGCTAGAAGCGGCGGTGGCTTCTTTGGCCAATCAAGCCACAAACTGGCTGATGGGCAAGCACATCCCACAACGGATGGGCTCGCTGCATCCTAATATTGCGCCTTATGGAGAATTATTTGAAACAAAGGACGAGAAACTTTTAATTTTGTCTATTGGCTCTGATCGACAGTTTTTAGCCTTGTGTACTTGTTTGGACCGCCCCGATTTACTAGCAAATGCAGGATATAAAACGAATATAGAACGGGTTAAAAATAGGCTTGTTTTGGCAGAAGAACTAAGGGCTTCTTTCAAGAATTTAGCTTCCAAGGACATTTTGGAGCGTTGTCATCAACAGTTTGTACCGATAGGGCAAGTTCGAAATATGCAAGAAGTATTTGAGCAGCCAAGCGCAGAACAAATGATTTTGGAAGAAACGATAGATGGTTTGTCCACCAAACGGGTTCGAACGGCTGCCTTTAAAATAGAAGGGTAGAAGAATTGCGTTTAAATTCCTAATTTGAAATAATTCTGAATAAAAATTGCGCAGATCAAAATTGATTTCTGTAAGGTATCTTCTTATGAATTCCGTATCTTTGTGGTATTAAAAAAGAAATGGCTCTTTGACCGTTTTTACCAGCCCATACTATTATGGCTTTGGTTTTATTATTTTTTATAAGTCGTAAATTTTAAGTGTAAATTCGTAAGTAAAAGGATTGATAGTCAATCATTTATTGTTTTATGCTTAAGGCTTTCGACCAAATACAGAGATATGAAATATGTTTTTTTAGTGAGCCTTGTGGCTTTGATGCTTGGTAGTTGTACGCAGGAAAATGAAAATGCTTCTGGTTTGCCTGTATTTGGGGTGAAGTTGCCGATAACAAAGGAAGTGAATGGCAAAACAGTGGTGGATTCTTTGGAACATACGATTCCTCCTTTTTCCTTTGTAGACCAAGATAGTGCTATTGTTACAGAAAAAACAGTGGAAGGAAAAGTCTACTTGGCAGACTTCTTTTTTACGTCTTGTTTTACAATTTGCCCTAAGGTAAAGAAGAATATGAAAAAGGCTTATAAAGCCTTTAAAGGCCGTTCGGATTTTGCCATCTTATCGCATTCTATTGATACTCGGCACGATACTGTTGGGCGTTTGGCTTGGTATGCGAATAAGTTTGACATTAGTTCGGATACGTGGCATTTGTTGACGGGGGATAAAGAAGCAATTTACAAAATTGCTTATGATTATTATGTGACGGCATTAGAATCGGCGGATGCTCCTGGTGGTTTTGACCATAGTGGTGCGGTTGTGTTGGTGGATAAAAAACGTAGAATCCGTGGAATGTACGATGGGACCGATCCCGAACGCATGAAACAGTTGGTCAAAGACACTCAATTATTATTAGATACAGAATAATCTATTTGGGGTTTTGAGATTGCGAGCCAATTTAGCTAACTTATTACGTTTAGTAGGAGCGTGAAGGCTTATTTTGTGTTCCTTCTTGGAGTCAAAGAACCCTATTAAAAAAACAATCAAGGTGCATAAAATAATCAAATATAGCCTCTGTTTAGGTACAGGGCTTTCAATGGCGTTTTCTTGTGGTAATTCAAGAGAAAAAACCTACAATGAAGGAGCTATGTTGTATGAAAAACATTGCGAGAATTGCCACATGTCTGATGGTACTGGTTTAGAGGCCTTGTATCCACCTTTGGCTGGGGCAGATATGTTGCAAAGCGTTGGTGTCGGTGCTGCTTGTATTATTAAGAACGGTTTGCAAGGCAAAATTATGGTCAATGGAGTAGAATTTGAAACAGGAATGGCTCCAGTTGTTGGCTTGTCAAGTGTTGAGATTACTAATATTCTTAATTATATTCATAATGCTTGGGGCAATCGACGCGAATTTATAAAACTGAATGAGGTCGAGGCAAGCTTGAAGGCTTGTGAGTGATTTTTGACTTGTGAAAAGGGTTCTTTGGTGAAATAGGATTTTTTTTGTCCAAGAACTTTTGTATCTTAGAAAACAGACTTTTTTTAACCCTAAAAATCTGTTTTAACAAAAAAAATAACGAAGCAATGCTGTTTAAGAACAGTAAAAAATAAGAGGGACAGTTGAATCATTTTTTGTCCATCTATTTATATTCCCGAATAAAAAATCAACGGAGTATTAAAAAACGTTATAGCCTAATTTTTTGTCCCATGGACAGCACCTAATTATATTCCCAAATGAAGACATTGAACGACATTCGTCGGCAAATAGACCCTTGCTTGCAAAAAAATGAAGCAGAAAGACAAGCTACCTTAGAAGAAATTTCTAAAGCGAAACAATTGTATCTGATTCCTACACTATTCTTGTTGTTGGGACTTCTTAGTCTGTCTAGTGGTGTTTTTCCACTTATTGGACTGCTGTTTTTTTGCGCTATGGTAGGTTTTTTTATTATTGATAGATTCAAAGTCGCTCCCTACCGAACTAATTATAGGTTAAATTTCAAGAAAAAAACCTTTTCAACCTTCATAGAGGCCTTGTATCCTGGTATTTATTATGCGCCAGGCAATTACGTGCCGAGTTGTCTGTTTGATAAATCAGAGTTATTTGGCTCTTATGATAATTATAGCGGAGAAGATTATTTTGAGGGGAAAACGGAAAATGGCTGCTCTTTTAAGTTTTCAGAATTATCGGTTACAAGTACAGAAACGACAACGGATAGTGAGGGACATTCCGATTCGACGACCACCACTGTTTTTTCGGGCTTACTTTTTGTCTTGAATCGAGAGAATCGAGTGCAAGGACGGATTCAAGTGCTGCCAGATACGGCAGAAAGCAATTTTGGTAAGGTTGGGAAATTTTTTCAGAAAAATATAGGTGCTTTTTTTAAAGGCTCGTCTATGGTTTATATGGAAGGGCATCCTGAATTTGAAAAGGAATTTGTCGTTTATAGTAAACATAAAGAAGAGGTGCATCGAGTTTTAAGCCCCAACTTATTACAAGCGATTTACGATTTGCGGTACAAGTGGAAGACCCGATTGAGTATTAGTTTTATTGGACATGAAATGTATGTAGCGTTGCCGACGAATAAGGATTTTTTTGATCCAGATATCCAACGCTCTGTTTTGGAAGATAAATTGTTGCAAGAGCTTTATAATGAACTTGCTTTGTGTTTTTCGGTTGTAGAAGATTTAAGTCTTGAACAACAGCCCAATAAGGGCGTAGGTGCTAAGCGTTCGAACGCTAAAGACAACCCTTTTTTATTATAACTGATGTTACGCAGAAAATTGATATTGTCGATAAAATACCAAAACTTGCGTCTCAACCTATTCTTAATTTTGAATGCTTAATGTTGAATTTTGAATGCTTTATAGTACAAGGAGCATTAAAAATTAAGCCTTCAAAATTAAAC
>CACVAQ010000052.1 GCA_902727865.1 uncultured Aureispira sp. | reverse complement strand
TGGTCAAGACGTTAAGATGGTCCAAGGACTAAAAAAATAATTGTAAGCATAAAAAAAGGAATCTCTCTTCGAGGGATTCCTTTTTTTGATTAGGAGCAAATGCTACCTGTTGTCAGGTTCTAAGATAAAGCGCAAAAATGCTTAAAACGTCCTTTTATTTCGAATAAAATAAGAGTTACGACTCCTAAAAGCGCAATCTATTTAAGGTTTAAGGTGCATCATTCGAGTCATTAGCGGAGCGATAAAGAGCGCAAGACAACCAATGACAAGGGTTATCATTCCAAAACTAACGTAGACAGAAACATAAGAATATAATTGCTCAAAAGCAGGGCCTTTTTCTATGGCAATATCTTGGGTTAAGCCCGTGACGGCTTCGATTGCCGAACCAAAGGTCTCCGTTAAGATGTTTGAATCGCCATTACTGACCGTGAGTTTGGCAATTTTTCCTGCAAAATAATGCCCATAAAAATAGGAAGAAAACCAAACGCCCATGATGAATGAAATGTATTGTTTGGGGGATAATTCGGTGACCTTAGACAGTCCAATCGGAGATAAAAAGAGTTCTCCAATCGTCAACACAAAGTAGCCGACAAGTAGATAAATCATAGAAGTCTGAGCCAAGGCATCCGCACTCACCGCAGAGCGTCCAAAAATAATGGCAGCAAGGCCCAATAAAATCAAACCAAAACTAAATTTAAAAGGCGCAGATGGGTTTCTGTTCCTGCGATTTAACCAGCCCCAAAGCATAGAAAAAGGAATGGCCAATAAGACAATAAAACTAGCGTTGATGCTATTGGTTTGGGCGGCATTGATCCCAATTAAATGCACATTTCGATCCGAAAATAAGACTAAAGAACTGCCTGTTTGTTCAAATAAAGCTGCAAAGAGGGTGGAAAGCAAGGTGAAGTAAATGACGACCGTTAATCGACTTCGCTCAAGCGGACTTACTTTCTTTAGAATGTAGAGTATGTAAAGCAGCAAGAAAGCTGTAGCGGCAAAAATTAAATAATGTTCCTGCTCGTGAAAAAAGATAAGGCTTGCAAAAATAGGCGTTGCAGCCAATGCCCCAACAGTGACCCATTGCCCTTGATTTAGGCCGCCTTTTTTTTGATAATAATGCTTCTCATTGGGCAGTTTTCCTGCGACTCCAAAAACATTGTTTTTTAACCCTCGCTGAAAAAAAATCAGCCCGAAGAGCATTCCAATACCTGCCAACATAAAACCATAATGCCAGCCATAGCGTGCCGCTACCCAAGCACAAATCAAGGGGGCGATTGCTGCCCCTAAATTAATACCCAAATAAAAAACAGTAAAGCCCGCATCTCGTTGACTCGGATTGTCTTTGTACAATGCGCCTACAAAAGAGGATATATTGGGTTTGAAAAAACCATTGCCCAAAATAATCAAACCTAAAGAACTGTAAAAGAATAGAGGCGTTTCAAAGGATAATAAAAAATGTCCCAAAGCCATTAGAATACCTCCTAGTAAGATGGACTTTCGATAGCCCAAAATTTTGTCTGCAATCATTCCGCCCCACAATGGCGTAATGTAGACCAAGGACATGTAAGCGGATAAAATGCCAAAAGAAGCCTCGTCGGAATAGCGTAAATGCTGTGTCATGTAAAGTAGGAGTAGGGCTTTCATTCCGTAGAAAGAAAAGCGTTCCCACAACTCGGCAAAGAATAAATAAAAAAGCCCTTTGGGATGCCCCAATAAGGTGGCTGTTGGAGCCGTTTCTGCTGGTTGCATATTGCGTTGGTTTTTGGTAAAACATAGTCCTAGTAAAAAGATCAGGACTACGAATCAAAATGATTCAAACGCAAAATCAGCTAAAGCTTTAGGATCTCTAAGGCTTGTTCTAAAGTATAATGAAAAATAGTAGTTTGATACTATTTGAAACGCCGCAACAATTAATTACAAATAGTGTTATAGGTTTGATTATCAGGTGTTTTTAGAAATTCGTCCAATAGACCTTTTTCTATGCTGATGTGCTCTGGTAAGATGCGCAAACGGTATTGACCGTTGCCAATAAAGGTAAAAATGTCTCGACGCACCAATTGTTGTTCTTCTTGTAAAGCGAGAATGCTGTTGCAATTTTCGATGATTCGACTTAGGTAGGTTTGATTTTTTAGCTCGCCTGCTGCCCCGACGAGAATACATTGTTCTTGCCCTTCGCCCCACTTTCTACGCAAGGCAAATTTGAGTAGGTTTTTGTACTGTGTCGTCTTGGAACCAAAGTCGATCACTTGGTCGTAAATTTCTTTAGAAGGGATGCTGATTTTTACTAAAGACCAATCTAGAAATTGCAGCGTCATTTCACTTGGACGAGGCGTGCTAGCCAACTCAATTACCCAACTAGTAGCGAGGACTAAGAAGATCGAAATCAAGGAAGTTTTGGCAATTATTTGTATTAATTTATTGTAAAATCCGTCGTCTAATTGGGTGAACACTTCTGGCAATTGAGTGATAAACATCAAGAAGACCGATAGCGCTGCAATGTAGCTCACTACTTTTAAATCTCGATCAATAAAGGTTTTGAAGAGCGAATAAGAAAGCAAACAACACAGGAAACTGGACAGTAATAAATCTGGAATTCCAGCCAAACGAATGGCTGCTTGATTGGCGGGCAGCAATAGGTTTAAGCCAATGGTCAAAAGACTGACCAATAGAATTAAGGCAATGATTTTACTAATGTTTTTCTCATTATTATAAATAAAACTAGGCGCATGAGAAAAGTAGAACAAGGCCAAGAGTAAGAATAAATTATTTAAGGTAGAAAACAAACTGACACCCAATAAATAAGCAGTCGTTTGACTAAAGTGACCAAGCGTTCCCAAATAGCCCCAAGTGCCCGACCCAACCCAAACAAAGAGGGCTAAACTTAAATAAACCAAGCCTTTGTCGATTCGAAGCAAAGAGTCGTCCTCTTCCAGTCGGTTGTTAAATCGTTTGCGGATGTTGTACCAAATGGCCAGTAATAAAATGGCTCCAATAAAGGCGATAGATAAATGCGCAAGGGTATGGAATAGTGCCACTTCTTTCATATAATTGTTGGAGACTTGGTTATTTTAAAATCTTAAATCCTAAAATTACAAAACAATGTTTGATAAAAATAATAAGAATGCGCTATTGGATGAACATTTAACGGATATCTTAGATCAAACGAACTCAGTAGACCGATACATTTGGGGGCGAGCCGTTGTGTTTTTGCTAATAAGCGGCTTGCTTGGAGGGATTACAGTTTCATTTCGACCTTATTTTGAAGATGCAGTAGTACACGTAGAGTCCTTAGTTGGTTTGGGAATTCTAATAGGAATGAATCTGGGTTTGTTAAGGTATTTTATTCAACACAAAAGGAGGTGGTATAAATTTGCTTACTCTTTGTGCGTTTGTGCTATTTGGGGAGGCTATACGGCAGGTTGGTTAAGTCTAGCTGTCTACTTTTTGGATGATATCATTATGCTGAATTTTATGTTTGCTTTGATCGCATTGGGGATTGGTTATGTGTCTTTTTTTCTGCATGATCGCTGGCTTAAGGAAGGGTAGAGGTAGATCGCAAAGGCAAGATAACAGCCACTTCGAAAGTGGCTGTTATCTTGGGTGTTAACCTACTGCCAATCCCAAGCCGAACCATAAACCCCCTTCGCATCCACATAATCCAAGAAATTACCATAAAAAGGAAAACTAGCCAAGGTAGCGCTATCGCCAATAATGATTAATTTTTTCTTCGCCCTCGTCATCGCAACATTCATACGGCGCGTATCTTTTAAGAAACCAATTTCGCCCATGTCATTCGAACGAACCATCGAAATGTAAATCACATCTCGCTCTTGCCCTTGAAACGCATCAATCGTATTGACCTCAATATTCGCCGCTGGAAAATGGTCAAAATCCTTGACAATCGCTTCTCGGATAGAAATAACTTGTTCTCGATAAGGCGAGATAATTCCAATAGAAATCTCTTGATCGCCCACAATGACCAATAAATTATCAAGGTGTTGGCGCAAGACAAAGTATTCCTCAGGATTGAAATAACTTAAGGATTCAGGATTGACCTGCTCCTCAAAACCACAGCCAGCAGTATCAATAAACTCTAAAGGTTCACTAGGTGATCCGTCCGAAAGCATCAATTGCCAATTAGCGACAGATTCGTCGGATTGAAGCTTATTATCATAAAACTGATCGTTAGAAAAGCCCATGATATTGTTGTGCATTCGATACTGTGTGTCCAATAAGTTGACCTGTTCCAAGCGCTGCACGCCCTTTTCGAGTAAGGTAATGTTAAAGCCATTTTTAGCCGCTTCTCTGCTTTTTACCGTCGGAGGCAATTGGAACGGATCGCCTGCAAAAACGACCTTATTGGCTTTGCAAATCGGAATCCAAGTTGCAGGTTCCAAGGCTTGTGCTGCCTCGTCGATAATGATGGTGTTAAAGGACATTTTTTCGATGTGACGACTAACCGCACCAACCAAAGTACTACAAACAACATCGGCTTCTCGCAAGGTTTTTTCAATCACATAATCCTCCAACATTCTGGCTTGATACATCAAGTCTTTGGCTTCTCGGTAACTATCTCGACGATCTTGACGTTCTTTAGGACCAAATTTTCGTTTGAATTTATCGGCATTACGGCGTATTTTAGCCGCTTCTATTTTCATTTTTTTAACGTCCTGCATTTCTGGCAAAGTTTGCAAAATCCCTTCCATCGTATGTTGCAAAAGGCTTTCGTCTACTCTAGAAACATTTCCAATACGGACAACATTGAGCCCTACGCCCGCCAATTTTTCGGTAAGCAAGTCGGTGGCAGAATTAGAAGGCGCACAAACTAAAATGGGCGATTCTCGTCGAACCAATTGCTGAATGGCCGCAACCAAAGTTGTTGTTTTTCCTGTGCCAGGAGGGCCGTGTACAACCGCAACATCTTCTGCCGATAAAATACTATGAACAGCAGCCGTTTGCGATTTGTTGAGCTGAGGAATGTCAAAACAATGGTGGTTTTTATCAAAACGAGCAGGTTGTTTGCCCAATAAAACCTCCCGAAGTTCCGCCAAACGATCATTTTTAGCGGCTTTGACTGTTTTTACGGCACGCTCCATTTCTTGATAACTACGCTCATCAAAATTGAGCTGAATCCCAATTTTACCCCCTAAAATCCAACGAGGCAATTGCGTTCCATATAAAATAATTTTCATATGGTTTTTCTTGATGTAGTAGATGACTCCTTTTTCTTCGGTATCATTATCCAACACTTTTTCCGAAAAGATGCTAACCACTTGCCCAGAGCGAAATTTATGAGCTTTGTCTAAGTGTTTTACGCGTTCTATAATAATATAAGGATGCTCTCCCAAACTCCAACCAGAGCTTTCCACTTGAACAGGATACCAACAAGCGCCTTTTTGGATGCGTTGCTGAATGCTCAATTCTTTGAGCATTTTATCGTATTGGCGGCTTTCTTCTTCTTTTTCTTGCTTTAATAATTCGAGTAAGTGTTCTAATTCTTCTTGTGTTGTCATAAGTAAATAGGCGTGTGATCTGACGTTGGTACTTGTAATAAGTCTTCGTAAATGCAGAACCCTAAGTTAAGGAGTTTTATTCTTTTTTTGTGAACCTAGGCACGATTTTTTGCCGAAGGGATGATCAAGGAATTTAAAAAAAGGATGTAGGGTGATAAATCGTCCAATCAGATTTATAAATTTCATTTTTACAATAAAAGGAAGACTTGGTCGTACGCTTCCCAAAAAACTAATAATCTAAGGATGGATTGCTATTTGATCCATGAAATGACGGTTTTGTAATAGAAAAGTAGCACTTTTCTTAAAAAAGTGCCAGTTTTGTTGCAACTTAACAAGTTGATAGGTGAATTGTAATTTATTGTGTACATCAACACACAAATCCTATCAAAAAATAAAGCAAGAAGTTTTACCTAACGAAAATACTAGAACATTGAACTTTTTTTTCCATTTTGGTCGCTACCTGTTGTTTATTAAGAATATGTTTTCTCGACCAGAGAAATTATCCATGTATTGGAAAGAGACAACCCGCCAGATGATCGACATCGGGATTGGCTCCTTGGTTATTATTGGATTGGTTTCGGTTTTTATTGGAGCGGTGACCGCCATACAATTTGCCTATCAATTAGGCGGCTCTTCAATTCCTAAATATTACATTGGTTATATTGTACGTGATATTATGATTATTGAATTGGCACCAACATTTACCTGTCTTGCCTTGGCTGGTAAGGTGGGCTCTAATATCGCTGCGGAGCTTGGTGGAATGCGGCAGAAAGAGCAAATTGATGCTCTAGAAGTAATGGGCGTAGATACAACGGCTTATTTGGTTTTACCTAAAATTATAGCAGCATTAACCGTTATTCCAATGTTAGTCGTTCTGTCTGCTTTTATGGGAATGGCAGGAGGTTATATTGCTTGTACCTTGGGTGGTTTGGTGTCAGAAGCAGAGTTTATGCAGGGATTAAGAGCCTTTTTTAACTCTTATAATATCTGGATGATGGAAATTAAGGCCTTCGTTTTTGCCTTTTTATTAACCTCTATTTCTTGTTATCAAGGGTTCTTTGTAACAGGTGGTAGCATTGAGTTGGGACGAGCAAGTACTAGTGCTGTAGTAATTAGTAATATTCTAATTCTATTGGCCGATTATGTATTGGCTTTGTTATTGACTTAATAATTTACATTTGAAATAAATACTACCTTACGGCGTTAATAGTAAAGGAAGTACGGAGCAAATGTTAATGATTCTATTAAAGTAGGCTTTAAAATTTAAGTATTTAGGATGATTCGTATTGAAGATATAAAAAAACAATTTGGTGATCAAAAAGTTCTGAAAGGAATTTCTACCGTGTTTGAAAAAGGAAAAACCAATTTGATTATCGGTAAGTCTGGAGCAGGAAAAACAGTGATGCTTAAGATCTTGGTCGGTTTAATTCAACCTACTACTGGAACCGTTTGGTACGGGGACACTAACTTTACGGCTCTCAACACCAAACAGAGAAAAGCGATTCGAACAGAAATGGGAATGCTTTTTCAAGGCTCTGCTTTGTTCGATTCTATGACGGTGGAAGAAAATGTTCGTTTTCCGCTCGATATGTTTACCAACCTGACGAAGAAAGAAAAGGAGATCAAAGTAAATAAAACGTTAGATCGAGTGGAGTTGGCTGGTAGCAACAACAAGTATCCTTCGGAGGTGAGTGGAGGGATGCAAAAACGGGTGGGTATTGCTCGTGCAATCATTTTAGACCCTAATTATCTGTTTTGCGATGAGCCAAATTCTGGACTGGATCCAACTACGTCTATGAAAATAGACGAACTAATTCGGAATATTACTGCGGAAAATGAAATTACAACCGTTATTAATACACATGATATGAACTCGGTGATGGAAATTGGTGACAATATCAATTTGGTACATTTGGGGGAATTGGCTTGGGTTGGAACGCGACATGAGGTCATGGAGACAAAAAACGAGTTGTTACAAGACTTTATCTTTGCCTCACCATTTTTGCAACGTTTACGAGATGCTGCTAATAGGAATAAAAGCGCATAAAAAACGATACACTAGATAAGAAATGAAACGTTTTTAGAGCTTGATTTTTAAGTTGTTAACATTTGTTCCAAAATGAAATTTTTTTTATATTTTAGAATTGTCATTCATTTTGGGAAAGATGTGAACATAAATTAATGTATAATAGGTTGATAATCTAATTGTTTAAATAAATGGAGTAATTTTTTCGATACGAAATATATACCCCCGTTATGTTTCACTAAATATTCTTACAATGAATACAAAATCTCGAATACTTATTATATTCTCTATTGTATTGTCTATGGTCCTATCGACAACGCAAATAAAGGCTTATACGCCAACTGTAACACCGAGTACTGTTTCATCTGAAAAAACAACCCTTCATTTTATTGTCTATTATAGTGGCGATTTGTCTGCTGTTATGAATGACAAGGATAGTTATATCAAAACCTTTATGGACGTATATCATCTAAAGTTGGTTAGCACGTTTAAGATAGATGAAGAGAATGGAGGTTTTACTTTAGAAGCAACCGAAGAGCTTGATTTTCCAACGGAAGTTGCTAAAGAAATATCGTTAATTGATAATGTCTTGATGATTGAAGTGGCTTATGTTCCAGTGACAGCCGAAAGTTAAGAAGGCAGGCTTTATTGTATTTAGAATCTTCTTCTAAGGAATGGTCATCTTATTTTTTTTACTGTTCCTAAAATAGTTATTTCTTCAAGCTTATATGAAGTACTTATTGCACACAGAATGCGCTGCATTCTATCCCCTCTATTTTATTCTAGGTAAGTAGATGGACAAAAATAATTAACACTAAAATAGGGCATCTTTTGTCCGCTAAATTCCTTAAAAAGCCTTACTTTAGCTCGCTACCACGAAGTAGCACCGAAGGTAAAGCTTCATTTTTTAACTCTTTAGCGAAAAAAATATACTCCTATTTTTATACTACTAATTTTGTCCATCTACTTAAGTCATCGGCAAAAAAAGCTTTTTTATAATCCACTTACTTTTGTCTCCTTACTTCTTTACTGTTCCTTATCGTGAATTTCGACAGTTTATATGGTCTGTTTAATAGAAAATGCCCGTAGGATGTCAAGGGACGAAATAAAAAAATGAAACTGCACTTACTATTCCTTCTAGCCTTTTTATCTATTGTTTTTTTCAATCGCTGCGATCTCGTTCCCTCTAGCAGTTCAGAGTCTAAAGAGACGGGTGTTGTATTTCCAAATACTAGGTTTACTAGTGTAACCGCTTACCATTTTGAGGGTATAGAAGGAGTTAGCATTATAAATAAAGAAGGGATCTTAAACCCTACAATTAAGAAAGAAAAAAAATTAACAAAAGAAGAAGTTAACTCCTTTCTAAGAACGATTAACGACCCCAAAACGTATGGTGGTTTATATAAGGAGTGTTTTAAACCTAGGCTAGGGCTTGTTTTTTATAATGAAAATAAAGCCGTAGCGCACATTAGTATTTGTTTTGAATGTTCTCAACAAAACGCTTTTCCTCTCATAAAAGCGTATACGGATACTCCAACAGACGCACATGGATATAGTGCAGAAGGTTTCCTGAATTTGACCCGTTTTTGCCATCATTTAGGCTTTGGACAGTGTGGGGAATAAAAACGTATCAAAGATGCGAAGCATTATTTTTATACTACTCCTATCTACTATTTACGCTTGCTCAAGCCCTGCTCAAACGCCTGAGAAGCTACTAAAATACGAAGCTATTTTGGATGATTTTGCAATGGCTTCGGTCAATAATCTCAACTTTCAAAATGGGATTAATATTTTTATTAATACGCCAGAAAGTGACCTAGATGCTTTGTATCAAGGGTTTAGAATTACACATATGGATGGAGAATACAATGGCGGTTGGGAGATCTTGTATGCAAAGGATCTTGTTATTT
>CACVAQ010000051.1:6633-9523 GCA_902727865.1 uncultured Aureispira sp. | reverse complement strand
TTTACCTTTTGTCAAGACCAGCAGACGACTAAATGACAGTAGATTTGCTTCTGTATTTTTTTTGTTATAAATTGGAGAATGGAAAAGATTGAAGGAAGCCTAGAACATATTGTTTATCGCAACGAAGAGAACGGATACACGGTTGGGAAACTCTTGAAAATGGGGTATGCAGAGATCACAACGATAGTGGGAAGCATGATGGGCGTTCAAGTAGGAGAGACCTTGATTTGTCAAGGGCATTGGAAAAAAGACAAAAAATTTGGAAAACAGTTTGTTGTAGAAGCATTTGATGTTAAAATTCCATCCACTACTAGAGGCATTGAGTTGTATTTGGCATCGGGGTCTGTAGCAGGCGTTGGTACTGCCTTTGCGAAACGCATTGTCGATCATTTTGGAGAGAAAACCCTAGAGATTTTTGATACAGCGCCCAAGCGTTTGTTAGAAATTGAGGGCATTGGCAAGAAAAAACTAGAGCGAATTGAATCGGCTTGGGCAAAACAAAAAGACATTCGTCAAGTCATGATTTTTCTGCAAAACTATGGCGTTTCACCAGCCTATGCCCAACGAATTTTCAAAGTACACGGTCAACAGAGTATTGAAAAGGTAAAAGACAATCCTTATCGTTTGGCGACAGAAGTTGAAGGCATCGGATTTAAAAAATCAGATGCGATTGCTCAAAAAATGGGCATGGATGTGAATGCGCCCGCTCGAATTGCTTCGGGCATAGAATTTACCTTGGAGCAAGTGGCAAGAATGGGGCACAGTTGTTACCCTGTAGATGCTTTGGTGAAAGAAGCGGCTATGTTATTGGGGGTTGCCCTCGAATCTGTCGAAGCAGAATTGAGTGGGCTGGCTGCCAAAGAACGGGTCGTTCTGAAATTATTAAGCCACAAAACAGATCGTCCTAGAACCTTTGCCTGGTCTAAAATAAATTACAATTATGAAAAAGAGATCGGAGAGGAAGTTGATCGTTTGCAAACGTTTGAGGATGTATTTAAGGAGACTGATTTAGACTTGGCGCTTGAAAAATCTAGCAAAAAACATGGCATTACCTTAGCCATACAGCAAGAGGAGGCGGTGCTTAAGAGTATTGAAGATAAGCTGCATATTATTACGGGGGGACCTGGTACGGGTAAAAGTACGATTACAAAAGTGGTTTTGGATATCTGTTTGGAAACAACGGATTCAATTATTTTGGCAGCGCCTACTGGACGAGCGGCCAAACGGCTGAGTGAAATCACGAAAAGAGAAGCCAAAACGATTCATAGCTTGCTGACCTTTGATTTTGTGACCCGCTATTTTCGTAAAAATAAATACGATCAACTCGATTGTGAAGTCTTGATTATTGATGAAGCCAGTATGATTGATGCTTTTTTGATGAGCGCATTGTTGAAGGCGATTCCTGATAATTGTAAAATAATTTTAGTCGGAGATGTTGACCAGTTGCCCAGTGTTGGAGCAGGAAATGTACTGAATGATTTGATTCAAAGCGAGCGTGTTCCAGTCACTCGTTTGACAGAAATTTTTAGGCAGGCCATTAATTCTCAAATTGTTGTCAATGCACATAAGATTAATCAGGGCATTTTTCCGAACATTACAACAGAAAAAGACAGTGATTTTTTCTTTATTTCTGAGCGGCAGCCCGAACGATTGATTCAGCATGTATTGGGTCTGATTGATAGGCGATTGCCCAAAGCCTATGGGTTGCATAAGTTAAAAGATATTCAACTTTTGTGCCCCATGAATAAAGGTAAAATTGGTAGCGTGGAATTTAATCGCATTCTCCAATTAAACTTGAATCCAAAAAAAATAGATGAAGAAACAGGCGTAGGACATCGTAAATTTGTGGAGGGCGATAAGGTCATTCAGACTCGGAATAATTACGATAAAGGGGTTTATAATGGGGATATTGGCTACCTTAAAAAAGTCATAGAGGTGGATAAAGTGGTCATCGTGGAATTTGAAGGCAAGGAGGTCGAGTACGAGTTTGCAGAATTGCTAGAATTAGATTTGGCTTATGCGGTTTCTGTTCATAAGTATCAGGGTAGTGAAAGCCCTTGTATTATTTTGCCGATTCACGAGTCCTACAATCGCTTGCTTTTTAGAAATCTACTATACACGGGCATTACAAGAGGAAAACAATTGGTTGTTTTGGTCGGAACAAAAGAGGCGGTTAGTGCAGCCATTCGTAATAATAAAGCACACAAACGCTATACGGGTTTGGTGGCTATGTTACAACAAAAAGAAAAAGGCTTGCCAATTATACAAATTGTGCCCATGTTGGGAACGGAAGGTTATGAAGATTGGGTAATCAAACATTTTGATGATGGAGCGTAACAGAAAGGAACATATTTCTAAGGAATTAGTGCCTTATCTTATTTTGGATGAGTTGGCAGATGTCGAGTCTTTTAAAGTAATGATGGAAGCGGAGGGCATAGAAATTGCCTTGCAATGGCGGTATTATTATGGTTATAATGATGCGATTCGAATTATTGATTTTGTAGAAACAAAAGGAATTTACGATGCTTGGGCAGTGCTTTTGCCAAAGGATTGTCAAGAAAAAGCGGATGAAATACGCCTCAAACATAGGTCCATCTTAGATTATTTTGAACCTGCGGAAGAACGTTTCTTTAGAGGCTTAAAAACGGCTGATCTTGAAAAAGCCTTAGCTTCTCAACAAATGAATGGACGTAGTTTAGAATTAGCGCTAAAAATTCTACAAGAAAAAAATATTACCTATAAGGCGCCTGAAATTCAGGCTTTAAAAGAAGCTTTAGTACAAAAAAATGCCCAAAAAGTTGCTAAAATAGGTCGAACGAAAATCTTCATTTGGGCGATACTTGTTGTTATAATAACAGGCTATTTGTATTTAATTGGACTATTTTCATAA
>CACVAQ010000051.1:0-6533 GCA_902727865.1 uncultured Aureispira sp. | reverse complement strand
GTTGCAGTTAAATTTGGCTTGATTTTGCTTAATTAGAAAAGTGAACTATTAAGTACTTGGACAACTTAAAACATAAAAAATGAGAATACTATTGCTTCTATTGTTGGTGGCTCTAACCAATATTGTATTTGCACAGGATGAAGACACAAAGGTTAATTCCATACGAGGAAATGAGAAGTATCATCAATTTGAGCTTGGAGACGAGCGTTATTTATTAGCCGATCATGTGAATGTCCGAGCGACACCTTCTTCCAAAGGAACTGTTGTAACGAATCTTCCAATCGGAACAGCCCTTAAAATTATAGAAGTATCGGATAAAAAATTGCGCTTAAATGGCTTTGAAACGAACTGGTACAAAATTTCTTTTAAGGCTAAAGATAATGTGACAACAGGTTATGTTTGGGGTGGTTTGATTGCCGAAGGGATGATTCAATCTGCGAATTCTTCTAGGCTGCTCTTTTTATATGGAATTGCCTCACTCAGCGAAGAGGGGGATTCTGATAAAGGGCTTATACAGATACGTGCTTGTAAAAATAAGAGCGAATTGTCTAGAGTGGATCTAAAAACGGTCGGTGATTATTTACATATTTCCCATTCATTCGCTAATTATGGAAATAGAGGCTTGGCGGAGATTGAGGATATTATAGAATTTGTGGAAATGGAAGAAATGTGTGGCGGTGTTCGTGCGTACAATATTGTTTTTTGGGACGGCAAGGACTTGGTCTATGTAAAGACCAAGAGACCTTTTGGAGACAGTCCCTTTTATGCGAGTGATGATTTGGTTTTTCCTGATGATAAAGGTGGGGAAAAAGGTAAAATTATTGGCGATGAACAAATTGGCTGGTATGACGAAGACAAAGAAGCTAATGTATTAGCAAGCCATAAAAGAATAGAATATGTTTGGACAGGAAAAACATTAAAACAAACTAAAGTACTGATAGATAAAGAGTATGATGTAGAGTACGATCTGAAAGAATAAATGATCAAGATGTTATTGAAAGGAAGGATGTGTTGGAGGCTGTGCTAAAATGTCACGCATCGTTTCGCCTGGAAAAATGCAAAAAATGGGAATGTTTAAAGCATGTTTCTGAGCTAAGGTTGTGAGGGCTTGCTTGATTTGTTCTTTGGAATAACGACTAGAAAAATGCCCCAAAATCAATTGCTCTACCTTAGAGGCTGCCACCATTTCAATGACTTCTTCTAAAAGACTATGCTCGTTTTTCTTGCGCCCCTTGTTGTGCTTGACAGAGGCATCTAAAAAAGTAGCTTCATGAATGAGAATTTTAGAATCTTTCCAACGATCAAAATCTCGAACAGGCGTATCGCCAGAATAACTTAAAATAGAGTGCTGTTTTTCTTCTGTAATAAAATCATTTCCATGTTCTAATCGAACTGCTTTTAAGGCTTCTTGAGAATAGTCTTTAAAGCTTGCTTTTCGTTTCCGTTTCACTTCTATCACATCAAAACTTAGGCTTTTAATGACATCTAAAGGTGCTTCAATATGTTCGTTTCGGATACTTCGAACGAAAATACCTTGCTTAATAAACGTGTCTTGATGTTGTCCTAGAGGCGTCCAAATGTTTTCTTTGGTATGCGGATCAAATTTAGACATAAAATTATCCATTGCAGGAAACGAACCCGCATCTTTGGGATAATAAACAAAAGGGTAGCCGCCTTCACGAGCATTGAGTTGTCGCACTTGCAACAATCCAGTGATATGATCTCTGTCGGGGTGACTGACAAAAATATGCTTTATTTTTCTAGATTTTTGTAATAAATTAGCCGCCACACCATCTCCAGCGTCAAAGAGTAAACCCAACTCTTCAATAAAGTACCAGCTTGAAAATAAAGCCGTCGAATATCCTGTAATTGTTAGTTTCATAATAACTTTAACTCCAATAGGACTTCAATTAGTTCCTGCTTTGTAAACTATTTCACCTAAAAGGATTGGTAAGATACATTCCTTTACATTAGAGGATGTAGGTTCGTTGGAACAATATGGTATTTGATGTCATTGGGAACAAATATTTGTACTTCAAGAAAATCTTCGACCATTTTAGCATTGATCAAGTCCTCTTTTTCTTCGTTCGGCACTTCAAAAATCATGACTCTTTCCTCTTCGTAAAACTTCATTTCAATTTGATGATTGTTTACGGTTTCATTGGCATTTTTTGTTCTTAAAGTATAGACGATTTGTACGGTTGGTTCTTCCCAAGTTTGGACCGTAGCAGGACCATTTAAGGCAAAAACGGCAAAATAACAATCTTCTTCAAGGGTGAAGTTTTGTACCCAAGTGTTTTCTGTTTGAGCCCATCCTAAACCAATCGCTAAAAATAGAATTACCCAAGTTAATAGTAGCTTTTTCATGATTGATATGTTTTATAATGAAGTAATTATCTTTGATTACACTGTAAATGTACGACAAGAAGTAAGGCTATAAAATGATCTTGCTTAGTTTTAAAAATGATCTTCCTTACTTACCATTTTTATACATAAAAAAAAGCCACCCCCTAGAGAGGAATGACTTTTTTGATGGAAGCGTAAAAACGCTCTGCCAAGGAAGTATAAATCATGTCAACTCTTTTAACTAAAAAAGATCGTTCTTTGACAATTCTTCTCACACAGTAAGCTCGTAGTAGCAGCGTAGCTAATCGTGTGGTAATCGTTTTATGTTTTTTACATCAACATATAATCCAATCCAACTTGGTAATTCATACCTTTTGGAATATAGATTTTATACTCTAATTTGTCGTCCAAATTAATGCCATTAATCATAACCGCATTATCTTTCTTCGGCATGTCAACCGTAATCGTTTGATTGGCATCATCTACGATCAGTTCGTAATTGTAACGACCCGCTATAATGAGCGCTTTTAAGACATTTTCGGCCGTATGTTCAGTCGTAATAGTGGTAATAATGCGAACAGTTTGATTGTTCCACTCTTCGACTTCAACGTTGCCTCTTAGGGCAAAAATAGTTTTGTGAATGGTTTGTTCTATAGGTAATGTTTTGACTAGGGTTCTTTGTGTTTGTCCAAAAGTAAGTGCCGCAATCCCTAAGAGGGCAATCCAGATTAAGAAGAATTTTTTCATGATTGATATATTTTATTTAAGACTAAATCTTATTTGTTTTGTTTGTAACATAAAGATAAAGCGATTACTAGCCCTAAACAATGAGAGGTATCACCTTCAGAAATGATCTTAGTCACTTTATGAACTTACAACTGATCTTTTAGAATCATAAAGGGCAGATTACTTCTAGTAGCTAAATTAGAAGAAGTGCTTTTGTGCAAGAACTGTTGCCAAGGCGTATAATCATGTTTAATTAAACAAAGTAGATCGACTTCATGTTTTCGAGACAACTCAAGAAGTGCCTCTGTTGGATTGTCAGAATCCATTTTGAATAGATTGATTTGGTATCCTTTTCTTGCGATTTGAATAGCCGTTTCTTTATGAGTATTAGAATGTGCGGCTTCTTGTTCTACATGAAACAAAACCAATTCCGTATTAAAGTGATCGACCAAATCATAAATAGGTGCTAAGGTTTTGTTGGAAGGGACAAACCGATCATCAATGGCTAAGGCAATTCTTTTTGGTGGTTGTACCACAGCATTTTGAGGAATGACAAGGATGGGGAGTTCGCTTTTCTCAATGAGTTGTAAGGTCGTATTCCCCAAGATCCAGTTTTTGATTCCAGAGTGCCCATTTCGACCAATAATTAGACAGTCCGAATGACTCTCGTGTGCTTCTTGAAGAATGGTTTCTACAATAGGCCCTTTTCGAAGCACTCCATTCAGTTGAATGTGTGCGGGTAACTTTTGAGCTTGTTTGGCAATCATAAGATCAAACAATTCGTGTCGAGATAGTTTTTTTATATACTCTTCGGATAAAATAGGTTTCAATTCCTCCTTAATATGATAAACGTTTAGTAATTTTAGTTCCACAGGCGTTTTTTGGCCTTTTGCGAGCATACTGGCATAGTCAAGGGCTTTGTTGGCCGTAGAAGAAAAGTCGGTTGCGGCTAATATGGTTTCCATGATAGATCGTAATTTAATGATTAATTTACCACAAAAATAAAGCATTTAGAAATGCTTTGTTATGATAGAAGTCATGAATATAAATGATTGAAAACATATTTTTTTTTGATAAAAAAAATTATGTTTGACGGAGCTTAAGCTGCCACAAAAATTAGAACAAAAAAATATCAATTATGAAACCAATAAAAAGAATACTTTATCCGACTGACTTTTCAGCAATGTCTGCTTTAGGGTATCAATATTGTTTAAATCTTGCCCGACAATTGAATGCAAGAGTAGACGTACTACATGTTTATCGAATAGATTTGGGGGTTCCTGTAACAGATGCGATTGCGTACAAAATGATAGAAGAACGCAAAGAAAATGCACATCTGAAATTAGGTCGATTTGCACATTTGCAAAAATCAAAAAATAATGCTTTAACGGAAGGTTTAGATATTCATGCACACGCATCGGTAGGACTGCCAGAAGATGAGATTGTTGCGTTTAGCAGAAAGAATGCGATTGATTTGATTGTGATGCCAACACATGGCGAACACAATATTATAGAAAGCCTTTTTGGAAGCGTGACCACAGAAGTTGCTAAAACGTCTCAATGCCCTGTTTTGATTGTACCAGAACAAGTCATTTATCGCAAAATTACAGACATTGCTTATGCAACAGATTTGAGCTTGGAAAATATAGCTCAAGCGTCGATGCCTTTGTCTTTGGCGGGATTGCTAAAAGCCAACTTACATTACGTACATGTTTATTCTGATGAAAAAGCAGCGACTGGCGAAGTAGATGAGTTATTGGCTGCGAATAGTTTTGATATAGAAGTCTTCTTTCACGAATTGAAAGGGAAAACAGTTCAAGAAGGGTTGAACCTGTTTCTGAAAGAAAAAGAGATAGATTTATTAATGGCGTATAGTCCACCCAAAAACTTTTTTGAGCGCTTGCTTCGATTGAGTACGACTAGGCATTTGTTGGAGCATATTACTTGCCCTTTATTAATAATGCGCTAAGGCATTTGAGGATTTGAAAATTAAAGATTTGAAAGTTTGAAAATGCTTAGTTGTAGCTTATCTTCAAAATTTCAAATCTTTAGTTTATAACTATAAACTTTTTGTTCTTCCACCATCGACAGGAAGGTTAACTCCATTGATATAAGCAGCGGCAGGAGAAGCTAAAAAGGCGATGGCATTTGCTATTTCAGACGCTTCTGCAAAACGTCCTGCTGGAACAGCACTTTTCATTGCATCGGCAACTACATCAATACTTTTATCTTGTTTTTTTGCTTTGTTCTCAACAATAGATTGTAAACGAAGCGTATTGGTTGCACCAGGCAAGACGTTATTCACCGTAATACCATAGCCACCTAGCTCATTGGCCATTGTTTTTGCCCAATTGGCTACTGCTCCACGAATGGTATTGGAGACGCCTAAACCATTCAAGGGTTGTTTTACGGAGGTAGAAATTACATTGATAATGCGGCCATAGCCTGCTTTTTGCATGCCATCCTTTACGGCAGTTGCTAGAATATGATTACAAATTAAATGCATTTCAAAAGCAGCTCTAAATTCATTGATGCCTGCTTTTTCAATCGGACCACCTGGAGGGCCTCCTGTATTGTTTACTAAAATATGAATGGCTTTTCCGTTCGCTAGATAAGCACTTAGATTTCCTTCTAAAACCTCAGGGTTTGAAAAGTCAGCACACAGATAATCATGTTGTTGCCCTTTTGAGGTATCTAAATCTGCTAAAGCCGCTTTTAAACGCACTTCATTTCGAGCAACTAAGGTTAAATTAGCCCCCATCTCTGCCAGCTCCAAAGCGACAGCTTTGCCAATTCCTTGTGTACTGCCACAAACTAAGGCGTTTTTATTCGTTAAATTCAAGTTCATTGTAGGATATTTTATGAATAAGAAAGTAAAGTAGAGTAATTTTTGTTTCCTTAAGAGGAATAAATGTACTTAAAAGAACTACGGCTTCAAAATTGCAGCTTATTATTAATTAAAAAATTTGAAACGAATAGGGCTTGAATACTTTTAAGGAAGCATCATCTGTTTTTATTTAATTGAATAATAGTGTTTTTTGTATTTTATAAATGAAAATTTGTTTTAAAAAAAATTTGACCTTTATTGTTTACTAAACAGCCTGAAACCTAGATCAGAAAAGGGGTCTAGCTGTTTTGCAGGAAGAATGGGATGCTTTCTTTGAAGAATCACTTCATTTTTAAGTTGTTAATCTAAATTAGTTTTATTATATTTATGTGCTGGTAAAATTAGCTCCAATTCATTTAAATTTTAAACTAATTAAATAAAAACAATGAAAGACTCACTTACTAAATCGAAGGAAGATGGAAAACAATCCATTTCAAATGATTCCGTCAATGAACAACCTATCACTGCTGGTCTTGAAGATAATAGTCCTGAAGCCATTAGCATGCGTGATTTCCAATCAAAAGTAGATGGTGGTGAGGAAATGCAGGAATTGGGCAATTATCAGGATAAAATA
>CACVAQ010000050.1 GCA_902727865.1 uncultured Aureispira sp. | reverse complement strand
ACCAGCCAGCACAATTTACCAAATACCTAAATTAACATTCTTTCCTCGTTCAAGCAAAAATAAGGATTGAAAAACAGGCAATTTGTTTTTGATGAGCGTATCAACGACAGACCGAATCATGGCATAGAATTCCCCACCCGTTTTAAAGTGCAGGGAAACTTTCATTTTAACGGTAGCATTCCTAATGGCACGTACAGCATCGTTATTAGGAAAAGAGCAAGCTTCACAATAAAGAAACGTAAAGAGTGTATCTCTGTTTTTAATCAGAGACTTAGGTACTATTTCTGTGTTCTTAAAGTCTGGTACACAGCCTTTTTATACAAAAATAGAATATTTTTTTTACATAAATTTGAAGGGGTATCCTACTTAAATTTTGTATTATTATAGAGGACGATTTGTGTTACACAAACATATTTACGTTAAAAATTGCTACATTTTTCATTCAAAAAACATCTTATGAACCGTATTTCTATCTTAACAATGGCCTTTGTAGGGATGTTCCTCGGCAACCTGTACGCACAGGATTATACCGTGAATTTCCTTAAAGGTGCCAAACAATTGGAATCCAATATATCGGAATTTCAATCTGTTCGACAATTAAATCAAAACGAAATTTTTGCGAATCGTTTTTATCGCTTTGTACAATTTAATGCCATACCGACTCCTGCACAGCAAGAGCAAATTGCAGCTGCGGGCATTAAATTATTAGAGTACATTCCCAACAAATTATACGTTGCTTCTATTCCGATGGACGTTAACATCAATAGCTTAAAGAACTTGAACATCAGAAGCATTACAGCAATTGACAAAACCTACAAAATTGGTCAAGGCTTGGAAGAGGAAGATTACCCAGATTGGGCAATGGAAGGAAAACACATCACGGTAAGTATTCAATACTACCAAGATATTAATCCTGCTATTGCAAAGGCAGAAATGAAAAAACTAGGCTTGAGTATCAACACCTCTATGGATCATGCTCAAATGCTTGTTGCTCAATTGTTGCCAAGTCAGGTGGACCAAGTCATTAATGCACCATTTATCCGATATATGGATATTATGTCGGAACCTGGAACACCAGAATCAGACGATGGACGCCACTTGCACCGTGCCAACGCTATAGATGGCGATTTCTCTGGGGCTAGAAATTATGATGGAACAGGCGTCACATTTGCGATTAATGACGATGGTTATGTAGGACCACACATTGATTTTAAAGGACGGACGAATCAGCAAGACGTAGCAGGAGATTTTACAGGAACGCATGGAGACATGACAACAGGAATTGCAGGTGGAGCAGGAAATTTAGATCCGCTAATGCGAGGTATGGCAACGGGTTCTTATATCCATGTTCGCCAGTACGTTGCTTCTATGGCAGGTACCATTCCTTTGCATCAAGATAGTGCTGTATTGATTTTTTCTTCTTCGTATAGTAATGGTTGTAACGGAGGATATACCAATACCACGCTTTTGGTCGATCAAGAGATTTATAATAACCCTAATTTGATGCAAACCTTTTCGGCAGGAAATAGCAACAATCAAGATTGTGGTTATGGTGCAGGCGATCAATGGGGAAACATTACAGGAGGACACAAAATTGGTAAGAATGTGATTGCAACGGCGAACTTGGACGAGTCGGATGGAATTATAGCAAGCAGTAGCCGTGGCCCTGCGTCAGATGGACGAATCAAGCCAGATATTTCGGCACATGGGAATTCTCAAATGTCTACAGATCCAGACAATGGTTATGCCCCAGGTGGTGGAACCTCTGCTGCGGCACCTGGAATTTGTGGTGTCATGGCGCAAATGCACCATGCCTATAGTACCTTAAATGGCGGTACTGTTGCTCCTTCGGCTTTATTAAAAGCAGCCTTATTAAATACAGCAAACGACTTAGGAAATGATGGCCCTGATTTTATTTATGGTTGGGGAAAAGTAAACGGCTTAAAAGCAGTAGAGTTATTAGAAGACAATCGTTATTTCAGCTCAACCTTAACACAAGGAACAACAAACAATCATTCTATTACCATTCCAGCAGGGGTGCAACGAGCTAAAATCATGGTGTACTGGGCAGATGTAGAAGCGTCTACTGTTTCCGCAACGGCTTTAGTAAATGATTTGGATGCAAGGATGACCGATCCAGGAGCAACAGTGCATTTACCTTGGTTATTGGATCATACGCCAAATGCAGCGACTTTGGCATTGCCAGCTACTAGAGGTGTCGATCATTTAAACAATGTAGAGCAAATCGCTATTGATAATCCTGCCGCAGGAACCTACACCTTAGATATAGTAGGAACAACTGTTCCTTTGGGAACACAAGAATACTATGTTGTGTACGAATTTTTGATGGACGACATTACTGTTATTCACCCAATGGGAGGGGAAGGACTAATTCCTAATGCTATTGATAGAATCCACTGGGATGCTTATGGTACTACAGGGACCTTTTTGATCGAATACACGACAGATAATGGCGGTTCTTGGACAACTATTGAAGCGGCAGAACCTGGCACAAGTCGTATGTTGGACTGGACTGTTCCTGCTACGATTACAGGACAAGCAAAAGTGCGTATAACAAGAGCTGGTGTAACAGATGAAAGTGATGCGAACTTTACCATCATTGAACGCCCACAAAATGTACGTGTTAACCGCGTTTGTCCAAGTGTCAACGAAATTCAGTTGGCTTGGGACACGGTTCCTGGAGCAACGGGATACGATGTTTTTATGTTGGGACAAAAATTCATGGATTCTATCGGAACAACAACGGCTTTGATTTATAATGTAGCGGTTGCTGATATTAATGATGCACAATGGTTTTCTGTTCGTGCCGTTGGAGCCAATGGCATACGAGGCTTGCGCCAAATTGCAATAAACTACGCTGGAGCAACTGGAGGGGGAGCGGTTTGTTTCTTGTCTTGTTCTGGTGATAATGACGCAGGTGTTGCTAGTTTGGATGCTCCTGGGGCTATTTTAGAAACTTGTGGTGGTGTAAACTCTACTACTCCTGTTTCTGTGACGGTAGAAAATATAGGTTTGTTTACAGAAACAAACTTCCCTGTTTATTATCAACTAGGAACAAATCCTGTTGTAACAGAAATGTATTCTGCCAACTTAGCTTCTGGTAGTGCTGCAAGTTTTTCTTTTGCAACGCCTCTGACGATTCCAGTAGCAGGTGTTTATGAATTAAAAATTTGGACAGGTTTAAGCAGTGATAGCACGCATTGTAACGATACGATTACACAAATGGTTACAGTATTAGACCCTGTGACTAGTTTTCCTTATATAGAAGATTTTGATGGAGGGATGTTTCCTCCGCCATCTTCATACATTCTCAACTCAGATAATGCAACTACTTGGGAATTAGTCAATACGACGGGTGCTGCTGGTGTAAATACTTCAGCAATGTTTGTAAATAATTATAGTTACAATGCAGCAGGGCAAGAAGATGTCTTTAGTTTTGTAACCTTGGATATGACTCAAGCTGCCCCAGGAGCTACCGCTAGGATGACCTTTGATGTTGCGTATAGAGGATATAGTGCGACACTTCTAGATGATTTGAGAGTAGATTTGTCAACAGATTGTGGACAAACGTTTAATCAAGTCTATTTTAAAGGAGGAGCTGCCTTGGCTACTGGTGCAAATGCAACTCAATCTTGGGCACCAGCTGCGGCAACGGATTGGAGAAACGATACGATTAATTTATCTACTTATTTGGGTAGTAATGTTGTCTTGCGTTTTGTGAATATTTGTGGTTATGGTAATAATCTATATGTTGATAACATCAATGTAGATGTTATTGGAGCATTGCCTCCGTCAGCTGATTTCTCTGCTAGTGCATTATACACTTGTGATGGAACGATTGATTTCAAAGATGCCTCAGGGAATCAACCTACACAATGGTTGTGGAACTTTGGAGATGGTGGTGTTTCTACTCAACAGAACCCTACTTATACTTATGCTACTAGTGGAACCTACAATGTTTCTTTACAAGTAACGAATAACTTAGGGGTTGATACAGAGGTTAAAAATGCTTATGTTGTTGTTGAATATCCAGAAATTACGTCTACCAACAATGGGGCAGGTTGTCTAAATACATCTGTAGAATTATCAGCAACCAATACAACTGGTGCCTTGCATTGGTACGATGGAGCGAATAGCTTGATGCACGTAGGAGATACCTTTAGTACACCATCTTTGGCAACAACAACGAATTATCAAGTACAAAATGTTATTCTTACACCTAGTTTGAATGTAGGTCCAGTCAATGGTGCTGCGGTTGGAGCTGGTGGATACCACGGAAGTACTTTTTATGGCGTGATTAATTTTACGGCGTACAATGATTTTAACTTAATTTCTGTTTGGGTTGATGCTGATGGGGCAGGAACTAGAGACTTTATCTTGTGGGATGGAACCATCACAAATGGAGGAGCTACGCCTACCAACACCATATTACAACGAGTAAGTGTAAATTTAGTAGATGGAGGACAACGTGTTTTGTTGAACTTTGAAGTGCCAGGTCCTGGAGATTATAGTATAGGAGGAGATAGCATGAATTTGTATAGAAATAATACTGGCGCAACTTATCCGTATGTTTTGCCAAGTGTATTATCTATGACTAGTGGTCCTTTAGCTAATTACTATTATTACTTGTACGATTGGGAAGTCCGTTTAGATTCTTGTGTAAGTAGTTTGTCCACGGTTACAGCAGAGATTATAGATGCTTCGTTTTCAGCGGCAACAAGTGGCGGAACGGCTGCCTTTACAGATGCTTCTACAGGAGCAACAAGTTGGATGTGGAACTTTGGTGATGGAAACACTTCTACACAACAGAATCCAACGCATACGTATACAACAAATGGACCTCATTATGTTACGTTAAGTATTAATAATGCTGCTTGTTCTTTTGCGGATTCGGTTTCGGTTTCAGTTGGTATTGAAGAAATTAGTAATACGATGAATTTGGTGATTTTGCCAAATCCAGCTACTTCTGAAACAAGCCTTCGGTTTAGTGAGGTATTGCCAACAGCCTTAAAGGTAGAAGTCATTGCCATTAATGGAAAAGTGCTAATGGAAACGAGCATAGCAGCAGGATCTTCTGACAAAACGTTAGACCTAAGTACGCTGCCGCCAGCAATGTATCTAATTCGTTTGAGTTCAGAAACTATGGTCGATGTGCGGAAGTTGATTATTAGTGAATAGCCTTGAAGGATAAAAAATTGGTTCTTTGCCCCTTTTTGCCACAGCCTACGCTTTTTCTTTTTCATAACAGTAGGTATTTGTCCGTAAGTTTTAAGTCGCAAGTAACTGACTATTAGTCTTTTTACTTGCGACTTGTGACTTGCGAAAAATAGTAAAGCCTAAGCTATTTTTTATGGGCTGGCAAAACTGTCAAAGAACCCAAAAATATAAGTAAGTGGACAAAAGATGCCCTATTTTAGTGTTAATTATGTTTGTCCATCTACATACTTAGCAGCACAGCTAAGCCTTGTTACTTATATAGCGTGAAGGAAGGGCAGATTCCTTTTCTTCACGCTTTTTTTTAGCGAGGTTCTTTTATTCAAATTAAGGACACAATAATTGTTTTTGATCCTGAAACTTATGAAGTAAATGTTCATCTTATTTATTTACTGTTCCTTAAAAATGGGGACTGGGCATATTATAATGCAAAAGGAATACTTCAGGAACAGAAAAAATTCAATTACTACATCAAGAGAAAAGCCAAAATGATAAAAAAATAGAGGGCTATTCATACAGGCGTATACACCAACATTACGCTGCCCAATTTGGAGGCATTCTACTATAAACCCTTAGGAAGATTTTAGGCAAAAAAAAACTGCTATAACCTTATGGTTAAAGCAGTTCTCTAAACGTTTATTTTCCCCTAAATATATTGGGCAATATCAATAAACTCAAACAAGCAATGGTAGTAATTAGTCTACTAAATGCTCTGAAATGTCACCTTCTGGACTTAAAGGATTAGGACCATATTGGTTGGTTCCTTCTTCACCTTTCAAGCACATTAGGTATATGTTGTAAAATGGAATAATTAAAAACCATCCACTCTTACCTACATCATGCATTCTTCTTACACCGACAGCAATTGAAGGAACCAAAACAGCAAGGCTATAAATAGTACCTATAATTTGCATACCCAATGCTCCGTCAACCAAACCTAATAGGAATGATGCAATAAAGTTAAATAAGAAGAAATACCAATACTCTGCTTGATGCGCTCTTCCGTCAAATTTAGCGTAGTTTTTTAACGCTTTTAAGTAAAATTCCATAATATTAAGGTTTATGTAAAATTAGTTAATTTCTTACTTTACGTAGAGTTCTTATAGTGATAAAAGTCTAGAAAGTAAGAAATCTTATTATAGATCAACAGTCTTGATAAAATGTAATTGAATGTAACAATTGTTATCTAATTTGAGAAACCTCTTAGGGGTAAATGTGTCCAAAATAGTGATTTTTCTTTTGTGTAGTATAAAATATCACCAAATTAATACTTGTTTATCTAAATAGTTACGTTTTTTAGAGGGGAATTGCTCTTGAATATAATCTTATATTTAAGATTATGTTGATCATAATGTGAGTGAATAATAAATTTCGCTCTAATCTAAGCATAAAAAAACAAAAAGTAGACTTTTTGTAAAAAAAATGTAATTATTTAAACATAATAAAGTAATTTTTAAAAATACATTTTAGAAAAAAAAATAAACTCTAACTAGTTATTTGTCAAATAAATGGATACAAGTGTAGAGAAAGTCAATTTTTGATTAAAAAATGAGTTGTTTTTGCTAGGAAGCCTCTAAAAGGTATTTATAAATCAGTTTCAAGAATTTTTTAATCAATAAATGTATTCAAAAAGGTGATTTTTAAATTTTAAAACTAAAAGTATAATCAAATTAATACCTTTTTTGAAAAGTGTAAAAGAATCGTAATTTATTTTTTAAATAAAACGATCTTTTATCTGTTATTTTCCTTGAAAAGCTGCATTTTAGTAGTTCTTTAAGAGCATTAGCTCAGGCGGCTACTTTATGGCGGAGACTTATAAATATAGAAAGAGCTTAGAGCAAAGCCCTGTTAAAGGGGCATTTTGTGAATTGTTGGCAAAAAAATATACCCTAATTTAAAAACGACTAAATTTTGCTCATCTATTGAACTATACTAGAGAAATTGTACGCTTTAAAGCGTTTTATAGTTCGTTTTTGCGTCTATTGAGAGCGCTTGATAAGCTGGATCAAATGTAACCAAATATTGAATTAACTCATTTATCATTATGAAATACATCTTATTAATAGGAGTTTTCCTAGTCCCAATTTTAGTATTTGCTCAGCCAAATCGCCTCATGGCACCCTTTGAATCGTTGACAGGAGATGTGTATGAATATGCTTTGGCAGGAGGTTTGACCAATCCACAGTTTTCGGAAATTGATTTAGATGGCGATGGTGACCAAGATTTGGTCTACTTTGATCGAGTAGGGTTTGCGATTGTTCCTTTTTTAAATGGCGGAACGGCAAATACCGTAGACTATACTTTTGCTCCAGAGTATGCTTATCGGTTTCCAAAAGTAGAACACTGGATGTTGTTGAGGGATTACAATTGTGATAACCTAGAAGATTTATTTGCCTATAAATACGATAACTTAACAGGGCGTGTAAGTATTACGGTTTACAAAGCGAGTCGAGATGCACAAAATAAAATTCAATTTTCTTTAGCTAAAAATAGCATAGAGTATACCTTGAAAGGGCAAACGCAGGGCTATAATTTGTTCAATTCTTCTGCCGATTTGCCAGGAATAGACGATATTGACGGGGATGGTGATATGGATATTCTGAATTTCAACTCCTCTGGAGGCTATATAGAAATGTTTAGAAATGAATCGCAAGAAAACGGTTGGGGCTGTGATAGTCTAAATTATGTACTTTATGATAATTGTTGGGGAAGAATGTACGAAAGTGGTGTGACAGAAGCCATTAGTTTGAGTCCTCGAATCGACAGTTGCGCAGCTTATCCAAATTGGAACCCTGCAAGAAATGCCCGTCATGCAGGTTCTACCATATTAAGTTTAGACATGGATAATGATGGGGTAAAGGAGGTTGTTTTGGGAGATTTGTCGTTTTCAAACCTCAATTTGTTGAGCAATGGAGGGAATATCGATACGGCACATTTAACGGCACAGGAAACGTTCTTTCCGATGAACTCTATTTCTGCGGATATTGAAATTTTTCCTGCGGCTTTTTATGTCGATGTTAACAACGATGGGGCAAAAGATTTGGTGGCAGCACCCAATATTTTAGGAAACTCTAAGAATCTAGAAAATTGGTATTATAAAAACACAGGAACCGCTAACTTTCCAGTATTTACGTACCAAGAAAGCCAATTTTTAGTGGACGAAATGATTGATTTAGGAACAGGAGCTGCACCCACTTTTTGGGATTACAATGGCGACGGTCTATTGGATATTCTAGTAGGCAATTACAATAAATATGTCAGCCTAGCGATACAGGGCTGTTATTTGAGTTTGTACGAAAACATCGGAACGGCCACACAACCAGCCTATCGCTTGGTGGACGAGGATTTTGCGAACATGAAGCAATATAATCTACGTCGCTTGGTGCCTACTTTAGCAGATATGGATGGCGACAACGACCAGGATTTGTTGTTGGGTGATGAAGATGGATTTTTAATTTATATGATGAATCAAGGCACTAGTGTTAGTCCTAGTTTTCCTAGTTTGATTCCAAATTATTCGGGCATTGATGTCGGGCAACATGCAACGCCTCAATTCGTAGATGTGAACCGAGATGGAAAAATCGACCTTTTGATCGGGGAGCGAAATGGAAATACCAATTATTATGAAAATATAGGAACAGCTACTGCACCGAGCTTTTCAAGTACGGCAACTAGCGAAACCTTTGGGTTTATAGATGCAAAGTTGCCTGGTTTTTCAGAAGGAAATTCAGCCCCACAGTTAATCGACATCAATGGGGAATATCATTTGTTTATGGGCAATGAATCGGGAGAAATTTGGCAATATACAGATATTGACAACAATCTATTAGGAACATTTACTCGCCTAAATACAGCTATTGATAGTATTGATGAGGGAGAAGAATCTATTCTCAGCATTGCGAATATTAATAATGATGGTCAATTTGAATTTTTAATTGGTAATAAACGTGGCGGATTAGGGCTTTATACAGAATATATTGTTTCCTCTGTTGATCTTGTTTCTACTAGTGAGAATAGCTTTGTCATAGCACCAAATCCTACGAGTGGGGCCATGAAAATTGAATTTGCAAAGTTTATCAATAAAAATGTGCTGCTTCAAGTAACAAATATGCTAGGACAAGTTGTCCTTAGTAAGGAGGTTTGGCTGGAGCAAACAATCGACCTAAATCTTCAAAAAGTACCTACAGGAACTTATATTTTGAGTGTAGAAACAGATACAGAGCGTTATATTAGTAAATTAATCAAACAATAGAACTAAAAAGAAGCGAAAACACATTTTGTTTCGTTATAAAA
>CACVAQ010000049.1 GCA_902727865.1 uncultured Aureispira sp. | reverse complement strand
ACAATTAAAAAACTTAAGAGCCCTTATTTTATCCGATACAAAACTAACAAGCTTGCCCAAAGAAATTTCTCAACTTAAAAAATTAGAAGAATTACGCCTTGATGGTTCTTCTATTGAAAAACTACCTGATTTTTTAGACAAGTTACCCAATTTAAAAGAAGTTTGGATTTCTAGGACACAAGCCAATTTAAATCCTAACACAATTTATGTAAGCTTTGATTATCCTATTTTTGTTACGGATGGCTACCCCCATTAATGTCTTTTAATTTTGCATCCTCTTTTGATTATCTAGAACACCTCCTATGCACCAAATCATCCTAGAGAACACATACCTTTTAACATAAAAAACGTACTTCCTTAACAACAATCCATAGCCCCTTAAAACGCAGACCCTTTCAACTTCAATCCTGTTCGCTCCGACAAGCCAAACATTAAATTCATATTTTGTATGGCTTGCCCTGCGGCTCCTTTTATCAAATTATCAATTACTGTGGTCACCAACAATTTACCTTCGTGTACGTCCAAATGCAGAACCGCTTTATTGGTATTAATAACTTGTTTTAAATCAATGACTTCTTTTGACAGCAGTACAAAAGGATGCTCCTTATAAAATGCCTCGTAGAGACTGAATGCCTCGGCTATATTTCCTTCAAATGCGGTGTAAGCCGTCACAAATATTCCTCGACTAAAATTGCCCCGAATAGGGATAAAATGTAATTCAGGTAAATTTTGGCGCATTACTTGTCTCAATCCTTGCTTGATTTCGGCTAAGTGCTGGTGCCTAAAAGGCTTGTAAATAGAAATATTATTATCTACCCAACTAAAATGCGTGCTAAACCGAGGGCGTTGCCCTGCTCCTGTGCTACCAATTACCCCATTGATATGCACGTCTTTTTGTAATAACTGTGCCTTTGCCAAAGGTAACAAAGACAATTGTATCGCTGTTGCAAAGCAACCTGGATTTGCTATATGTTTTGCGTTTTGTATCCGTTTTTTATTCCATTCGGGCAAACCATAAACAAAATCATGTCTAGGATGAGCCATACGGAAATCTTGACTAAGTGCAATGATTTTCGTTTTAGAATTTCTGAAGTCGTATTTTTCCAAAAATGGACTAGAGTTCCCATGCCCCGAACAAAGAAACAATACATCAATATCGGCTTGGATCTCATCCGTAAAGACCAAATCACAATCGCCTAACAAATCCTTGTGAATGGAATAAATCGGTTGATTCGCTTGACTAGCAGAACACACCCACGCAATATGCACCATTGGATGCTGTAACAACAAGCGAATTAATTCACCAGCCGTATACCCCGCACCTCCGACAATTCCTATTTGAATGGGCATCCTTTTATTGTTTATCATTTTAGTCAATCCGTTCTACATTTCCAATGACCCAAAAATCGTGCGACTGCAAAGCGTGGTCTGTGGAGCGATGTAATACTTTCTTAGCCTCAAATGGAATTTTTGCTTTCTGAAATGCTTTTTGAAGAGGCTCAATAGCATCTTGCCCAATCACTAAAACAACGGCTTCGTTTTCTAAGAAAGCTTGCATCGCTTCTGGTGCGTGCATCTCTTCGTATGCTCCAAATTGCTGTTCTGCATAGACCAACAAACTTATTTTTTGTTGTTTGATGTCTAGTCCCGTAAAAATGAGTCTTGCCGCTTTATTTTCACCACTTTCTTGATAAGCTGTTGCTACAATTTTGTCGAATGATTTGATCGAAGATTGTTCGATAACAGGACTCACACAAGTCCAAAGCAAAAACATAAACAGGCCTCCAAAGATAGCGGTATACTGGAAGAGTTGTTCCGTATTTTTTCTAGTTTTTAATACTTTTATTAATAACACTAAAAGCACCAAACTCATGGGCAATAAATAAACTAGCGTCCAATCTCCTAATAAATAAACGCCCAAAATGGGTAAGGCTATGCTTACAATCGAAAAGATAAAGGCATACAAAGCGAGTCCAAAATTAAGCATTTTAGAGTCTTCTTCTTGTGTTTCTAATTCAGCAATTTGCAAGGCCATCAATAAGGCTAAAGCGGGTTGTGCACCCATCGAATACGAGGGCAATTTACTGCTCATAAATTCCCAAAAGAGCCAACCAATCGCCAACCAAACACTAAGAATTAAGACCTTATCGGATGGCTTAAAGAAGCTCTTAAAAGAGGCTTTTAAGGTTAAAAACCAAAAAGGCAGCCAAGTCAAAAACGCCACCGTTAAAACGACCAAATGATAGCCCCAGAATCCAGATTGCCCTAAAACAGAGCCGCCTATTCGTCTCAAAACATACCATTCCCACAAAAAAGGCAATAAATGAATTTTGTGTCCATTGTCTTCTTCTTGCCACCATTCGGCAAAGGGAATGTCCTTGCCAGCCTGTTCCCACAACAATACATCTTGACTGTAGGACGCATAACACCATGCTGCAAAAGGAGCGATTGCCAACCAGCCAAAAACCCAAGGGTGCGTCCCAATTAGGTGCTTTCGCTTTGGATGAAAAATGGCCAACAAAAGCCACATTCCTCCTATTAATAAGATAATTGGGGGGCCTTTTACTAGGATTCCCATTGCCATTGCAAACCACAAACTTGCGTTCCATTTCCAAGATGGACGGTATAAATAGTTGAGCAACGAAAGGACTCCAATCGTTTGAAACAAGAGCAAAGAAGCATCTGTGAGGGCTATTTTGCCCATTAAGGGCAATTGAATGGACGTGGCTAAAATAATGGCGGCTCGACCAGCATTTTTTTGCCCAAACAGCGGTCGCCCCAGTAAAAAAACAAACCAACAGGTTAATAAAATAGCTAAGACACTCGGTATTCTAAGGGCAAATTCATTGATGCCAAATAGTTTGTAGGAAAGCGCTACCGACCAAAAATGAAAGGGTGTTTTTCTATGAATAACCGACCATTGATAGGCGGGTTCCACCCAATCGCCTGTCTCTAGCATCGTCATTCCAAAGCCAGCATAAGCCGCCTCGTCTTCGTCCCATAAACTTACAGAATGGTTCATCCATAGTAAGTTAACGACAAATAGAAGACCGATTAGATAAACAAATGGAGGATATTTTTTCATGTAAGTACAATCTTAGATTCTTATGCTTTTCACATATTGATTAAAACAAAAAAGGAGTGCTTTTTAGAAAGCACTCCAAATTATGATTTTCTTTTGATTTTACCTCCATCTTTAATTAAAGTTTCGATAGGTTTGTTCCAGCCTTTCTTATAGAACATTTCTATTAGGAGCCCCTACAGGTACTTCTGTTTAGCCTTCAAAATGTAGGGAAATCGCAAAGCCTCTAGAAAATAGTTTGTCTATGCTAGAAGAAAAGGTCGTATTTCTATCTTCAGAATGAATGTCTAAGACACCATAAGAAAATTTAACTTCTGGCGACAAAATAAAATAAGGGAAAAAGACTTGAAAACCAACGCCCAATTCGACCGCAAGATCACTTTGTTTGAGTTTGAGTAAATCTTCTGCTTTGCGAGAACGAGAATTAGACGCTAAATCTAGGCTGTATTTAATTCCGCCCACTACAAATATTCTAAAATCTTTGTAGGGCTTTGATTTGTATCTAAAATGAATCGGAAATTCCAGAAAAACCGACTCTATCCGTTTTTCGACAATCGAATTATCGGTCATCACATATTGCAACTTTCGGTCGGCAAAAGAAAGTGTGGGCAATAAGAAGCGAAAATCAAAGTGCTTTCCTAATTTAATATTGGCGACAATTCCTAGATTAAATCCAGGACCATAAAGAGCGTTGATGGTTTTGATAGAGTCGTTGTTAATTAAGGTCAAATCCTTTTCTACTCGATACCCAGAACTATTAAACCCTAATGTAATTCCAAAGTAATACGTTTTCTTTGAAAATTTATTATCATAATTAAAAGACCCTTTTTGAGCGCTAGAGACCAATGGAGCGGAAAAAATAAATAAGGCGACTACAATTATTTTGTAGCGGTATAAATCGAACAAATTCCTAATGAAAGCTTTTTGCATGTTGCGTTTTTTAATCCAATATTAGTTAGTAAATCTAGAAAGTCCTGCCCTTCTGGAAAGGCTTGAACTGATTCGTAGAGATATCCATAGGCTTTTTTGTCTTTTGAGGTAATTCGCCCAATAAAAGGCAATACGTATTTAAAATAAAAATTAAACAACTGTTTGAAAGGGAACATAGCGGGTTTTGAAAACTCCAAAACCACTAATTTTGAATTAGGCTGCAAAACTCGCACCATATCGATTAATCCTGCTTCAACATTTGCAAAATTACGGACTCCAAAGGCAACAACGGCGGCATCAAATGTATTATCTTCAAACTGCAAATTCTCCGAATCTCCTTCTTGTAGAGTTATAACGTCATCTATACCTAGTTTTTGTATCTTCTTGTGCCCTACTTCTAACATTTTAACAGAAATATCTATTCCCGTCACTTTATCTGGTTTCAACTGGCGGTAGGCTTCAATTGCTAAATCGCCTGTTCCTGTGGCAACATCCAAGATGTTTTTTGGCGCATCCTCCTTTAGGCTTGCAATTGCTTTTTTTCTCCAGCTTTTGTCAATTCCTAAAGATAAAAAATGATTTAAAAAGTCATAATACTTGGCAATGTTGTTAAACATTGTAGATACTTGACCTTTTTTTGCCGCACTTTCTTCGTATGGTTTTACGTCTTCTGCTTTAACTTCTTTTACGCTCATAGTTTGTTGATAATTATATTTTTGTGCACTTAAATTAAAGGCTCGTTATAACCTGCCTATAATTTAAACGAAACTAGCCCTTTCAGGTTCACAATTCTTGTTATATTTGTGGGCACAAATTTACTACATTAATTATAAATTAGCTAGAAGGCATTCCAAATTCTTAATCGGTCTATCTATCTAGATAGATTCTATACTGCAAAAATATAAAACATCCAGTTTATATACTAACGTTCAAGCCTTACATTGTGCAAGTTTTTTTGGTATAATTTTACGTTCTTTGACAAATCGTGTGATAATAGTTTAAACCACTTTTTTTTATTAGACGGTATGAGTCGTAAGTTTTAAGTAGAAAGTCGTCTATTTTCTTTTGATAATAAACGACTTACGACTTTCTACTTCAAACTTATATCCCAATTCATAACTGTTAAAAGTTAACCTATGGTTTCAACTCTACACGATTTGTCTAAGAACCTCATTTTATAATTCTATAAAAAAAACAAGCACTATCTTGGTAGTTTTCAAGCTATTAAAAAAACAAGTTTTTATCAACTTCTAGTATTAAATAAAAAAAAAATGGAAATTTTTCATTCAAAATATATATCTAGCCATACCAAAGTCGAGCAATGTCCTGCTGGTGATCGTCCTGAATATGCTTTTATTGGACGTTCTAATGTTGGTAAATCTTCCTTGATTAATATGGTTTGTAACAACAAGTCGTTGGCAAAAATATCTGGGCAACCAGGAAAAACGCAAACCATCAATTATTATGACATTGATGACTCTTGGTATTTGGTCGATTTACCAGGTTATGGCTATGCTCGTATCGCTCAACGAACTCGTCAAGTATGGCGAGAAATGATTGGTACTTTTTTTACCTCTCGCCCCAATTTGCAATGTGCTTTTTTGTTGGTAGATAGCTGTATTCCGCCACAAGAGAAGGACCTTGAATTTGCCAACTGGATGGGAGAAAATAGAGTTCCGTTTGTCATTGTGTTTACCAAACACGATAAAAAGAAATCGTCCAAAAACAAAAATTTCTTCCAAGACTTCAAAAAAGTATTCTTAGAACAATGGAACGAAATGCCTCAAAGTTTTATTACTTCTTCCAAGAAAAAAACGGGAAGAGAGCCCATTTTAGACTTTATCGAAACACTGAATGAGCAGTATTACGATTATGAAAAGACAGTAGATAAAGACCACTAAGCGCTTAGAAAGAAGACGATCCCAAGTACTCCCAACTAAATGACAGATAATTTTGAAGACCAACATCTCATACACCGAAATATTCAAGCTTTCCATTCCTATTATGATTGGATCTGCTGTACAAAACCTAATTACACTTACCGACACTATTTTTTTGGGCCGTGTGGGCGAAATTGAGTTGGGTGCGATAGGCTTGGTGGGTGTTTTTTATCTAATGATTGCGTCTATTGGCTATAGTTTTTCTAAGGCTGGGCAAATCATGATTGCTCGAAGAATGGGTGCACAAGAGTTGGATAAAATTGCGCCTATTTATTATAGTATGTTGTCCTTTGCGCTTTCTTTGGCTTTGTTGCTCTTTTTGTTTATGCAGTTTGGGGGCGATTATTTTTTCGCTCTTTTTGTTAATAATCAAGAGATTTACACCGCTTGTATTGCTTATTTAGACTATCGGTCTGCGGGGATCTTCTTCAGTTATGCTGGCGTTATTATTGTTGCCTTGTATACAGGTGTTGCTCGAACTCAGGTGATTATTTATAATGCTATTGTATTGGGCTTAACCAATATGTTCCTGAACTATGGCTTAATTTTTGGCAAATGGGGCTTTCCCGAAATGGGTATTGCTGGTGCAGGTTTGGCGAGTACGATTGCCGAAGGCTTGGCATTTATCATCTTTATTGTCTATATTTTGTGGGATAAAAAGAATAGAGCTTATGGTATCTTTGGGCACAAAGCCTTGATTCGATATACAGAATCGTTGGGAGACGACACCATCGATCTTCCGCCTCCGCCACCCAAAATTAATCTAACGATCATCAAAGCACAACTTAAATTGTCGATGCCCATTGTTTTGCAATCGGTTGTCGGGATGGGAAGTTGGTTTATCTTTTTTATTATTATTGAAGATATGGGAAAAACGGAGTTGGCTATTTCTAATATTATGAGAGCCGTTTATTTACTCTTTATGATTCCTTGTTGGGGCTTTGCGTCTAGTATCAACACGCTAGCGTCGAACTTAATTGGTCAAAACAAGCTGGATGAGGTCTTTGAAGTCACCACCAAAACAGCTATTTTATCTTTTGTTGTAACAATGGCTTGTGCGGCTTCTATGTTAATTGCGCCAGAAGTAGTCCTGCGAATCGGCACGGATAATGTCGAGCTAATTCAGAAATCCATTCGCTTAACAGGCGTTTTGACTGCTATTTTAGCTTTGTTCTCAATTGCTGCGATTTACTTTAATGGACTCGTTGGGACTGGTGCGACCAATCAAGCTTTGTTCTTTCAGATTGGTTGTGTAATTTTTTACTTGGCTTACATTTATGTGGTGGTTCATTTATTAGGCTGTGGCTTAGAAACCGTTTGGATGGCAGAATTTTACTACTGGATTATTTCTTTAGTCAGCTCTGTTTGGTATCTCCGTTCTAAACGTTGGCAAAATATTAAGGTCTAGCTTATTCGGCTAAGTCTTTGTTCGGCAGCCTAGAACAGCGTGACACTATCGGCTCCGTTGTTCTTTACGCATTCTTTTAGGGCCGTACCACAACCAAAAACCTGTAATGGTAAACAACAACAAAGCAAAACCCATTATACTTGTATAAACCAACTTAAACCAGCCTTTAGAAATCCCCAAGGCGCCATCAACAATAGAGCCATCGTGTAGGTTTTCAATCCAATCAGAATGCCGTCTGCCTATATTGAGCAGCGCTCCTGTCCCACCATCCAACTGAATTTCCCAATGATGTTCGCTGTAAATAAATTTCAACATTCCTTTGCTCTTTCGAATATCAATCCGACTCAATTCGGTTGATAAATTAGGGTCAATAGAATCTTTTAGAATTTGAGTAGCGATGCTATTTAAGTCCTCCAACCCTTTCCAGTTTTTTAGCTCCGTCGTGGTTCCTTTATAGCTTTTGGGCAACATAGTCCCGCCACTGTGTTTTTTCCAGCCTAAAAATATTCCTGTCACAGCTACGATAAAAAAGAAGACAAATAACAAGGCTCCAGTTAAGCGATGTGCTTTTCGAAAGGTACGTAAGGTTTGTGCTTGCTTTTTCCGTTCTGAGTTAGACATAATACGATAAAACTACTTTAATTTTTTTAATACTTTTTTAGGTAATATTTTCTCTAAAAGAGGCAGCAGTTCTTTTTTTCGTTCTAATAATTTCCATCCATCATATTCTGGATCATTAATAAGATAAGCAGCACTAGCCACATTGATACTAAAGGCTCTTTTTTCAACATCTAAGGAGACATTTTTTGCACCGTAATTCAATTCAAAAAGCCCCTTCATCATTTCTAGACCGTCTTTGTCTTCTTCTGGAATAGTCATAATCATTAAGAAAGAATAATTTACCAAAGCATATTTTACAGCCTCGACCCGCAGCACTTTAGAAACAGCCTCAATCTTACTATCCTTTATCTCCAACTCTATATCGGTCTGTTCTTCCTGCGCTTTTAAAGCCTCCTCCATCAAGCTTCTTGGAACAAGATCAAACAACTTCGGATATAGATAATCCATTGTTTTTTGATATTTTTTTTGCTCGACTATTTCCATATATATCTCCGCAGTTTGTCTAATCGCTTCGACATCGGTTTGAGCAAAAGAAGTCGCTTGAATAAATAGAAGTAAATAAAGAAGCCAGATTTTGTTCATCGTCATTACAATTCGTTCGTTTGGTAAAAAATTAAAGGTGAATTAAAAAACCTAAAACAGGTTCTTAATTCACACTAAAGTAGTCTCGTTCAAGGGCTTTCGTTCTAATAAAAACGAACATCTTCCTGTGTTTCTGGAGTATAAATATAAATTGGCAACGTAATCCCGATTCTAAAACCAATCAAAATATCAATACGATTTTTAGAATCTTCTTGTCGAGTATCAAAGTTGTAGCCTCTTCTGTTCTTCGTAAATGCTTGCATAATATCAAAACCTCCAAAAAAGTTCAACAACCGATTTCTATCCAAGTGACGATAGCCGATATATTGACGCATTGCAAAGCCTGTTGTCATTCGGTCATAACCTTTTCTGTATTCATCAGACAAGGCAAAAATATCACTGCCCAGTACTTCTATCCGAACCCAATGTTGCTCATATCCTGCTTCAAAACGCACCTCAATCCCAGAGCGTTTGTAGTTTTTTAACATCGGAATCAAATAGCTGATACTCGCCCCTAAAAAGAAGCCTCGCTGTCCCAATTGAACATCGGACAACTGACCAAAACGATCAATAATAAAACCTTCTTCTTCTCTCAAATTAGCAACAACATCTGTTTTCATGTCGTCAATGAATTGAAAATCACCAACCAAACCCAAGGCCAGATTATTAGAGAAAATATATTGTACTTTTCCTGCTAAGGAAAAATTGTATTTATAATTTTCTGCCATATCTGCTAAAGGCAAATGAATTCCGTAAGAGAAATCAATCAAAAAGCCATTGGGTGGCTTCGCTTTTTCATCAAAAACTCTATGTTCTCTTATTCGTTTTTTCTGTTGAGCCAAAACATTTTGTGTTTGTCCAAGAAGGCAAAACAAAATAATGAATCCTAATAAACTACGCATACTGTTCTTATTTAATTGTTCGTAATATGGTTAGAGCAGTTGGGGAACGTTCTAAATCTTATTATGTATTGCTATAGCA
>CACVAQ010000048.1:4747-9603 GCA_902727865.1 uncultured Aureispira sp. | reverse complement strand
CTTTGTTAATTATCATTAATACAGTAGCTATTTTTTGGCACACACATCCAACGTTAAGGACTTCATGAATAAGCAATTTGTTACTTATCTCAACAATAAATTAAAAACTGGTAATTTACACACCATTCATCTCAACGCCCTTCCTGAGCGATATATCACTCGTTTGGACTTAACGTCCTTGGATTTAATTAATGGCAAAGATGGTGCGACGGAAGTTTTCCCAAGCGCTTCCAATAGCGTTTCTGAAGATTTTTTATTGCAAAACTTATTATCTAAACCTAAGTTTCAATACAAAATCAGCTTTGATGAGGTTCCTTTTTCGTCACTTTCATCCGATGATAAAAATTTATACGATGATTTGGCGAGGCGATTGAATGCGATTTATAATCAAAATGAAGATAATTTTTTAGAGCATGGTATCCGTACCTTTGGTTTTGGTTACCCACTGTTAATTAAGCAGAGTGCAACAGACCCAAGTAAGATTATCAAAGCGCCGTTACTAATTTGGAGCCTAGATATTCATCGTTCAAATGCGACCAAAAACCAATGGGTTATTTCCAAAAGTTCAGATGCGCCTATTTATGTCAACGATGTTTTGTTGTCTTATATCAACACAGAGGAAAGCATTAACATTGACGAAACGCCCATTCATTTTCCAGAGAACAATTTAATTTCTGTCGAACAACTTCAAGAAGTTTTACACACGCTGTTAAGCAAGTTTAGCTATGAAGTGAAAGATTTGGACGTTCAAATTAATCCTGTTTTAGACAAAGCAAGTATTGAAGCAAAGGCTTCTCAAGCTCCTGAAATCCTTTGGTCTGGAATTTTAGGGATGTTTAGAACCCAGAAACAGAGTATTATCAAAGATACCGATCAGTTGATTGCCAATTTTGATCAAATGGGTTTTAATGACTTAGGTCTAAAAACGCCACGGCTTTCTAACAATACGTCTGTAGATTCTGACCCTAGCCAAGAAGAAATTATCCGTACTTTAGACGAACGAGAATTCAAAGTCATTCAAGGTCCTCCTGGCACAGGAAAAAGTCAAAGTTTAACGGCTATTATCACCAATACACTTGAAAACCAAGGTAAGGTTTTGGTCGTTTGTGAGAAAAAAACAGCCCTTAATGTCATCTTTAGTAACCTTCAAAAATTAGGCTTAGAAAAACTAGTCGCCATTATTGATGATGTCGATCGAGATCGAAAAAAGATTGTTAGTTCGGTTCGTCAAATTACGAATGTTGTCAAATTAAAACACCAGCGTTTTAATGAAAAGAACTACAGTTCTAAGCTAAAACGGTACAACAAACTGACGCTAGCCTTTAATCGCAAGCATCGTAATTTACTTAAAAATACATTCCGTGATTTTAATTTAAAGGAAATCATTACCGATTATTTGCGCTACAAACGAGTATCGCCTGTTTCAGAAATTCTATTCGAAAACCTAGCATTAGATTTATCAGAAAGAGAATTTGATTACCTCACTCGGTACATAGAACAAGGCTGTGACTTGTTTAGCGACGTTGATCCGAAGGCCTACGTTTTTGATGGCTTGGCAGCTCGCTTCTTTGAGGAAATGGCTTATTCGATCAAGAACGAACGGGCAATGTTTGATAAAATCAAACAAGAAAAGCAATTTTTATTGGAGGTTGGCATTGATAAATTGTCCTTGGCAAAAGCGCCTGTTGTTTTAGCGGCGTTTCCGACTACGATCAAAACGACCTTTGATTTTAAGCTGTTTCGCAATATGGTGCAAACCGTCCAACACGCCTTGCTGTTTTGGGAAGAACGCTATCGTTTGTTGTTAAAATTAAACCAACATTTAGAACATACTTCTATTATCCGCCCGAATGGTTTTTCGATGAAGGTTAGGCGTTTGAGTCTTTTTTATCAGAAGATTTACAACCATATCAAAACGCTCACTGAATTGCAGGAGCAATTGGAAAAACTCCAAACGGTGGTCGACACGATCCCTAATGTTGAGACACTAGACGTCCTCAAACAAACAGGCTCGACCAAAGCGATGCAACTCTTTTCTAGTAAGGCGAAGGTGATCAATAATTTCTGGCAAAAGGCACCGCCTATTTGTTTAAAAATCAATAAAATGCTCCAAAAATCCAACTTCCAGCAAGTTGAAAATGAGCTATTTGAAGAAGAAAGACAAACCGTTCCTCGAATGGAGGACGTACTTTATATTACAGAGCAATTAGACAAGTGCATTCAACAAAAACCTGTATTTAAGGAATATTTTGAGTGGCGTATTTTCTTTGAATCGACGACGGTTTTGGTTCAAAATTGTTTGAACATTCTCAGAGAAGCAAGCAGTCCAGAACATTGGGACTCTATCTTTAAGTTCAATTATCTTTATTTATTAATTGATTTAGAAAGTGCTCGTTTGGGAGAGTTTAACACCAATGACAAACCGCTGGAAAAGCTCATTGAAATTCAAGCAGAATTGCAACGTTTACAAAAACGAAAAATTCTAAAAACCTGGGAAGCCAAACAACATGAAAATATACGACAATTTAATAAAAAAAGCAATATAAAATGGTTGTTCAACCATCGTAAAAACAGCAAGTATTCTCGTAAAAATTCCTTGAGAAATATCTTACACGAAGAGTTTGACTTGTTTACCAATATCTTTCCTGTCGTTTTGGTCAACCCTGTTGTGGCGAGTTCTATTATGCCTTTGAAACCCAATTTATTTGATGTCGTTTTGTTTGACGAAGCGAGTCAATTGCGTTTAGAAGACACCTATCCATCGCTCATTCGAGGACGGATTAAGGTTATTTCTGGCGACAAACATCAAATGCCGCCTTCTAATTATTTTTCCAGTGATATTTCGGTGGATTCTAATGATTTTTTGAGCGACTTGGCGAATAAGAACGATAGCTTTGACAAGGGCAATCCATTGTATTTGGCAGAAAGTGAGTCTTTATTAGAATTTGGGAACAACCTCAATCCTAATAGAGTCCATACGTCTTATTTGGACTTTCATTACCGTTCGTATCATCCCGATTTAATCAACTTTTCCAATGCCGCTTTTTATGGCTCTAGATTGATTACTTTGCCTGCTAAAAACCACTACAAACCACTGCGTTTTTTCCATTTAGAGGGAGTTTATAATGCTAGTGGGACTAATTTAGTAGAGGCTGCAAGAATTATTAATTTCTTGAAAGAAGATTATCCCATCAATGACGATGGAACCTATCCTAGTTTGGGCATTGCGACTTTTAATATGCAGCAACGGAACTTGATTAAGGATTTAATCCACGAACAAACGATCCAAGACAGCCAGTTTCGCCAGAAAATGAATCAAATTGGAATCGAGGACAATTGGTTTGTGAAAAATTTAGAGAATGTACAAGGAGACGAACGGGATATTATTATTATTTCAACGACTTTTGGCTTAAATCCAGATGGGGAGTTTAAACAAGCTTTTGGTTTGTTAAACAGCAAAAGAGGCTATCGTTTGTTAAATGTGATTATTACAAGAGCCAAACAACAACTTTGTATTTTTTCTTCTATTCCAAAGGAATATTTCACTAAATATACTAGTGCTATTTTGGAAAAAGGAAATCGTGGCAAAGCCATTCTCTATGCTTATTTAGATTATGTGTATGCGATCGAGGAAGAAAATCAAGAAGCGAAGGAAACGATTTTAGACTTGCTAAAAGATGCTTGCGACGAAGAAGGTTTGTCCATTCATGACGACCCAAGCGAAACGCCTTTCGAAGACGAACTATACAATTATTTAACCGATATTATTCAAGAAGATCAGCTCGTTTCGAATTATCAAATGGGCGGTTATCATGTTGATTTTGTCATTTTAGATGCAAATCAAGAACCTTGCATTGCTCTTGAATGCGATGGTGCTCCTTGGCATAATACGCCTCAGGCTTTTGCATATGACTTACACCGTCAACGCATTTTGGGAGAACAAGGGCTTAAAATATTCCGTATTTGGTCCAAAGCTTGGTGGCCAAATCCAGAAAAAGAATTGGATAAACTACGAGAATTAATACTATCTATTTGTCCTGAAAGTTTAAATAGCTAAATTTTAGCGGTGTTTACCACAACTGCGCCAATTGGATGCCCTTCGCCTACTTTTGTAGCATCAAAGTATCCAATTGACGCATTTTTTTTGTTCGAAAGTATTTTTTTATAAAAAAAAACTTCTATCGGTAATACTTTTAGAATAGCTGCCATTAAGAGGTAGTTTATTTCGTTTTTACATTTTATTTTTGTTTATAATAAAATAACAAAGCTATTTTAGCGTTTTGAATAAGCATCTAATTATAAGAACCATAAACACTACAAAAAAGCACCGATAATCGATTTTTATTGTTGGAACAACGAAAGACGTTCAACTTCAAATATATAACTATCGGATAACTTCAAAAACACCATATGTCCTAAATGGCCTGTTGTTATTCCAATCTAACTCCTCCCCGAGTTAGATTTTTTAGTTTTTTGACTACCAGAACCAAGCGCAGCGACATCACGAAGTATTTTTTTATACGCTATACGAATGTAAATCATTGCTTTTTTAAGAAAAATTGGAAAGGCAACCATTGTCTACCTAAATCAATCAAATGCCTAACTTACATTATTGGAATAGTTTACTTGTCTTACTTTTATTTTTAACTCTACCTCCTAAATCAACCATGGAAAACGCACCCAATCAAGAATTAATGGACGTTGCTAAAAACATTGTCCAAAAAGTTAAAACCATTCAAAAGCATTGTAAAGACAATAATGCGGCTCTAAAAACCTTGCTTTCTAAACAAGAATACAAGGAATATAAAGAAGCGCTTGTTTTTATTAAGACCTATCTTCCCGAAATTAAAGCGGAT
>CACVAQ010000048.1:0-4647 GCA_902727865.1 uncultured Aureispira sp. | reverse complement strand
GGTGACGACACGACCTATGTAGATATGACTATGATAAATGCAATCGACCCTAGAGTTAGTATTCATAATCTTCCAATAGAATTAAAATCTAATTTATTGACAACGATCTTAGACGAAGCTAAAAAAGCAGGCTCTAGAAGACAATCGGTCAAGAATTTAAAGAATATTGCTATTAATGATTTAAATGATTTTCACACTCAACATTTACAAAAAAAAGAAAATTATCAAGATTTGACCTTAGAGGAAGTTAAGGATATTAAATTCCCTACTAACATTTCGGGATGGATTCTTAACTACCAAGTTTCTAATAAAGACAAAAACCCTAAAATTCAAGAATATGCGTTTATCTTAGAAAATTGGCGCGAATCAGAGCGAGCTTCTTTAGATAGTAGCAATGCTAGTGAGTACTTAAAAATTGATCCTGTATCCTTAAAAATAAACTCTAATTTAGTCAGCCATACGGGTATTCCCGATCAAATGCGAAAAGATTTTTTGGAGGCGATCAAAGCTGAATTAGTGCAGGTAGAAAAACAAGAAGGCGTTTTAAATTTTAATGAAGCAGCAACAATTGCTCGTAATCAAGTTCAGGCTTTTGCAAGAGATTATAATATAGATAATACTCTTTTTGATTATAAAAATTTAGCTATTGAGGAAATTAGAAAGCTCGAATTTCCTTCTGGATTGCATGGTTGGCTGAAAGATGCAGTAGCTCCAGGTGTCAAAAAAGACATTAAAAAGGATATTAAAGCTCAACTTAAACTTACCTTAAAAAACACCAATAATTTCAACCTAGAAGCATTAATCAAAGAGCTTAAAATTGACATGGGTGGACTTACCATCAACAATGACTTCAACTTTGATAATGATATGCACTTGACTTACAATAGTCTCAGCCTTATTTTGAAGGAATTGATTGAAATTAACAAAGCTAAAAAAACAGCTAAAAAACCCAACTATAAAGTAGGCTCGGAAACGATTAAGCTTATTCTTAAAGACTTTTATAACAACTACTACAATGGTTGCTATTATGGGGGAAGGTTAATGCTTAAAGCAGATATACAGCAAGATTCCAGTGGTGCTTGTACGTTTAGTTTACATAAAAATATAGCGGTTGAAAAAGGGAATGGCAGTGTCTTAGTTTTGGATAAAACACTTCTAGAAGAAATTCCTCCGATTAAAATTAAACAAAATCAAGAAGTAAGCATCAAAGTAGACTTTGCGCTTGTTTATAGATACAACCAAAAAACTTCTATTTCCATCACGAAAGAAGGCGCTTATATCATAAAAGAAACAGAAGGAACGGCTGGTATAGAAGTTGGCAACCGCTTTGCAAAACTATATTTACAGGGTAGGTATAATGAAACTAAAGTGCCCGAGAAAGAAAGCTCAGCCGTCATAGAAGCATCAAAAGATAAAACGTTCACGGATTCTTTTACCTTTGAAATTGTGGTTAAAAACACAGCTAATGGACTTGAATTTGGTAGAGGTAAAGATATTTCTTTTGCGGATGCGAACGGCAATAGGCTGTCTCCTCAATTAAAAGAAAGCGTTACGCTTTGTGGGGATGTTGAGACTAAATATACGGCACAAAAAGAATAAACTGATCGCCAATAAAATTGTTATGCTCCAAAAAGCACCACAAAGCAGTGATACTTATGTTGGAACAACGAAAGAAGTTCAACTTCAAATATATAACTATCGGATAACTTCAAAAACACCATATGTCCTAAATGGCCTGTTGTTATTCCAATCTAACTCCTCCCCGAGTTAGATTTTTTTTATTTATAGCGTATTATTATTCTAGCACATTTTTTTTTGATATTTTACAGTAAGTAAATCATGGCTTTTTTTTAAGAAAAATTGAAAGGCACTAAATCACGCAATTATCCGATGGTTAGAGCATAGTATTTGCTCGTGATGCATTGAAAAACTACTGCTAATTATGAAATTATTTGTTTTAATTCCTTTGTTCTTATTTTTCTACCAAGCAACTTTTGGGCAAGTTTTTGATTCTTTAGAATTAAAAACGGCTTTGGATAGAAAGTACGTCTTTACTTCCTTGCGTTTAGCCTTAGAAAAGCCAAATGAAGTTTACAAACTCAAATTAAGAGGCTTGAATGAGCGCTTAAGAGATATTGATGATGAAGTCTTGTTGCTTCAAGATAGTATCAATACGTTGCGTAGTAGCAGTCGTAGAGTCATGGGCAGAGAAAAAATTATTGCTCGATGGGACGCTAAAATTAAAACCATTAATAGAAGTAAGTCTTATTATAATTTAGACAGCTTACATAAACTAACTAGGCTCGTCCATTTAGATTTGGCTTATAATGAATTGGAAAGCTTGCCTGATGTGTTTCATAAAATACCGAATCTTCGCAAGATTAATTTGGACAATAATAAATTAAGTAATTTACCTTCAAGTCTTGGATCGTTGAAGTATTTGGAAGAACTGTACATCCAAAAAAATAAGTTAGCAACACTTCCCCAGGAAATGGAAAAGATGGTTTCTTTAAAAACCATTCTTGCAAACAATAATCAGATCGACAGTTTCCCGCTAGAAATGGGCCATTGGAAACAGCTTGAAATACTCCGAGCGGATAGCAATCGGATTCAAGTTTTGCCAGAAAGCTTTAGTCAACTAAAAAAGCTTCGCTTAATCATGTTGAGTAATAACAACTTAACAGAAATCACAGCTGGAATTTGTGCCTTTAAGAACTTACAAGAGCTCTATTTAGATAATAATTCAATTGCTCTTTTACCTAAGAATATTGGGTTACTTAGTAAGTTAAGAGTGTTGCAACTTTCAGGCAATCAACTCTCGACACTGCCAACTAGTATTGGATTAAACCAAGGACTTAGAACGCTGAATTTGGCGGCTAATAATCTGACGGTGGTTCCAAAAGACATTATTCAATTGGTCAATTTACAACATTTATACCTAGAGCGAAATCTTATCAGTCAATTGCCTAGAAGTATCGGTTTGCTTTCTCAATTAGAGGCCTTACATTTAGAGAACAATGACTTGACGACGATACCGCCATCTATAGGTTTGTTGGAAAAGCTAGAATTACTACATTTGGATAACAATAAATTAACTGTGGTTCCCAATAGCATGTCTACGCTAAAAAACCTGCAAGTTTGCTATTTACAGAACAATCAGCTTAAAGAATTTCCAACAAGTTTAGCCAAATTAAAGAAACTAGAAGTTTTATTTATTCACGAAAATCAGTTGACAAGCATTCCTGATTCCTGTGTTTCGGGTTTAGTTAATTTGCAAACCTTGTCTGCCAATAATAATCGCATTTCAGAATTGCCCGATTCTCTAGGGCGTCTTAAGAATTTGAAGCGTTTGTTTTTATCGCACAATCAAATTGCAAAGCTTCCATCTAGTATTGGCACCCTAAAAAATTTAATGATCCTAAGCTTGGATCATAACCTATTGACAGAGATACCCAATGAAATTGGAGCCTTAGAAAATATTACGTATTTGTTTCTGAAAGACAATCAAATCGCCACGTTACCTCCTTGTTTTTATAAGGAAAAAAATGTGCGCCATCCCTTGTTTTCTTTACGACAGTTGGAGCTAACCCGCAACCCTATTGGCAATAAGAAACGCAATAGATTGAAACTTAGAAAATTGGGCCCTGACTATGCAACGATTTATATCTCTGAGGCAGATAGTTATTTAAGAGCTGCTTCGGAAGCTAAACGTGCGGAAGAACAAGCCAAACGTGCTGCCATAAAAGCAAAAGAAGCAGAGGCTCGTGCTAAAGATGCAGCCATCGCTGCTGCTGAAGCAAAAGCCAAAGCGAAGGAGGCCGAAGCAAAAGCCAAAGAAGCGGCTGCCCTTGCAAAAGAAGCGGAGGTAGAGGCTCAAGAAGCAAAAGAAAAAGCCATCGAGGCCAAAGCAAAAGCCGAGGAGGCCATTGGAACTCCTGAAGCCAAACAAGCAGAAGCGAAGGCAAAAGAGGCCGAAGCAAAAGCCAAAGAAGCGGAAGCTAGAGCCAAAGAAACTGCTGCCGCAGCAGCAGAAGCGGAAGCCTTTGCCAAGGCTAGAGTGGCCGATGCTTTGTCTAAAGAGTTGGCCGCCATCGCTAGGGCCAAAGAAGCGGCCCGATTGGCTAAAGAAGCCAAAGAAAAAGCGGAAGAAGCTGCTCGATTAGCCAAAGAGGCTAAGGATAGAGCAAAAGGCAACCGTTCAAAAAAAGGAGTGGAAGTCCAAACTCCTGAACCGATTGACGCTAAAGAGGCAGCCTTGAGGAAAGCGGAGGCGGAGGCTCGTGCAAAGGCAAGAGCTAATGCTAAAATCATTGCGGCTGAAATGCGGATTAAAGTTGCAGAACTGCGGATTGCCGTTGCTGAAAAACGCATTGATCAAGCTAAAAAAGTAACCACTAAGGCGGAAGATAAGGCGAATAAAATTGCCCCCGAAGTAGAAGAAGTAGAAGTGGAAGTCGATGAAGCAACAGAAAAAAAGAAAGCCCCTAAACCTAAGAAGGATACAACAAAGTAGGTCTTCGTGCAATTTGTTGATTTGTAAATCTACCTATAAATTTAACCTATGTGAGTCGTCTTAAAATCGGTTGACAGAAGTAAAAAAATAAAGCCTGCCTAATTTTAGGCAGGCTTTATTTTTTTCAATTTTAT
>CACVAQ010000047.1:20819-48628 GCA_902727865.1 uncultured Aureispira sp. | reverse complement strand
AGGTTTTTTTTTAGTATATTAGCTCCAACTATTTTACTTCTGCTTAAACACATCACCATCATGGGTCTCTTAGAAACACTTCAAGAATACGAAAAAACCGTCCAATATGCGCGATCAGAATATCAGAAGTACGAAAAAATATTTTTAGAAGATCAACACATTTCTAAAGAAGAACATGCCAAATTGGATCAATTAGCCAATCAGCTCCAACAGTTGGAAACGGTTTTGGACGATAAGAAATTAGAGCAGACCATTCTTCATGTCAAAAAAGAAGTGGATAAGGGCGACGAAAAAAGCACGATTGAGGCTTTAGGGCTACTAGGCAACACGCTTTCTCAAGTATCTGCCCAATCGAAGCAATCCGCTAAGGCAGCACTAGAAGCCATTTTTTCGGCTGCAAAATTGGTCCTTGCCAACTTTTCGGCTGACAATGCCGTAAAAGATGTTGAACACGACTGTGGCGATTATTGGGCGGAAGGAAATCCTTTGGTTCGGATCAGTTATTATAGTCCCTCCTGTAAGGTAAAATTTGCCAATCTTAACCTAAGTAGCCGTGCCCCTTATGTGGGCGAATGGATTCGAGAGAATGCCAGCTACGCCTTGTTTGAGGGTTTTTCTAAACGCTTCAGTTATCGAGTGGATCGAATTTTTAAAACGCCAGAATGGCTCGGAGAAGCCTTGGGGCTAAGTGAAACGGCTTTGCAAGAATACACAGGCTTGCGGGTTCGCTATAGAATTAAGGGCGAAACAATCCTATTGCACAACTGGTATGGCAAGTACAAATATGACTTTTGTACGGGCAATTTGTTAGCGGTTGAATTTAGAGGAAAGGGAGAAGAGCACTTGGTTTTGGGCGCTCCTTTTGTCTTAGAATATGGGCTGTTTGACCACAATGGGGTTTTGATTGACGCTTTGGAAGAAAAAGGGGCTCAAACGATTGGGATAGATATTGACTCTTATACGGTTTTGCCTGAATCTAGTTCTGGGAAATTTTAGTCTTAATAACAAAATAGGCGTACAGGAACAACAGATTATTATTACTATGAAAAAATGGCTTTGGATTCCAATTGCAGGACTGCTTTATTTTAGCACACCTTTTCTTTTTGAGCTTTATGTTTCAATCAACAATGCGCCTATAAGCGTACATCAAGTTGGTTTATTGGGGCAATGTTCCATGCTTTTCCCCTTGTTTTTTATGCTGCAATATCGGATACTTTATCGAATTGCTCCAACAAAGTCTGCTGCCACCTTGGTTGCCGTTCCGCTCTTAATGCTCTTGATATCGGCACTGCTTGGCTTTCTGTACCTTCATTTTGTCACTGGTTTTTTGGACCCGTCTTTTTTGATGGTGGTCTCGGTTAGTAACCTTGCTTTGTTGATCGGTACGGCTTTAGTATGGTATAAGACACTTTAAGTATGGTAAAGTATGGTATAAGACACTTTGAAAGCGTCTTATACCATACTTTTTTTTTAAGCAGCCCTAGAAGAAGCGTTCATTGTGCAACTCTCCCATGTCCTCGTTTTTAACAAACCAATAGCTCAACATCGCTTCAACCGAACCAGAATTATACTCCCTCAAAGCATTCGTGCTATAATCGTAAGCGACCGCAATGCCAAATTGAGGCGTTGCTTGTACTTGCACAATCGCACTAATAGAAGACTCCACTCGGTACGTTATTCCAAATAAAACGCGTCGAAGAAAGACAAAACTAAGGTTCACATCTACCGACACGGGCGCATTGACCACATACTTTAGTAAGAGGTTTTGTTGTATTTGAACTTTTTCAGATAAGTCAAACGTTAAGCCCCCCATTAGGTAATAATGCTGTGTAAAATCGGGCTCTACCGTTCCATTAGAAGCAGCAATATCAAAATCGCCTTCATTGACAAAAATGTGCGGTACAGAAATTCCTACATACCAGTTTTTAGCCTCATAATAAGCGCCTGCTCCAAAGTTGGGCAAAATCGTACTCGTCATGGATTGTGGAATCGCTGTGTCAAAATTATCAATCAAATCGGCTTGATCCCAACGTATTTGGCTGTAGTACATAGAGCCTCGAAGTCCCAAACTAAAAAAAGATTTGTTCTTAAATCGAATGATGTAAGCGTAATTAGTTTCGATACTTACTCGGTTCGAAAATCCAATTTCGTCATACGTAAGCGACAGCCCCAAACCTAAACGGTTTTTTAAGACCGCTCCATGCCCATTTAAGGTAATGGTTTGTGGGGCTCGACTCATCCCGATCCATTGCTTCCGATAGATGGCCGAAAGATAAAAAGAAGATTTTGATCCTGCATAAGCAGGATTAAAATTGAGTTTATTAAACATAAACTGCGTGTACTGAATGTCTTGTTGTCCTTGGCTATTAAAAGAGCACAAACAGACAGCGCAAAATAAGAAGATATACTTTTTCATAATCGTTTTGTTTATCGTTTAATTTCTATAGAACCATTTTGTGGTGCTTTACCTTCTATGTGTAAAATATAGAAATAAACGCCATCAGGCAAAGGTTGGTTTTGATGTGTCCCGTCCCAATCACTAATGTAATTATCAGTTTCATATACTAAATTCCCCCAACGATTAAAGACCGTTAAACTTGCTTTTTCTTCGGTGTTTTCCAAACAAGGAATCACAAAGAAATCGTTTTGTCCATCGTAATTTGGAGTAAAGGCCGTTGGCGTATAACAGTCTCCTGGAGGTTGAATCGCAATCGTTACTAAGGCCGTATCACAAACATTTGGACAAGCCCGATTACAAATTTCGTAGACAAACGATTGATTCAAGAATACATTATTGATGTCTATTTCAAATTGTCCGTTGTTAAGATTGGTCATTTGACCGTCTGTTATCGCCGTCTGAATGAAAATATCCCAATCTGGTGGCAAGGCATCGTTTAAGATGACATCAATGGTCGAAATAGTTCCGTCGGGAATTAAATCGAAATGATCCATATTACTTACTGGCCAAACATCGTCCAAGATCACATACATCGTATCGGAATCGTAATCGATACAAAGCCCGTTGGACAAAGACCAAATCATCATCGTTGTATCTTGTGTAAAATTGCTCGCCATTGTGTTCGCAGCACTAGAGTCGCCTAGCAACATAGTGGAAGGACTCGTCCACTGCCCCCCTCCTATCAAAGGCAAGGTTGCGGCTAAATTAATCGTGTCTGGACTACAAGTCACATCTGGTCCAGCATCTGCTTCATCACTTGGTATTTCATCTACTGTAATAATAACCGTATCACTTGTATAAACGCCACATAAGCCATTGGTCAATTGCCATACAAAGGTATAAGCATTTCCAGGTGTTAAGCCCGATATCGTCGCTAAGGTATCCGATGGGTCTGTAATCACAACACCAGCATTAAACTGAGCGATGCTTTGCACCCATTCTCCTGTCGCAACATAAATGGCACTTCCGTCTAAGGTAGTCGCCGTATCTTGACATAAATATTGATCGGCTCCTGCATTCGCAGTATCCGTAATAGTAGGTACTACTTCAATCAACACAGAATCGGTTGATAGTGTCGTACAAGTCGCATTCGATAAGGTCCAATAGAAGACATTCAAACCAACAGGCACATTTGTAATTAAGCTGTTCGCTGCATTTGGATTCGAAATCGTGGCACTGGAAGTACTCGTCCAAGTTCCAACCAATGGACTTGGTGGCGCTGTTGCGGCTAAAGTCGTGGAGTCAACCGAACATAATAATTGTGCGGCACCAGCCTCCGCCATGGCGGTTGTATCTAAGACCGTCACATTGGCCGTACACGTCGAGCTGTTGCCATCAATATCGGTCACGGTGAGCGTAATCGCATTCACTCCTATATCTGGGCAATCAAAGGTATCTTGACTCAAAACAATGCTTTGCAACGCACAGTTATCAAAACTTCCTGCATCCAAACTAGAAGCATTAATCACGATCGAAGTTCCTGAAAAGTAAAGGGTATCATTTTGGCAAATAGCCGTCGGGGCAACCGTATCTTGAACAGTTACCTGCGTCGTACACGTATCTGTATTTCCACTCTGATCGACTACATAGAGCTGTACGGCATGTGGATTGGCAAACAAGTCGTTGCAATCAAAGGTATCTTTTGATAAGCTGTAACTAATGATTGTACAATTGTCAACACTTCCATCGTCTACGTCTAAGGGCTGAAGAATCGCTAAACCGCTGCTTGGATCAATGATAACGCTTGTATTCAAATTACAGATGGCGGCCGGTGCGGCTATATCTTCCAAATAAATAGTCGTTGCACAAGAATCTACATTACCACTAAGGTCGGTTCCGATTAACGTCACGGCATTGGTTCCTAAATTGGAACAATCAAAGGTCAACGAAGTCTGTCCGTTGATTGTTAAATTCGGTACACCACAATTATCAATCGAACCTACATTCACATTGGAAGGAACCACGACTACATTCGACCCTGTTAATTGTATGGTATCTGCTTGACAAACGACAATTGGAGTCGTTGTATCGCTGACCATCACAGTGGTAGTACAAGTAGAGGCATTTCCTGTTGCATCTCGAACGACTAAGGTGATTTGATTTGGATTGTTCGCCAAGTTACTCACATTAAACGTAGCATTTGGCAATCCTCCAACTGTATAACTTAACGTGCTACTACAGTTATCGGTACTCCCATTATTAATAGAAGTAGCAGGAATAGAAGCAAAACAAGTATTGTCTAAATAGACCGTTAAGTTTCCAGTTCCGATACAACTTGCCGTAGGCGCTATGGTATCTAAAAGCGTCACGTTCGCAGCACATTGTGTGGTGTTCCCTTGGTCATCTGTAATAATTAATTGCACGGTACTTGTTCCAACTTGGTTACAGTTGAAGTTGACCGAAGGAAAACCATTGACGGTTGACGTAAACGAGCAATTATCAGAACTACCTGCATCAATTAATGCTGGCGTAACTGTTGTGATGCCTGTAGGTCCCAAGTATAAAGTAGTATCCTGACATAAAGCGGTAGGATTGATCGGGTCGTTCACGATAATATTTGCAACACAAGAGCCTGGATTTCCAGAAGGATCCAAAACCACTAAAGTGATCGCCGCAGTCCCTATATTAGCACAAGAATAGAAAATAGAATCCACTCCGTTAATTAGTCTGCTGCTAATTCCACAGATATCAGAACTTCCATTGTCAATATTTTGAGGCGTTAGAAAACCATTTCCTAGGGTATCTAATTGAACCGTATAAGGAACGGTATTACAACTTGCTATTGGTGAAACCGTGTCTAAGACGGTTATTGACGTGACACAATTGGCTGTATTGCCCGAAATATCAGTAACAACAACCATAACAGAATGCATTCCAATACTATCACAAGTATAGGTGATGCTATTTCCTTGTCCTGCAAAGGCAGTACTCAAAGTCGTACAATTGTCTCCTGTTGGAGGCACTAAGACGGTTGCGGGCGTTACCGTAACGTTTCCTGTTCCCGTTCCTAAATAAACCGTTGCCGTTTGGCACGAAGCGGTTGGGCTGGTATTGTCGTGCACGGTGATTTGAGTCGTACAAGAATCTACATTTCCACTAGCATCGGTAACCCTTAAGGTCACTGTATGTGCGTTGTTACTAATATCAGTACAATTGAAGGTGTCTTGTGATAAAGCATAAGAGCTGATGCTGCAATTGTCTGTACTTCCTAAATTAATCATACTTGCGTTTAGAACGCCAAAAGTTCCACCTAGATTTAAGTTCAAGGTTTGAGTGGGACGACAGTTGGCATTCGGAGCGGTATTATCTTCGACGATAACGCTTGTGGTACAGAAGTTCGAGTTGCCACTAGAATCGGTTGCCGTTAAGGTAATTGGATTCGACCCCGTGTCCAAACAACTAAAACTCAAGGAAGCTTGCCCTCCGTTAAGCGTGTAGGTTAAGGCATTATTACAATTATCTATTGCTGTTCCCAAGACCATTGTTGGTAAAAGGTTTACATTTCCTGAAGCATCTAATTGTAAGTTATTTGTATTACAAGTAATTGCTGGGCGAATGGTATCCAGTACATTGACACTTGTGGTACAGGTGGTACTATTTCCACTAGGATCGCTGACTCTTAGCGTGATTGGGTTCGGGTTGGCCCCCAAATTAGCAGCCGTAAAGGTTGCGTTTAACAAACCTCCTACCGAATAAGCAATATTGGTTAAATTACAATTGTCGGTACTTCCATTATTAAAGACCGTTGCTGGTAAAGAAGCAAAACAACTGGCATCTAAATAGACATTCAAATTACCTGGTGCAATACAACTGGCAACTGGCGTGATACTGTCGAGTACGGTTATGTTCGATAAACATTGAGATTGATTTCCTGAATTATCAATTACAATTAATTGGACTGAATTAACCCCCACTTGATTGCAATTATAACTAATAGACGTTTGGTTGTTAATGCTCGTCGTAAACGAACAATTGTCGCCACTTCCTGCATCAATATCTGCTGGCAACACGGTCGTTATACCTGTTGCTCCAAGATACACTGTGGTATCGTGGCACAAGGCCGTTGGATTCAGCACATCGGCTACAATCACACTAGCCAAACAAGTACTTTGGTTTCCTGAACTGTCCAAAACAGATAAGGTCATGGTATTTCCTCCTATATTATTACAATTAAAACAGAAGGAATCGACTCCATTAATCAGCATGGTATCCAAACTACATAAGTCAGAACTACCATTATTAATATCGAAAGGCGTTACACAGCCCACACCAAAAGAATCTAATTGGAGGGTAAAAGGTACTGGGCGACAACTTGCTATCGGAGCAATTGTATCAATAACCGTTACCGTTGTAATACAACTAGAGCTATTTCCAAAATTATCGGTTACCAAAACCTGTACCGTTCTTGCACCGATACTATCACAAGTATAGGTGATCGTATTTCCTGTTGAGAACGTTCTAGTTAAAGTCCCACAATTATCGCTGGTCGTAGGATAAACAAGGACACTATCTGGATGAATCGTTACAATTCCCGAAGCATTAATATAAACCGTCCTTGTTTGACAAGACACCGCTGGAGCAATATTATCTTGGATGGTAACTTGTGTCACACAAGAAGCCGTGTTGTTCGAAGAGTCTCGAACGGTTAAGGTCGCTATTTGTGTTCCTAAATCGGCACAAGTATAAACGCTTGAACTAGCCCCATTAATCATGTATTCTACCAAACCACAGTTGTCTGTACTATTAGAATCAATCGTGGCAGGCAATACCGTCACGAATCCTGCTGCATCTAATTGTGCAACAATAGCCGCTTCACACAAGGCTACTGGACGAATCGAATCTAGGACCGTTACCCTTGCCCGACAAGTAGATGTATTCCCTTGTCCATCTTCTACGATCAAGGTTGCCGATTCAGTAGAAAAGATCGCACTACAATTAAAGGTAGTAAAGGCATTCCCTAACACATTCACAAAACTATCTGTAATGCCACAATTGTCCGAACTACTCGCACTCAAATCAGCAGCGTACAAGGTAGCAATCCCTGCATTATTTACATAAATAGCGGGATTGACACAGTGGGCAGTTGGGGCAATTGTATCCGAAACCGTCACATTAGCGGTACAAGTACTGCTGTTTCCAAAACTGTCTATTGCCGTAAGAACGATACTGTTAGGGTTGCTAGCTATGTTAGAACAATCTAGATTTGTCGTGGCATTTCCTGCTATTTCAAAACTTAAGTTGGTTCCTGTACACAAATCTAGACTAGCATTATTCAAGCTATCTGCGGCAACCACTCCTATTCCTGCGGCATCTAAATAAATAGATAGATTTCTACAGTTTGTTATTGGCGGGAACGTATCTAAAACCGTCACCCAACCAATACAAGAGTCGGTGTTTCCACTCGCATCAAAAACATTTAAGATGACTTGTTGGTTATTATTAACATGCGAGCAATTAAAATTGACGCTCGAAACCCCATTTATATTGATGCTATCAATGCCACAAATATCTGTTGAATTATTATTAATATCCCTTGCAAAAACGGTAGCGACTCCACCTGCCGTCAAATAAACCGTATCGTTTTTACAATTGGCAATCGGTTTAATTTCATCTAAAACTAGAATCGTTGCATTGTTACAAGTATCTAAGTTCCCGGAAGCATCTGAAACAATTAGACGAACGGTGTCTATTCCTAAGTCCGCACAGGTATACACTGGAGGCGGGGAATATTGATTACCAATCCAACGCCCAGTAACGGGCGGACAGACATCAAAACTTCCGCCATCTACATTCACCGCAGAAACGGTCACGGCTCCATTTGGATTGTTGGTTAGGTAAGCGGTATGTTGACCACAAACCGCCGTTGGGGGGACGGTATCACGGACGTTAACGATTACATTACAATTGGCAACATTGCCGCTAGGATCGGTTACCTGAACAGAAAAAAGTTGAAAGCCCCTGACACAACGAATCGGCAAAAAAGACTGCCAAGGCCCACCTGCTGGAGAGCGGACTTCTTTTATTAAAGGGGCACAATTATCGGTTGCAACAATAGAACTCGCCCAGAACGTATCTCGCCCTGTCCCATCCAAATAAAGCGTCCCTGATATACTCGGAAAACACTGAGCGATAACAGGAGGCGTATTGTCCACCACTGAAACCGAACTCACACAAGTACTTATGCTATCTAAATTATCTCGAATGGTCATGGTTACAGGAACGGAAGTCCCTACATCCGAACAGTCAACAGTTGCTGGAGAAAAACTAATATTTTGGGTTAGACAAGAGATATCACTAATGCTATCCAAATCTGAAAACTCAAACGAATGGACTCCTGTTGCTCCGATTTGAATCGTAGGATTGGATTTACAACTAGCCTCTAGCTCTGTTGCATCACAAGTAACCATTGTAATACAGTAGGAATGAATACACAGTTTCGGGCCTAAAGAAGGCGCGTCGTCGATCCCTCCTATACTCCAAGAACCATGTGGACTCTCTCCATAATAAACACTCAACTGATCTTGATTGGGACGCACAGTATCTCTCCCTAATACGGGCAAGCCTGCTGGTAACAAGGAATTTCCACCATCTCGAAAGACAATGGTATCTCGAACAACATTCTGCAAGCCTGTAAAACTGGATGAAGTACCAGCAAAAGGCCCTGTCAAGGCGGATGCTGCCAGATAACGAGTAGATCCAAATGGTGCTTGGATCGCAAATCCAACGTGACTTAAATCGGCCGCAACTCCTGTAATCGGAGTACAAGAGCCATCGTCTGTTTTGGACCAGACAATTTCTATAATGACATCGACTATTTTGTGCCTTAGTGGAATGTCTGCGGGTGTAAATCTGATATTACCAACAAGTGTTCCCGTCGTATTGTCCATGCTTACGGTTGGCCCGGCATAGCATTCAGTTGTTACTTGTTGGAAATTAGTTTGTTGTGCTTTTATTGATTGTATAGAAAGAAGAAACAACAAGCATAGCAAAACACTGCCATTTGAGACGAAGTGTAGTTTTTTTTTCATATCCTTGGGGGGATTCATTAAAATTATCTGTCAATTAAATTATTATGTAATAATAAAACAACTTTAGACGTTTAACTTTAAAAAAAAGTTAGCATACAAAAAACAGACGCACCTTCCCTACCAATTCCTATCTCTATTAACATCCCCATAGTTAAATAAAAATAACTGCACTTTATTAATTTTCATATCAATACATCAAACTAATGAATAGCATTTTTCAACGTATTCTTTAGCCTGAAACTAAATAGAATTCATTTTTTGTTTCTACCAAAGTGGGGTTGAATAGACCACAAAAAATTATTGTTATTTTGTACTAATTTTAAATAACCCAATAATGCTCAAGGTATATTTTACATTTTTTGGAGTACATTTTTTTATAAATGATTGCTTGTTTATTTAAGTAACTAATTAAGGAACAATCACTTTAAACTCCTCATTCAATTTTTACATCAAATGAGATGGAAATTATTGCCAATTCATAAAGATTTTTTTGGTATTAAAAAAGATTACCTCTTTGTTGATGAATTAATCTATTTAAGTTCTATTTTACTTTAAGTCAGTTATTTACTCAATAAAATTAGCAAATTTATTCTAATTAGTATTAAAATGGGAAGTCTTTTATTTAAGTTAAAATCTTATTAAGATTTAATAATATTAGTCCAAGGCAAATATATCATATCTATTTAAGATCGTTCTTTATGACAGTACTTAGCTGCGCTGCTACTTATTCCCTTTGGTTAGGAGCGCTTTACTTATTGTTCGTGGTCGTGGGTATTGACCGCTCCGTTCTCGAACTCAACCCAAAATAAAAATTGCCCTCCTAGTCCTAGCAAAGTCACCTTTGTCCTTACGGCTTCGAACCTATGCTGCGAGACAGGTTGAAAGTACCTCGCAAAGACAGGCTCGGTTTTCAACTGTAGAATAGAAAAGACTTACCAAATTTTAAATTCTACCCGTCTATTAATGGCTCGGTTTTCTTCAGAGGAATTTTTAACCAAGGGCTTCGACTCTCCATACCCAATTGCCTTTAACCTTGCGGCATCTACTCCCTTCCCTATCAAATAGGTGACGACTGCGGCAGCTCTTTCCTTCGAAAGTTCTAAGTTGTAGGTACTCGTTCCTTTGTCATCGGTATGCCCTCCGATTTCAATACTAGAAGATTTTGTATTTTTTAAGACCTTTGCTAGGCGATTCAACTCGGCATAAGAAGTTGTTTTTAAGACCGCTTTGTCAAATTCAAAAAAGAGGTTGTTCAAGCGAACTTCTTTTCCTCTTTCAATCGGTGTTAAATATAAATCAACGGTTTGTTCTTCATAATCATTCAAATCCACCAAATTTATAAAATTACTAATCGGATAAAACCCCTCTTTTTCTGCTTGATAACCATATTGCGCCCCTGCTGGTAATACAATTTGGTACGCCCCAGTGATTGGGTCAGAACTTGCCACCCCCAAATCTGTTGCGGTTCCATTTGCCCCAAGCTTGCTTAGGTTTTGATAGTGAATGGGAACAGCCATTGGTTGTTTGGTTTTTGCATTAAAAACCCTTCCTCGGATTAAGACAATTGGTTCTGGCTTTTCTGGATTTTCGATACTCCAAATATCTCCTCCTGAGCTCAAATAAGCGAGGTCGCCTTTGGCGGTCAAATAAAAACTTAAGTCTTCTTTAGCGGTATTAATTTTCGGTCCTAAATTCTTAGGGGGACTCCAATTGGTCCAAGTATCGTCCAAGCGTTTGCACACAAAAATATCATGCGCTCCATAGCCCCAATGTCCCTTAGAAGCAAAATATAAGGTTTTCCCATCGGCTGCGACAAAAGGGTTCGCTTCATTCTCAAAGGTATTGACGGTCTTGCCCATATTCAAGGGCACCGACCAAGTTTCATCCTCCTTCAAAAAACTAACGTAAAGGTCTTTTTGTCCCTCCGAATCGTCTCGTCGGACGGAAAGAATCAAGGTTTTATTGTCTGAACATAAAAAGTAGCCGACATAACGATCTTTGTTGTAATAATTTCTAATTTTCATCGCTTTAGGAACCGACCAACCTTTGGTTGTTTTGTAGGTAATCGACAAACCATTTCCACTTGGTGAACCATCTGCCTTGTAATGGTTGGCAACCATCAAACTGTTGTTGTCTGGTGAGACAGAAACTACAAAATTTGCCCCTTCATTATTCAAAGGTCTTCCGATGTTTTTTAGTGCCGACCATTGGTTGTTTGGCAAGCGTTCTGCCACCCAAATATCACTGCCTTTGGCAATATTTTCAGGGTGGTTGTACCGACAAACGTACATTTTCTGCCCATCCGCAGACAGGATTGGAGCCAACTCATCGTGTTTAGAATTAATGCTGCTATCTAATTTAATTCGCAGACCTATTTCGTCTGCGTTCTCGACTACGTTGATGCTCAAAGGGCGTTTACTTATTTTGATGTAATCAACTTCCACCGACATTTTTCCGCCCAAAAACAAGGCGACTCGACTCCCAAAAACAGTTCCATTAATGCTATTCCCTAAGACCTTTCCATTGATAGAATAAGTAACGACTTGAGCGTTTTTTTCTACTTTTAGCACATTGTATTCAAAGGTTTTATTTAAGGCTGTTTCCTCTTTATAATCTGCTAACAGATGGCTTTTGTTCTTATAAAAATTATCGACTTTAAATTGTCCGCTCCCATTGATTAAAAACTTTTTGTAGGCTTGGTTATTGGGCGTCAATCCAACATAAAGACCATAGCCAATCCCCATTCCACCAGCAATCTGACGCAAGCGAATTTCTACCGTAAAATCTTCTTTATTGGCATTCAAGTTTTCCAAAACTCGGTGAATTCGTTGACTCTTGTTACTTTTGTTCTTAATGTAATAATGTCCTTCTTGTATTTTAATTTTCAGATTATTATCTTCGACTACGTACCATTCCAAACTATTATCATCAAAATTATCGTCTATCAAAAGGCTATCTTGTGCATAGATAGTACTACTACAAAGTAGGCAAATTACTGCGATCAATCGTATCATATTTAAGCTTATTTTCTATCATAATGACTATTGAACGGAATGGTTACAGATCTATGCAGGAAACAGCTATGTTGAAGGTCGGCTGCTCTCAACTCCTGACGCTCCTTTGCGTAGCGAGGTTCAAGTATACTGTCAGACACTTTAAAAGTGTCCGACAGCATACTTGAACCAGCGCAGCGCCCTAAATTCTTTATCGTCGAATTTCCACCGAGCCCTGCACGGCCTCTTGTTCTCCTACCTTAAGAATGTAAAAGTAGGTACCATCAGGCAACGGTTTTCCTTCATGCGTTCCATCCCATTGGTTCTCATATTGATCGGTTTCGTAAACCAAATCTCCCCAGCGATTAAATACCAATAATTGAGCGCCTTCAATATCATTCAAGCAAGGCACTTCAAACACATCATTGACCCCATCGCCATTTGGGGTAAAGATATTAGGCGCATCACAATCCCCTATCGTTGATACAAAGATGTTGACCAAAGCCGTATCACAACTATTGGGACAGTCTGGATTACACAATTCATAAATAAATGTTTGAGGATCGGTGTCGTCAGACTGCAAGATTAAATCAAACAAACCGTTGTTCAAATTCAACAACTGCCCATTAATCGTTGGGGTATTAATATAAATATCCCAGCCCGCAGTCAAGCCGTCATTTGGCAATACATTAAAGGTTGTCGTAGCCCCTGTAAATGCCGTAAAGCTGTCTGGATTGGCAACTGGAGCAAGTCCACCTTGTATGACCAAAACCGTATCGCTAGAATACATCGCACAATTACCACTAGACAAAGTCCACACAAAAATGGTGGTGTCTTGTTGTAAATTCGTCACTGCGGTACTAGGGAAGCTATCGTTCAAAATCAAGGCAGTTGAATTACTTGTCCACAAACCATTGCCTAAACTTGAACTAAAGGCCTGCAAATTTATTGTATCCATACCACAAGCAATAATGTCTACCCCCGCAAAAGCATTGTCATTCGGTATACTACTCAGATTAATCTGCATGGTATCCGAATCAGAAAGCCCACAAATGCCATTGCTCAAAGACCAAATAAACGTATAGTTGTTTCCTGTTTGCAAATTACGGATGCCTGTATTCGGATCATTGGGGTTCGTGATTACGACCCCTGCACTCGTTTGTGCATTGCTTTGAGACCACATCCCTGTACTAATACTAGGTGTGTTCGCAGCCAAGGTTGCCGTACTTACACCACACCAACTTTGATCCAAACCAGCAAAAGCCGTATCAGATCCAAGCGGAACAACTGTAATGACAACCGAATCCAACATCGAATTAGGACAACTATTACTAGTCACCGTCCAATAGAACGTATTCGCCCCGATGGCAAGGTTTACCAAAGCGCTATTGGGGTTGTTGGGGTTTATGATGATTGCCCCATTATTAGTGGTCCAAGTTCCAGTATTTGGAGCAAGAACAGGATTGGCGTTTAAACTCGTACTATCCGAGCCACATAAATTTTGATCGACACCAGCAAAAGCTGTTGGAATACTTCCTCCAAAAACAGCAATGCTTGTACTGTCTAATGACGTAATAGAACAGCCATTAATGGTTGTTATCACATAATAAATTCCTGTATCGGCATAAGAAATAGCGCCTAAATTGAAAGGCGTTCCTAGCCCAACAGGATTCCCTGTATTCAAATGAAACCATTCGTACGTCGCATTCGCTAGTATTGGATTGGCAATCAAGTTGACTGAATCGCCAAAACAAACAGGTCCTGTATTGCTTACATTCGGAGCCGCAGGCAATGGATTAACGACAACTTGCAGCAAGCTACTGGGCGAGCTACAAGTATTCGTATCAACAATACTCAAAGTATATGCTCCTGCGGTGTTTGCATTAGCAGGAATACCCGCTGGATTTTGTAAGGTACTGCTATATCCATTCGGTCCAGACCAATTATAAGCACTCGCTACGGTAGGTGTTGTTAATAAAATAGTCTCGCCTTCGCAAAGTGTTAGATTCGTTACTGTTGGAGCCAAAGGTACTGGAAGAACGATTACTCTAGTAGAATCCATATTCTCACAGCCAGAAGAAGACAGCACCCGAACATAAAAAGTGGTATTGGTCGCCACGGCAACATTGATTGAGGCACCCGTTCCAACTTGACTCGCAGTGCTTAAATTTGCATTGGTATGCCAAGTGATCGTACTTGTCGAAGGACTTACCGAAACACTAAGATTTGCGGTGTCGTTCATACAAACAGGGCCGCTATTTAGGATGCTAATAATGGTAGGTTCTGGGTCTATGACAACAACAATAGTATCTGAAATACTTTTACATCCAGTTAGCGTATCGATACAAATCATATACCAATCGCCTGCCCTATAATTAGGGTTTCCAAGTGGAATAGAAGTACTCGAACCAATGGTCCAAAGTACATTATTTCCGCCAGGGCTTCCTAGTGTTGCGACACTATTTCCATTCGGTCCAATCCATTGCGATTGTCCACAAAAACTAGAAGAAAATAGTGTCAAGGTATCGTTTTCACAAATTGGTCCATTGTAACTTATGGTTGGCGATGGAGCTGCTCCATTCACCAAAACAGCAACCGAAGCCGCAGCCGACAAACAACCTGTACTATCTAAGACGACTAAAGTATATAAACCTGCATCGCCCAAACTTGCGCTATTGGTGACAATAGGATTTTGTACACTATCGACAAAACCATTCGGTCCTGTCCAGAAATAAGCACTCGCTGATGTACTTGTGGTAAGGACAATTGGATCGCCTTCACAAACTTCTATATTTGCTACCACTACTGGTGGATTGCTTGACGGCAAAACGATTACGGGCGTTGCAACAGGACTAGAAGTACAACCAAAATTATTACTTATCACTAAATAAAAGGTAGTATTGGTTGTTAGTCCAGCAATTGTTGCGTTTGGTCCCGTTCCAACAATGGTATCTAATCCAGCGTCAGAATACCAAGTGTAGGTATTTGAAGGACTCCCTATATTGGTACTCAACAACGCATCTCCACCAAAGCAAATCGGACTGTTGCTAAAGGTGGTTTGTGTATCTGGCAAAGGTGTAATTAAAATCAAACTTGCATTCGAGGTACTAAAACAGCCTGTAAGGGTGTCAATACATCTTAATGTCCACAAACCACTTACATAATTCGTGTCGTTTGGCAAGATAAATATACTCGCACCAGATATAGCATAATTAGGGCCATTCGGTCCAATCCAAACCACCGAACTACAGTGATTACTGCTCGTACTATCTGCGGCTAAAAACAAGGTGTCGCCAGCACATACATTATTAACTATTGGAAGACTAGGTGGTGTCGGTAAGGCCTCCACAGTAACCACTATTTGTGCGCTATCAGAAAAACAACCATGCACATCTCCTACACGCAAATAATATGTTCCAGTATCGCTTGTATCTGCGTTTGAAAGAATAGGATTGACTTGACTAGATCCAAACCCATTGGGTCCAGTCCAGTTATAAGTGGTTGCAACGGTGCTTGTGCTCAATACAAGATCATCGCCTGTACAGATTTGTACGGTAGTCGATAGAGTAGGCCTTGTTGGAGCAGCGTGCACAACAACGGTTGTTGAAATAGGATCAGAACTACATCCTCCCGTAGGAGTCACCACCACATAATACGTGCTGTCTGCTTGTATGTTTGTCACAAATACCGTAGAAGAATTGGCCCCTACAATGGTATCTGTCAGTAAAGAATCTCTAAACCAAGTATAAGCCCCCAAAACAACATTTGCACTTAAAGTCGCCCCTTCGCCAATACAGACAGGACCATTATTGGTCACTACAGGCATAAACTTAGGCTGAATCGTCAAATTAATCGGAATCGAAGCGGTTTCACAGCCCGTTAAAGTATCTAAACAGAAGGCTTGCCAGATTCCTGCTTCGTAAGCCGCACTGTCCGAATCGATGCTTAAATGCATTCCCGAAAGAATATTTCCTGATGGACTCAACCAATAAATCGAGTCACAAGTTCCTGTTGCACTCAACAATAAACGATCTCCATCACAGATGCTATTTGCTCCTGTTATCAGAAGGGTATCGGGTACTTTATTTATAATAACATTTAAAGTCGTATCCAAAGAAAGACAACCATTGACATCTATAATAGACAAGGTGTATAAACCAGAATCTATGCGATTACTAGCGCCAAATATAATCGGATTTTGGGCATTATACGTCAAGCCATTTGGCCCACTCCAATTGTAAATCGGTGCTAAGGTCGTAGAACTTAGAAGTAAGGTATCTCCGTCACAAATTGGAGCATTGCTATGAATAGAGGGCACTGTTGCTGGAGCAAAAACAGGAACGCTCGTCGAATCTAATAAGAAGACACAGCCATTAGAGGTCGTTCCTTCTACATAAAAGGTCGTATTGCTCGTTAGATTAGGCACTCCGATGGACGGCCCCGAACCAATAGGACTGATACGATTCGCTAAGAACCAATTGTAAGTTACTCCTGCAACTGTTGTAGTCGATAGGTGAACACTATCGCCTATACAAACAGGTCCCGTATTGGTTATAATTCCTGATAATGGTCGTTCTGTAATGTCGACCAACAAACTATTCGACAAGGCTTGACAGCCTGTGACGGTATTCATACACAACAACTCCCAGGTTCCATCTTGATAGTCTGGATGCGTTGAAGGTATTACTAATGGATTTGCTGTGCTGGTAAAAGAAGTTCCTGACGGTCCTGTCCATTGATAACTAGTACAAGAAGCATTGGCATCAATAACTAAATCATTGCCATAACAAATAGGACTGTTATAACGAATCACAGGTGGGATTGGATTTTGATTCACCAGAACCGTAATCGTATCCGTTAAAGAGATACAGCTATTAGTATCTATAATAGAAATCACATAATCTCCAGCATCGCTTATATTAGCATTGTTAATAACTGGATTTGGAAGCGAGGAAGTATAGGCATTGGGTCCTGTCCAACTATAGCTAATGCCATTCGTCAAGACGCCTAAAAGTAGGTCTTCTCCGACACAAACCTCAACCGTATCTTGATACGCTACGGCGGTCGTTATAGGATGTAACCTAACGGTGGTGCTCCCAATTGGAGACCGACAACCATTCGGCCCTACTTGTTCTACATAAAATGTCTGATCGGCAACAATTCCGCCTACTGAAATAACACGCCCAGTATCCACCACATTTATGAACAAAGAATCGCTGTACCAAACGGTTGTTGTTCCTAAAGAAACAACGGCTGACAACACAATGGAATCGCCCAAGCAAATTGGTCCACTGTTGGTCGCTATTGGCATCGGTGGTACGGGGTCAATGTTGACAAAAACAGTATTTGAAGTAGCCATACAACCCGTCAAGGTATCGTAACACAATAACGTCCACGATCCATTTACATAATTGCTATCTCCAGGATAAACGATGATTTGATTTTGAATACCTACTTGTCTTTGTACAGGACCAATCCAAATCGAACTATCACACAAAGTGCCATTAGTTTGTAAGGTTACAGGACCTCCATCACAAGTGTTCGCTGGATTTAAAATCGTTAGTCCTGAATAAGGGCTTGCATTTACACGGATGTGAATACTCGTATCTGGCGAAACACAACCGTTGCTATCTTCTATATACAAGGTGTACAAACCACTATCTGCGGTGGTAGCCGTTGTAATCACAGGAAACTGGTCGTAGGAAACAAAGCCATTGGGGCCCGTCCAATAATAAAGGTAAGCACCAGCATTGGTTCCCAATAAAATACGACCGCCTTCACAATACAACGTATCTACAGCAACAATATTAGGCGTCGCTAAAGAAGGTCTAACCAACACCCTCGTTGAATCAATTACCGTACAACCTGCTAGTGTCGTTCCTCGAACATAAAAAGTGCTGTCTGTATTTAGGAGGCCCGTTCCAACAACATGCCCTGTCTGGAATACATTGGAAAACAAAGGATCGGTTGACCATTCATAGGTCAAAGCGCCTTGTTGTGGTACGGATAAAGTTGCCGTATCGCTGTTACATGTTGGTCCATCATTCGTTGGAAGTAGATTAGTCGGCAGGGTATTAATTGTAATATTTGCAGGAAATGAAGTATCTGAAACACAAGCAGTTGTTGTATCTATACAGATCACACGCCATGTTCCCGAAATATATTCCGCACTGTCAATCGGTATAATTAAAGTAGAAACACCATAAATATCTAAGCTTGTTCCTAGGGGTGAAAACCATCTAGACAAATCGCAAGCACCTCCTTCCAAGTGAATACTATCGCCAAAACAAACATTGTTTGCGGTACTTATATTAGGTCGATTTGGCAAGGTATCAATCTGGATTCTAAGACTATCGGTCGATTGACAACCAAAGAAATCTGTTATCGTTAAAACATAAAACCCTGTATCGCTCGCAGTGACTGCTATTACTGGATTTTGCGCTGTTGCCGTAAAGCCATTTGGTCCCGTCCAACGGTAAGCCGCAGCATTGGTACTCGTTTGTAATCTCAAAGAATCACTGGCACAAATGGTATCTGAAACGGCTGTAACAATTGGTACACTTGGCAAGGGTCTCACTTCAACCAAGACGGAATCAAGCGATTCACAGCCATTTACGACTACTTGGGCATAAAATACCGTATCGGTCGTAATTCCTGAAAGCGTTATACTAGGAACCGAGTCCGCTAAAACCATTGGATTGAGCGTGTACCAAGTATAGCTTGCACCACTCACCAAGGAGATACTTAAGTTCAAGTCTTCTCCTAAACATAGTGGTCCATTTTGTGTAATAATCGGTGGATTAGGTAGTGTTTTAATGGCTAGGGTAAGGCTATTCGAAACACCTTGACAACCTGTTGTGGTATCGATACAAATTAGACGCCAGTCTCCTGCCAAATAATTCGCATCTGTTGCTCCAAGTCTTAAGGTATCTCTTCCTGCAACCAATTGATTTAATGGGTTGACCCAAATCATGCTGTCGCAAGTACTATTCGCAATTAACATCAAGGAATCGCCAGCACAAACACTAGGATTCGGGCTAGAAATTGTTGGTGCTACTGTTGGTGGATTGATAATGACTCGTACACTTGTATCCAAAGAAAGACAACCAGTAGTGTCAATTAATTTTAAGGTATAAAGCCCATCATTCGCAGCCGTCACAGAAAAGACCAAAGGATCTTTTAGATTGGAGGCAAAAGAGGCTGGTCCTGACCAACTGTAATTGATTCCCGAAGCGACAACGGTTGTTGTGCTTAAAGAAACGACATCGCCTTCACAAGCCCTAATGGTATCTGGCACATTGGGTGCTGGCAATTGACGATGGACTAGGACTGCTGTTGTGTTGGTATCCGCACAACCGTTTAGGACGACTTCTAATCTAAATAAACTATCGGTGGTAATATTTTGTATCTGTATATCATTATTATTGCCTCCAACAGGAGTTAAACTAGGTAAAGCGACCCAAGTGTAACTTGTTGCGCCAATAATAATTGGGGTCAACAAGCGCACAGAATCGCCTATACAAACGGGGCTGTTATTGGAAATAAAAGGTACACCTGGCACAGCTCTTTTGGAAGGGGTATGTATTATTGGTACAGAAACACAACTCGTGGTACTGTCTACTCCTACCACTTCCCAAGTCGCTGTATAATCTATTGACCCAAACGGAAGTACTAAAGTATCTCCTGTAAAGGTGGTTCCATTCGAACTGACCCAATGGTAACTAGGGCTACCCGTCGCAACTAAAATTAGCGTATCGCCATCACAAGGATTGTTGCCAGAAATAGTCGGTGTCGTAGGCAAGGTGTCTATAATGACTTCAAAAGTAGTATCAGGGGTTCGGCAACCATCTGAATTAACAATATTCAAGGTATACGTTCCACTATCTTGTAAGCTTGCCGAAGCAACCACTAGCGTACTTGTCGTGATAAGATCCCCTGCTGGATTAGTCCAACGATAACTTTGGGCTGGCGTTATCGTTGAAGCTTGCAAGCTATCGCCTTCACAAAGACGAATGGTGCTTGGAGGTATTGGTGTGACAGCAGCGGGATAAACCAGCACATCAACACTATCCGTTTCAGAACAGCCATTCACTGTAATTGTCAAATAAAAAGTAGTGTCTGTTGTTATATTATTAAACCGATTAAGGTTGTTGGTACCAAGAACAACACTGTCTCCCGCTGTCCAAGCATAAGTCGCATTAAATACAGGAAAAACACTCAACCAAATATGGTTTCCTCTACAAATAGGATTTCTGCTTTGTAGGTTTGGGAAAATAGGTGCGGGCAGAATTCTTACCGTGTCAATTGTTGGCTCCGATGGACAACCTAAGCTATTGACACAAATGATTTGCCAAGGTCCAGTGGTATAGTCTACACTATTCTCATCCAGTCCCAAATTAGGAACGGTTGTCGTGTACTGATTCCCTAAAGGGCTAATCCAATAGATCGTATCACAAGCCGAATTAACCGTCAATAAAAGACTATCCCCGTCACACAATGGACTATTGGTATTAAATATAGGTGGTGCAGGTCTTCCGTTGACCACCACTTGCACAAATGCCGTATCGGATGCACAAGCAAAACTATTGCTTACCACCAAAGTATATCGGCCAGCATCGGAAATGCTCACAGGGTTAATAAATGGATTCTGCTGGGTAGACAAAAACCCATTTGACTGATGCGTCCAGTCATAGGTAGGTCCAACCGAAGTCGTACTAAACTGTAAGACCGCTCCTTCACAAACTACGTTGTTCACCGCAATAGATGGTACCCCTGGCTTGGGGTTTACCACTGTAATAACTTGACCGATAGATGAAGCACAAGCGTTTGCTGTTTGTACTAGATAAACGGTGTCTGTTGTTAATAAATTCAATCGAATTAGGGTATCAGAAATACCTAAGCTAATGATTTGATTCGAATCTAGAAACCATTCTGTGGTTGCTCCAGGAACATTGGGTGCAATCAAAACAACCGAATCTCCTGCACAAATAGGGCTCGTATTATGAACGACTGGCTCTGGTATAAAAGGATATACGGTCACTGGCAGAGGCACTGTTTCTGAACTACATCCTGTCGTTGTATCCACACATAGAACGGTCCACGTGCCTGTTTGATGATTTGGTGTAAAAGGATAGACCATTAAAATACTATCTGTTGTTCCTATGGTACTCATTGGACCATTAAAATACAAACTATCACAAGCACTACCCGCTATTAAAATAGTGGTATCGGTTGCACAACTAGGTGCATTGCTGCTAAGTGTCGTCCTTGGGGTAGGATTCACCAGAACCACAACTGAATCGTATAAATTACAAATTGGAACAAACTCAATATCGTCTAATCCAAAGTCATTTCCTGAGCTATTTGTGTTTTGATTGTTGATACAAATTGTTGCCGTTGTACTCGTTCCTGAATTCCAAACTTCAAAAAATTGATTCCATTCACAAGTCGTCGAAGTCGCTCTAAATGAACTACCAAGGTTATTTCCATTGATAGAAAACTGTAAGTTTGCAGGGTTATTTCCTATAACAGAAGTAACCCAAGTACTAAACTGATAATTTGTATTGGGTGCAACATTTACCGTTTGACACCAAACATTTTGGTTGACAACCGTTGCCCCATTGACCACCATATAATTGCCTGTTCCAGAGGTATGATCTGGGCAACCCGCAAAATGTGAGTGTGTATTACTAGCATCGTTACTAACAGCATACGTTCCTTCATTCACTAATATACCAATAGAACTCGTTGATGTGCCTAGTGTATATGCGCTAGAAAAACCAATGTCACCATCTTCAAAATCGCCATTATAAATAATATTAACCCCTGACAAGGTATCTGCAAGAACATGATAGGTTGTTGAGGTAGTTGGGAAAGCTAGTGGATTTCGAACACTGCTATCACTCAAACTAGCCGAGGGGTTCCACGTGTAAGTCGTTGCTAAGCTAGAAAAAAGTTGTATCGTATCGCCCGAACAAATCGTGGTGTCTCTTCCCACAATAAAGTCGGGGATTGTTTGTAAAACGGTCGCACAAGCACTGTCTCTACAGCCCCTCGCATCGGTCACCGTTACACAGTAGCTACCTGATGATAAGCCTACTGCAAAATCCGTCGTTTGGCTTCCTGCATTAGTATCCCACAAAAAGGTATAGCCAAGTCCAGATCCAGGGACGCCACCAGAACCAAAGGCTCGAGCAATTCCATCACTATTATTACTACAACTGATAGGGGTTGCTATTGCTGTTGCAATAACAGGTGCAGGCTCCGTCAGCAGTATGCTATCTATTGCCGTACAGCCATTAGCATCTGTAACTGTAACAATATATGTTCCTGCCCCTAAACCTGTTAAACTACTATTGGTACTTCCTGTTGACCAAAGATAAGTTCCTGTCCCTGTTCCTCCATTAGAAAACGCATTAACACTTCCATTTGTTGCACCATTACAACTGATACTATTAAGAATAGATGCATTTACTTGTAAGGGTTGAGGTTCTGTCAGTGTTCCACAAGAAACCCGTTCACAACCAGCCCCATCCGTTACGGTAATACAATAAGCAACATTGGCAATTAGTCCATTAATAACAGGCGTAGTTTGATTGTTTGCCGCCGCATTCCATTGATACGTAAAACTCCCCGTGCCGCCACTTGTTACCACAGAAATAGTCCCTGATGAATCGCCATTACAATCAATTTGTCCTAGGATTAGATTCAGAACAGGAGGTCCGTTAATCACAGCAGAATCTATGCCTTCGCAGCCTAAGGAATCGGTTACTGTTACATAGTATTTCCCTGCGGTTAAGTTTGCTATGGTAGGTCCATTTTGTCCATTAGACCAAGTATAGTTATAGCTTGTTCCGTTCGTATATGGTGTACCTCCTTGTCCTTGTGCTGTGATTGATCCATCATTCGTTCCAGTACAAGAAATATTTGTTGGTAGTATTGTGCCAACAGATACAGCCAGTGTTGGTTCTTGTATTGTCACACAAACAATATCTGAACAGCCCCAATTCGCTTCGGTAACCGTTACACAATAAGTCCCTGCGGCTAAACTATTTAAACTTGGCGTCGTTTGTCCACCTGCTGCCGCATCCCATTGATAAATATAAGCCAAGCCGACTGGAGCGCCAACGGCTCGTATCGTTACGGCTCCTGTTGCCTCTCCTCGACAAGCAACATTTGTTTGAGTAGCAATACTTGCGGTCACTGCTGGTGTAACCGTAATATTTGTCGTAATGTTGATCGGGCAAACTCCGTACGTTTGTCCTCCACTAATCAGTTTTCTAAATATGCTTGCGGTATAATTTGTTGTTGTACTCGGTACGAGAACAAAAGAATCTAGCGTAATTTGAAAGACATTAGTACTGGGTGTCCAGACTACTGAATCTAAACTCGTTAGACCATCTAATTTTATACCAGCCGAATCGCCCATGCAAATTTGCGCCCCTGTTGGCGGAGTTACTGTAGGGCGTGGAACCACGTGCAGCCAAATCGTATCTCGGCTAGAAGGGCCACAACAAGCCGAATGAACGTGTAAGTCAATCAGGTGAAATCCTGGTAGGGGTCTCCCTGTAACCGTCACAACATTACCAGGGTTTGAAGTGTTAAAAACCGTACTAACATCCCAATAAATTGTATCCGTAGAATTTGAGCTACTAAAACTAACAAGATCTCCAGCACAAACTCGGAAGGTATCCCGAATACCTGTTGGTATTGCTGTTGTTGAAATAGTAGGTGTTGTAGGTCCAGTAAGCGCAATATTATGAAAACCAGTATAGATGCTTCCTGCTCCTGTTCCATTTTGGATCGTATAACGTCCTCCAATAGAATAACTAGTGCGCCCAGGGTTGTTAGAACTATTGTTCGGTACGGCTGTATTGCCTAGCACATCAAAATTCCAATTGGTATTTCCTGGTGCATTGGGTAACATTGTGTTTTCATATCGTATCAACCTATTTGTACACTTAATATCATCTACGACAATTGCAACTTGGTTAGATAAATCAAACGTAGAATCCTGTAAAGTTGGAATCGTACCACTTCCATCCCAAAAGATGTTTTGTTCTATGCCATCGCCACCGTCACCGCCATCGCCACCGTCTCCACCATCGCCACCATCGCCACCATTACCGCCAGTGCCACTCAGTAAAAAAGTTGAATTAAACGTGGCACCGTCACCGCCGTCGCCCCCCTCGCCACCAGCACCACCAACACCACCGTCACCGCCATCTCCTTCGTCTCCAGCTTCTATATAGCAATCCTCAATAAACCCATTCGGTCCATTATTCGTAATATAAATACCAAAAGATGCACCGCCACCTCTCCCACCAAGTCCTCTAAATCCACCAGCACCACCAGCACCGCCGCCACCGCCGCCATTTCCTCGATTAGAGGGGGACGTTTGACTCCCAGCGCCGCCGCCGCCGCCACCGCCATCGCCCCCTTGTCCATTTTGACCATCGACTCCTGATCGAAGTTCAAAAAAGCCTCCTATATGTCTTCCTTGAGGAGCATCTGGACCATCGGCACCAGCACTCCCTGCATTTCCATTCAAACCAGCTGTGCCATCAGAGCCCCCCATTACAGATGAAGTCCCAGCAACACCACCAGTAGATAAAACACCACTACCATTAGGACCAGCTCCTGCACCACCTCGACCGCCTTGCCCAGCTGCACCACTAGCATTCCCTGCGCCACCGCCACCGCCAGCACCACCGTGGTTATTCCCAGAGAGCGTAGAAGCGCCATCTGTACCATTCGCCCCCCCAACAAATCCTCCCAATCCTCTAGGAGGCTCAGGTGATAAACCACAGATACCATTATTACCACCACCAGCGCCGCCATTTCCTCCATTAGCAAAGACGCCTGCTGTATTCCCTGTATCTCCATCTGCGCCACTTTCTCCATCCATGTTACTAGATCCAGCCCCAGTCACTCCACAACCATTAGCACCATCCACCCCATCTGCGGCATCTCCTACTTCTACCTGTACACGAGTAATATGATAGGATTCCGCTCCATTTAGGTATAATCCATAGGTAGAGATACCCGATCCGCTAGGCGCATCATCTGACGTGATGGTCAAATCTTGTAGTCGAAAACCTTCTGTTCCAATGGCTTGAATAGCGACTAAACGTTGATTTAAATTAGGCGTTCCTTCTGGATTATTCGTATTTCGGTTGAGAACTGTTCTACCTTGTTCGCTTGTTTTTTCCCAATTGCTCGTAGGCAAAAAACCGCCCTCTAAAGTGACATTGTCCGCCAAATTTAAAGCCCGATTTAAGGTATAGGTTCCTTCTGCTATTTTGATCGTAACGTTCCCACAAGCAGAACGCCGCACCGCTTCATTCAAATTCATAGGATCTGATTTTGTTCCTATTCCTCCAGTGGCTGCTGTTGACGTAACATGTAATTGAGAACAAAGAATAGGTCCAGTAGTCGTATTGACTCGGATTTCTACCGTATCTTCGGCAGTACAGAAGCCATTGGCTGTTTGTACTTTGAGCGCAAAGTTATAGGTTCCCGTATTTGGGTACATGGTAAAATCTAATTGAGAAGTTGTTCCATTCACAAGCCCTGAAGTTCCATTTGAAAAAGCAGGAAAACTAGGTGCTGTTGTATTTAAGTCCGTCCAGGCAAAGGCCAATCCAGTTCGATTTACGCCCCCGATCAGCGTGGCTGCTCCTCCACCACAAACCTCAATTCTATTGGGTAAAATATTTACAATAGGGTCTTCTACTAGAACTAAAACGTCATCTGTCGTTGCTGAAGCGCCATTAGAATAATGGAGCGTCACCGTGTAATTTGTACTAACTGTGGGGCTTGCTGTTGGGTTCGCAATGTTTGGATTAGACAAACCTGTGGCTGGCGTCCATTCATACCGCTGTATGTTCGTCGAAGTCGTTGCTGCATTTAAAAAGGCCTGCCCTCCCGTACAAATTGTTGTATCTGCTCCTGCCTCTACGGCAACACCTGGTGGTGGCATCGGTTGGACATAAATTCGATAGGCATAACTACTCCTCGCATTCATAGGACAGCTATTATCGCTTATGTTTACTCTAAAAATATGACTTTTCCCTACATCACCTGCGGTTGGTGTCCAAGAGAAATTCCCTTGTACATTATTAGAAAACGGGCCTGGAGGTACTGTAAACGTAGCTCCTGCAATACCGTTGTCCCAATCCATCGTAAGACTATCTGTTACATTCAGATCAGAGCCCTCTATAAAAAAGGTAAGGGCTGTTCCAACCGTCCCCACGGTATCATAACGACCGTTTACGTTGATACTAGAAACCACTGGAAGGTCGTTAGACGTAGTTGATTCCGAGATATACACAAAATCTCGAACAACAGATCCCACTTTTACATTCCCTCGATATTCTTCCACTAAGACACAAATAACGACTTGTTGATTTACAGCAGTTGTACCAAACGCCATCTGTCCTGTCTCTGGGTCAATACTAATACTTGGTGTTGCCAGTATAGGGTTTGTGCCCGAATACCCTGTATAATAAGACACCGATATGCCCACATTCTCTTCGCAATCCACTAAGGAGTAGACCAAAGAGTCTCCGTCAGCATCTACTGCACCATTATTATAAAAATAAGGCTCATTTTGAGCGCCTATTATTTTAGGAGGATTTAAAAACTGAACGGAGTTATTACACCAACCTGCTCCATTATTAACTTCAGCAACAATGGATAAACCAGGACTGTTCATAGAGGTAAATCCCATGCTTCTACAGCAATTTCGCCAAGAAATAACCGCTACACATCCTGCTGGCAACGTCAAAGTGCCTCTATAAGTATGTTCCTCCACACCAAGGGTACCTCCCCCTCCATTACAGCTAGAAGTACCTGCAACACAAACGGGCGTAATATCTACTTGGCTCACAAAATTCAAATCCAAAGTTCCAGATGAAGGGCTACAAGCTTCCCGCCATCTTACCGTTTGTATCGCAGCTAATAGTTGAGTATTATTACAATCTTGATAGGCCGTCAAGGTAATTTCATAGGTATTCGCACCCAAACATTCATAAGATATACTTCCGCCAAAAACTGCATAAGCTGTGGGGGTAAATAAGAAGTATAGGGGTATTATAAGAAATAATGGTAGATTTTTTATCATGTTGTCGATGTAATAAACTTTAATTGAGGGGGATACATAGCTCTGCTTAAAAAATTCGTTGGTGCACATTTTTTGTACACATTTAGAATTTATATCTTTATTAAATGCTTAATTAGACCACTTGCAGAAACCCAAACCTAGGCTAAAACTACACACTTAGTCAATCACAATCAAACACTTATGTATTAAAACTTAGGTTTCATAGA
>CACVAQ010000047.1:5510-20719 GCA_902727865.1 uncultured Aureispira sp. | reverse complement strand
TATTAGAATTACTGTTGTTGTTATTGTTATTGTTCGTATTCAAGGCAAAAGGATCTCCGAGTCGATCAAAATTAGGTTTCATCTTGAGTTCTAATTCGATGCCTTTATCACAATCCTCTTCCGTAAGCAGAGAAATAATTTGGTTCTCTCCAAGAAATTTATTTTTCTTAGATTTCACCACATACTCACAACCACACTCCAAGGGGAATCCAAATTCTCCATTGTCCGCAACTTCCATAATCAACTCTTCCCCTGTACAACGATTGAGCAAAATAATGGTGGTTCTAGGCAATGGCTTCCCATACTCTTCATTAATGACCCTTCCTCTTACATGCGTAGCAGGCAATGAAACAGTCGGATCATACACATAGTTGGCGGGCGGAATTTCAGCCGTGCTGTACAATTTTGGAGGCGAATTATCTGCCAGAGACTCTTCTGCCAACGCCACTGTAGCATCTCTCGTTAAACCAATACAATACTCCTCCAATCCATCGACATCTTTAGGCATGATAAAGTAGTCCGAGATTGTAAAATAGCCTTCTCGAATCACCTCAATAAAATAAGGGTCGCCCACTCTAAGTTTACACGTCGTATAACCATACTCATTCGTAACACTCTCGGCAGGACGCTCTTCCAATTCTGCATCTCGCTTCACAATCACCTTAGCATTAAGAAGCCGCAGTTGAGTATCGTCGTCATAAATACACACATCTATATTCATGCTTGGCATAGGAGCAACACCATCCAAACCTTCTTTTATTTTAAAATGATAAATATCATCTTCTCCACTTCCTCCATCTCTGCTAGAAGCGTAGTAACCTTCCTTTTTATCTTTGTTAATAATTAAACCAAAATCATCTCCAGAGGAGTTGATTGGAGAACCTACATTAAACGGAAATTCCCACAAAGAATCGGGATGATTGTAGACTTGTGTTGCCATAAAAATGTCTAAGCCTCCTAAACTAGACCAGCCATTTGAAGCAAAAAACAAGGTTCCATCTTCGTGAATAAAGGGAAATACTTCATCCCCAGGCGTATTGATTCTCGACCCTAAATTAACAGGTTTTTGCCACACTCCTTTTTCCAAGCTAGAAGCCCAAAGGTCCATGCCTCCATACCCTCCTTTCTCATTACTAGCAAAAACCAAGATCGTTTCGTCCTTGGTCAAAGCAGGATGTGCTTGATCTACGTCTGCCTTGTTATATGGAAACTCTCGCTCGTTGGTCCATTCTCCACTGACCAAATCAGCCATGTATAAATTTAGCTTTGTTGTTCCGTCTTTACTTTTACCTCGTCTACCTTTATACAAATCATTTCGAGTAAAATAAATCGTCTTTTGATCTCGGCTAAAAACCGAAGGTCCCTCGTGCAACTCTGTATTCAATTCATCTGCAAACAGTTCTGGTTTTTCAAAATTGCCGTCGGTTCCTTTTTTTGAATAATACAAATCCATGTAATTATCATTCAACCAACGATCTTTTCGTTCTGTTTTATTTCGAGTAGAAACAAACAAAATTCCTCCTTGATAGTACATTGGGCTAAAGTCTAAGGCAGGAGAATTCAGTTCAGAGGCATTGTTCAGTTCTACCAAACCAATCGAACGTAATTCTGCAATTTGGTTACAAGCCTCCCATCCTAATTTGCCTCGTTGATCGTAGGGTTTGCCATTGGCTTTTTCTTGTAATTGTTCATCACAAATTCTAAAATGATTCCTTGCATCTAAATAACGCCCATTGGTTTGCAAGGCTTTGGCATAATACAAGTGATATAAAGGTTCCTTATCTTCCTGCTCAATTAAAATTCCATATAATTTTTCGGCACTACGACTGTCTCCTGTTTTTCGACTACTCTTCGCCATCCGAATCAAGGTTGAGCGGTCAAGTTTTTCGATGTCTTCTTTATTTTGCATTTCTAAATAAACGCCATAACCTTTAGAATCAAATTGCTTTTCTGCTCGACTTTTTTGAGCTGACACAGACTGGGCGAAAGATAAAAAAAGGAATATGTATAGTATTTTTTTCATTCAGAGGTAAAGTTTGGCTTTTTAAGGTTGAATTTAAAATCTTGAAGGCTAAATATCACTAGAAAGTAGTCCACACGAACAATTCAACATTCATCATTGAAACGAAGCTATTAAATTTTAGTTTAGAGCTTAGTAATTTACTAAAAATTATGCGTAACCTAAATTAATACGCTGTCTTCCTTAACTTAAAAGAAGCGTGGATTGTTTACTTTTTCTGTTTTCTTTAAGAAACAATATTCCATCATTACTTCGATCGTTCCTGCATTGTATTGTTGTAATTGAGTAACGGTAATGTCGTAAGCAAAAGCAATCTGTAGTTGCGGTGCCACCTTCCACTGAATTAATACGTCAAAGGAATCCCCCAAACGGTAGGTCACTCCAGCTAAGACTTTTTCAAAAAAGACAAAACTTAAATTTAGGTCCAAATCTAGGGGCGCATTCCCTACGTATTTAAACAAAATATTGGGTTGTATTTGCACCTTTTTTGCAATATCAAAAGACAAGCCCCCCATTAAGTAGTAATGCTGTTTTAGTCTAGGTTCAATATCTATGCTGCTGTTTCCACCTGCATTTAAACTAAAATCTAGTTTATTCTCAAAAATATGTGGTATAGAAAATCCCGCATACCAATGCTGGGCTTGGTAATACACTCCTGCACCAAAATTCGGTAATAATTTACTTGTCACGCCTCCTGGAATAGAATTATCAAAAGCTTGTGTCGGATTCGCTTCGTCCCATCGGATTTGCATGTATGAAAAAGAACCTCGCAAACCCAAACTTAGAAAATTTTCATTCTTGAATCGAATGATATAAGCATAATTGGTCTCAATGTCTACTTTGTCTGTAAACCCTATTTGGTCATAGGTCAAAGAGAGCCCCAAACCCAAACGGTTTTTCCAAGTCGCACCATGAGCGCTCAAGGTTGCGGTTTGAGGTGCTCGGTCTATTCCGATCCATTGTTTTCTGTATATTGCAGACAGGCAAACATTTTTTTTGCTCCCTGCATAAGCAGGATTAAAGTACATTTTATTGAACATAAATTGCGTGTACTGTACATCTTGCTGTGCATAACTGTGTGTCCAATAACTACAGATTAATATTAAAAGGAAACTAAATCGTCTCATATTTTTATGCTTTAAATCTTCTTGTTTCTATCCTGTTTTTTACAAATAAAAAATGCCCTAAGGAAGTCTTCATATGTGAAATTTTTAAATTCTAAAATTTATCTTCGTAGCTCTATAGAACCTTGTATTTGCTCCCCCTCTCCTATTGTCATAATATAAAAATAGGTTCCATCTGGCAACACCTTCCCTTGATGTGTTCCATTCCATTGGTTTTGATAATTATCCGATTGGTACACTAAATCTCCCCAACGATTAAAGACCAATAATTTTGCCACTTGCTCATTTATTAAACAAGGCACCTCAAACAAATCGTTCACTCCATCTTCATTCGGTGTAAATATATTTGGAATAACACAATCAAAGGAAGAACTCATATTTAGCACAACCAATGCGGTATCACAGTTTGCAGGACAAATCGGATTACAAAGTTCGTAAATAAAGCGCTGATTTGTTGTTACTCCTTGCAAGTTTAACTCAAATTCACCATTATTTAAATTAAGCAGTTGACCGCTATTCATAGGCGTATTAATATAAATATCCCAATTGGCTGTCAAGAAATCATTGGGTAAGACATCAATCAGAGTTGCGGTATTGCTTGTTATCACATTAAAAACATCGGCATTGGCAATTGGACTCGCACCACCTAAAACAATAAGCATGGAATCGGAGGCATAATCGCTACAGCTGCCATTTGACAAGGTCCAAACAAACACCGTCGTATCTTGTTGTAAATTTGTGATAATGGTGTTCGCTTGTGTTGGCGTGATAATCACTGCGGAAGAATTGGTCGTCCAAACTCCTGTTCCAACAGACGGGTTTGTAGCGTTCAAGGACAAGGTATCTAGCGTACAAGTCACAATATCCGCTCCAGGCTGTGCCGAAATAGTAGGTGCAATAGCGACTGTTACCTCTACAGTATCGGTCGAGTGAACTCCACAAACGCCATTGTCAAAGGCCCAAACAAAGCTATAGCTGTTCCCAGGCACCAAGCCTGTTAAATTGGTCGATGGATTATTACTCGCATTAATCACGACTCCCGCAGCCGTTTGTGCGCTAGATTGTGTCCAAGTTCCATTACTCAAAATAGGGCTATTCCCAAGCAAACTTGTTGTGACAGCAGCACATAAATTTTGATCAACACCAGCATAAGCTAAGTCAACACTTGGCGAAGCAACCCTTATAATCAAAGAATCAAAAGAGATGTTTGAGCAAGTTCCATTCGATAATGTCCAATAAAACACGTTGGTTCCAACAGGCAAATTGGCGACGAAAGTTGTTGGAGCATTCGGGTTCAAAATCGTTGCGCCCGAATTGGTCGTCCAAACACCCGTTACATTAATTGGTGGAATGTCAGCCCTTATAGTTGTGGTATCTATACCACATAAGTCTTGCGGTGCTCCTGCTGTAGCAATTGCCGTACTGTTACTGTGAATCGTTACAGGCATTGAATCCGAAGTAGCGGTACAGCCGTTAAGCGTCACCACCACATAATAAGTTCCTGTATCCGCTAAAGAAATATTCGTTAAGGTATAATTTTGCCCTTGCCCAATGCTTGTTCCTGACGGCACTTTAAACCAATCATAGGTAGCCCCCAAAATGGTAGAAGCCATTAAGGCAATAGAATCGCCTGTGCAGCCTGGACCGCTATTTAGCACGATTGGACGGTTTGGTTTTGGATTGATCGTCACATCGACAGTACCAGTTAAAGAAGGACAAAAGTTACTATCTAGAACAGATAAATAATAGGTACCTGCATCCAAAACAGTGCTTACAAAAGGGGTCGGAATTTGACGATTACTAACAAATCCATTCGGTCCCGTCCAGTTATAACCATTCGCAAAGGTACTCGTTGACAAGCTGAATACATCCCCTTCGCAAAGGAGTCTATTCGCTGGCATACTTGGTGCTGGCGAGACAGAATGAACCGTCACTAGGGTTGAATCTACGGTCGTACATCCTGTAAGTGGGTCGGTTATTTGGACAAAGAAAGCGGTCGTATTTGTATTATTATAAACACTTATATTCGCTCCTATCCCAAGGCTTTGTGTTAGAGCCGCATCGCTGTACCAGGTTATTAATGGAGAACCAGAAGCCGAGGCTGCAAGAACCGATAAACCAACAGAATCTCCCGTACAAATAGGGCCTGTATTTCTAAGCAAACTAATTGTAGGTACTGCATTTACGACAACTGTTATTGTATTGGAAGTCGTTCGGCAACCTGTCACAGAATCTATACAGATCATAGACCAACTGGCATTTCCATAACTGCTATCGCTTGGCGGAATTGTTGTTGACGTTCCAATCGTCCACAAATTATTGCCACCACCAGCTGCCCCTAAGACAGCAGCACTATTTCCCAAAGGACCAATCCACTGAGACTGTCCGCATTGTCCACTAGAATTGAGTTCTAAGGTATCGCCAAAACAAATTGGGCTATTGCTCACTACCGTTGGTATCAAAGGAACACGATTAATGGTAATTCTAAAAGAAGTATCCTTAGAAACACAGCCGTTTGAATCGACCACAGAAAGCGTATACAATCCAGAATCTAGGGCCGTAGCACTTCCTGTTAACAGAGGATTCTGAACGCTATCCACAAAGCCATTACCACCACTCCAATAATAACTAGTTGCAATGGTAGGCGTTGTCAATAGAATAGAATCGCCCGCACAATATTGTGTGTCTGCTGAAACTAAAGGCGTGTTTCCTAAAGGATATGTCAATACAGGTGTTCGTATTGGATCAGAAGTACAAGCCCCTGAATTGGTCAGCACCAAATAAAAGGCGGTATCTGTAGTAATATTTTGAATGGCTGGATTCGTTCCCAATCCAGCAATAGTAGTTAAGCTAGCATCGGCATACCAAATATAACTTGTATTGGTCGCCACAACAGCCGTACTAAGGTTAACTGTTCCTCCAATACAAATAGGTCCATCGGTTGTCGTCGCTTGTGTGTCTGGGCTTGGGTTAATCACAACAAAACTAGTATTGGACAGACTAAAACAACCTGTCGTTGTATCTATACATTGTACTTGCCACAAACCGCCTATATGATTGGTATCTCCTGGTAGAATGGCAACATCTCCACCAAATACAGGATAATTAATGCCATTTGGACCGATCCACTGAACCAAATCGCAGTGTGCCGTAACACTATCTGAGCTTAGATATAAGGTATCATTGGCACATAAATAAACATAATTGGTGATCGCTGGAGCCGCTGGCAAAGGATCTACCATGACTTGCAAACTGGTATCGGCAGAATTACAGCCGTTGGCATCGACCAATGATAAAGTATACGTTCCAGTATCTAATAGACTCGCATTGGGTAGCATTGGATTCTCTTGGTTAGAAGTATAAGCATTCGGACCTGTCCAGTTGTAGCCATACAAAGACGATTGTCCTGCCAACAATTGGATGTCTTCTCCCTCACAAACTTGAATGTTTGAGCCAATCATTGGTGGAGGCGCAAGTGCTTGAACAGTTACCGTCGTTTGTGCTAGTGGAGAGACACAAGCATTGCTATTGATTAAAACCACATAGAACGTACTATTGACGGAAATGCTATCGACATAAATTGTTTGTGTCGTTCCAATGCTATCTGTCCTTAAGGAATCTGAAAACCAAAGATAGTTCGCTCCTGCTACAAAATTAGCACTTAGTAACACAGAATCGTTTGGACAAACAGGTCCGTTATTCACGACCGTAGGTGTGGCCACGGTTTGAATAGTATTATTAATAATAGTAGAGCCCGTTTCACAACCAGATGCTAGATCGACACAGAATACCTGCCAATTTCCCGCAACATAATCGCTACTGTCTGATGGAATAATAGCATTTGCCGTGTTAAGAATACGGTTTCCTGGTCCCACCCAATAAGCCGCATCGCAAGAGCCAGCCGTCGAATTTAAAAATAGGGTATCTCCTTGACAAATCAAACTTAACGTACTGGCGATAGGAGCTGTTGGTGGCCCACTTACAGAGACAAGTATACTGGTATCTGCTGTATTACAACCGTTGGCATCTATGATATTAAGCGTATATAAACCTGAATCTGCTCTTGTAACAGAAGGAATTGTTGGATTTTGTTGATAAGAAAAAACACCATTCGGCCCTGTCCAGCTATATCCTGCGGCAGGATTGGTGCTGAACTGTAGCAAATCGCCCACACAGTTAGCGGTATCAACGCTGATAGAGGGCGCAAGGCTTGGTGGATGAACAAAAACAAGGTTCGAATCCATAAAATAGTTACAGCCCAAAGCGGTTCGAATGACCAAACTAAAGGCGGTGTCACTTTCGACGGTAGGAATTACAGCCGTTTGTCCAATACTTGCGACCGTGGTATCTCCTCGCAACCAGATGTAACTGATTGCTCCTGCAATTTGTGCGCTACTTAAAACAACAGAATCACCGATACAGACGGGTCCTGAATTTGCTATAATTCCAGGTGTTGGAATGGTTTCTATTCTAAAAATGGTGTCCATTGAACGTTGACAGCCTGTTACTGTATCTGTAAAAATAACCGTCCATTGTCCAAATTGATAATAGATACTATCACTGGTAATCACAACAAGGCTATCCGTTACAAAGGTATCGTTATTGGGCGTGACCCATTCGATTTGTACATTGGGTGGTCTATTGGTTCCAAACAACAACGTATCTCCATTACAGGTCGTGTCGTTGTTAAAGATTAGGGGGGCTGGTGGTGGTAAGTTTACCGCCACATTCATACTCACATTAGGAGCAGCACAGCCATTATTATCGGTTAAAAATAAATAATAGGTTCCTATATTTGCGATCGTAGCATTTGGAATAATTGGATTTTGTTGCGTGGACGTAAATCCGCTAGAATCTGTCCAAAAATACGCACTGGCTAAAGTTGTTGTGGTTAAATAAATCGAATCGCCTTGACAAAGCGTTTGATCTGCTCCTATAGTTGGAACAGGGGCTGTGGGAATATAAACAATAGTATCCACTGCCATTGGCGAAAAGCAAGTATTGACGACTTGTTGAAAATAGACAATGGAGTCGTTTGTTATTGTATTAATAATCAAAGTATCTCCTACGGCGATTGAATTGGTCAACAACGAATCTGAATACCAAGTACTCGTGGCTCCAAATACAGGTTCAGCTATTAAAAGGGCATCATCTCCTGCACATACAGGGTTGTTATTGCTAATAATTGGCAAAGGAGGGTTTGGTATAATACGAACCGCAAGGGTATTCGAAGAATCAAAACAGCCAGAAGTAGTATCATGACAAATTAAGGTCCAAGTCGTATTTCCATAGCCTGCATCCAAAGGGCCCAAAGCGAATTGATTTCCAGCGCCAAGGATGCTGTCTAGTGAGCTTACCCAAATCGCACTATCACAAATCGTATTTGTATTTAGGAACACACTGTCTCCATCACAAATGGTATTACTACCAGAAATAACAGGCGCAGTAGGCAAGGCATTGACAACAATCGTAATAGAATTGGTATCCGAAGGACAAGCGTTTCCATTCCGCACAAAAACGCTGTAAATACCGCTCTGGCTCGTTGTTGCAGTGGTAATGACTGGAAATTGGCTGTTCGAAACAAAGCCATTTGGTCCTGTCCATTGATGTCCAGTAGTGTAATTTAATTCTGATAAATTTATATCTTCTCCTTCACAAAGCACCGAATCTATCGCATCGACATCGGGTGCGAGTGCAGGTGTACTCAAGAGCACAAGCGTACTATCAATTGTACGGCATCCATAAGCATCTGTCACTTCTATATAGAACGTTGTAGTAGTTGTAATACTGTCTACGGTAATAGTTGTTCCAGTTCCTACGGTATCTGTTAGGAACGAATTGGTAGACCAAATATAAGTCGATGGAGTTCCTTGTTGTGCCACAGATAAAGTAACACTTTCATTGAGACAAACAGGGCCATTATTACTGGGGTTAATACCAGAAGGAGGATCGTTGACGGCGACCGTGAAGCCGCTCGAAAAAGGAGACACACATCCTGTTCTTGTATCAAAACATCGAACTTGCCAAATGTTTGTTGTGTCATATCCTGACATTCCTGCTCCAATGACTAAAGCAGGGTTATTTCCTGTAGAAATAATGGAAGAAAAAGATCCGTTCGTCCAAACCAAACTGTCACAAGTGCCTGTTTCCAAGCGAATAGAATCCCCTCGACAAACAATGCTTGTTCCTGTTATTGCAGGTTGACTAGGGTTCGGTTCTACTACAATAAATAGAGTTGTATCAAAAGATTGACAGCCATTTGCATCGCTTGCATAAATCACATAGTCTCCAGTCGAATGCGTATCTATTGGAGAGACAAAAGGCAGGGTACTCGTGCCAACACTCGTATACCCATTCGGTCCTGAAATCGTATACGTTAGTCCTGATGAAGGACTAGGCGGACTAATTGTAAATTGAATAAAAGCACTAGAACAGAAGGTATCTAAGGCGGATACAATAGGTGTTGCTGGTCTTGGATTAACATGGACATGCGTCGTATCAGAATTACGGCATCCATCAACAAGAAGCACCGCATAGAAAATCGTGTCGTTCTCTAAACCTCCTACTGTAATCGTAGGAAAGGTATCTATTAGCGTACTATCGAACGAAAACCATTGATAAGAAGCACCTGCCACTAAGGAGATGCTTAAATCAACGCTATCTCCTGCACAAACTGTATTGACGTTTGTCAAAATTGGTTGTCCTGGCAAAGTGAGAATCCTAGTCGTCAAAACATTGGAACGCTCTTCGCAACCCGTGATCGAATCGACACACAGAACCGTCCAATTACCATTCTGATAATCTGCATCCAATTGATCTATAAAAATGCTATCTCCTGCTAAAAACGCTGCGCCTGAAGGTCCTTCCCAGAAGAGTTGTCCACAATTTTGATTAGAAGCTAAAAATAGTGTATCGCCATTACAAACAGAAGTATTTTGAGCGGTTATCGTAGGAGCGATAGGTAGTGCATTTACAATAACTTGCATAGAATCCTCTTCCGAAGTACAGTTATTTGAATCCCCTACTACTAAGGTATATAGTCCAGCATTGGCGCTCATTGTCGGATATAAAAATGGATTTTGTTGTGTTGAGCTAAAGCCATTCGGTCCTGACCAAAGGTATGTTGGTTGTGTGGCTACTGTTGTTAATTGAAGCGTATCAAAGATACAAACCTCCATTGTATCAGGCAACAGAAGTCCTGTCGGTTGTGCCAAAACCTGTACTTGCGTGGTATCTGAGTTCGTACAACCATTAATTTCTATTGACAACAAAAAGGTGCTATCCCCTCTAATATTAGGAACCGCTCTAACATTCCCTGATCCTATGAATTGGCTTGAATCTCCTGTATACCAATTATAAGAGGCGCCTAAAATAAATGGCGTACTCAACAAGACCGATTCCCCAATACAAATAGGGCCATTATTATTAACCTGAGGCTTGGGAGGATTGGGGCGAATTTGAACCACATAGTTCACCAATAAAGAATTACAGTTGGTGCTGTTATCGATACAAGATGCCGTCCAGTTTCCTCCGTCTATATAATTTGAGTCTCCTGGTGGCACAAACAATGTATCTCCTGTAATAAAAGAATTCCCTAAAGGTCCCGTCCATTCAACAGAATCACAACCCACAGCAGCAATTAAAATCAAGGGTTGTCCGCTACAAGTGACCACACTAGAAATAGTAGGTGGATTAGGAATCGGATTGACCGTAACATATACAGAAGTATCTGGTGCATTACAACCATTAAGGTCTCTCATTGATAAGGTATACAGTCCCGTATTCGAAGGGCTTGCATTTGGAATAACAAGCGTTCTAGTACGAACGACTCCTGCGCCCAACGGCAAGGACCAATCATGCCTATTTCCATTATTGGGTGTTGTCAACGATAACGTATCTCCATCGCAAATATCAAAATCTGCGGGTATATCAGGTTGTACCGCCTCTGGATAGACTTCCACTAAGGTTTGCATAACAGAGGAACAGTTTCCAATTCGAAGCTCTACATAAAAAGTAGAATCTGTCGTAATATTGGGTATAAGCAAATTAAATCTTGAGGCTAAATTTATTGGATTCATTAAAAGAGAATCACTGTACCAAAAATAAGAGGCGCCATTGACCAAAGGTATTCCTACTCGAACATTCCTCCCAGTACAAGTAGGCCCATTGTTAAATGGAGTTGGTCTTGGTGGATTAGGATTGATCGTTACATTGACAAAACTGGAGGTATCAATACATCCTACCAAAGTATCTTGGCAAATAAATCGCCAATCTCCCATTTGATAATTTGGATCCGCTTGTGCAATGGTCAAGGTATCGGTCGCAACAGAAATCGTCGTCCCATTTGGCCCTAGCCAAATATTTTGCGCACAACCTCCTGAGTGGTATAGTTGCAACGCTTCGCCACTACAAATAGGGGCATTGGTTTCTGCCAAAGGAGCCGATTTTCCATTGATTGTCACATGGACAAAAGTATCTGGAGAGACACATCCATTCGTATCAACAATAGATAGTGTATATAAACCAGAATCTGCCAATACACTAGGAGTTATCGTAATATTTTGTTGGTTAGGCAAGGTTCGAATTGGGTGGCTCCAATTAAACGTACTTGCATTCGTTGTGGTAAATAAATTAATATCGTTTCCTTCACATATAACAAGGTCCGCAGAAATATTGGGTATCGCTGGATTAGCGTTCACGGTAACGTTTATAGAGGCTAATAAGGACGTACAGCTAGGACTTATATACTCCACATAAAAAATGGTGTCCCCCCTAATTCCTGGAATTGTAATACTATCTCCTGTATAAATTGCCCCGTTTGTTCGGCTCGAATCTACATACCAATTGGCTGTTGCATTTGGAATCGTTAAGACAGATAAATTGATGCTTCCGTTATGACATGCCGATCCATTGATTACAGGATTTGGTAAGGGTGGTGTTGGAGAAAGATCTACAACAACCGCATTAGAAACCCCAATACAGCCCGTAATCGTATCGGTATATTCTAACCTCCAATTACCAGACTGATAATTGGCATCTCCTGGGTTTATGTCTAAAAAAAAAGTAGTTCCAACTTGGTTCGTAACTGGCCCAAGCCACAATAAACTACAATTGGGCGCAATCGTTTGATCTTCTATTCGTATGGTTTCGCCAGTACAAACAATGCCACCACCAATAATAGTTGGCGGGTTAATAGAACCATTAATTCCAATAAAAATAGAGGTATCTGCCGAAAAACAACCTGTAACGGTATCTTGTATGGCCAAAAAATAATCCCCTCCATTAATCATTCCTACGTTATAAAGAGTTGGCGATTGTGCCGTAGATGTAAAGCCATTTGGTCCAGTCCAGCGATACGGAACGCCCACCGTAGTTGTTGTTAAACTAATAGAGCCTCCAACACAAACACTTGTTCCTCTTGCTTGTATATCGGGCTTGGGTGGAATGAATGAATTTTGTCCGATGGAAACACTAATCGTACCAGTACAGCCATTCGCATCCGTTACCGTCAAACTGTACGGGTTATTGACAACTTGTAAACCAACGGCATTGGCGACCGCTTGCCCATCACTCCAAAGATAGGTATACCCAGGTGTTCCTCCAACACCAACTCCTGTTGCCACGCCTCCAAAACAGCCGTTACTATTCAAACCCGTAATATTGGCGTTCACTCTTGATGGATTGGCAATACTCCTAAAACTAGTTGCCTGACAGCCGTTGGCATCTGTAACAGTGACGGTATAACGCCCTGCTCCTTTTCTGAGACTATCTGATGTAGCAAATGTATTCCAAAAATAAGTATAGCCCCCTGCACCGCCACTCGCAAATGCTCTAATGACTCCATCTCGTTCGCCAAAACAAGTAACGTGTGATCCATTATAGTTAGACGTGACAACAGCATTGACAGCTAGAGGCGCTAGTTCTGTTAATGTGGTACTAATTAAGGTATTCAAACAGCCTATAGAATCGGTTACTCGAACAAAATAATTGACATTAGCTACTAAATCTATTGCCGTTGCGGTTGTTTGGTTATTGGCCGCTGCATTCCAGATGTAATTATATGGAGCGATTCCACCACTTGCACTTATTGCAATGCTTCCTGTTGTATCTCCATGACAAAGGATATTCACAACACTATCAATACTTGCTTGAGGATTGAGGCTTGCTCCTATTGTAACGGTCGTAGAATCGGTACAGCCATTGGCATCTTGTGCAAGGACTTGGTATACTCCTGTTGCTAAACCCGTAGCGATGTTGGTTGTCTGATTTCCTGTATTAACACCCCATTGATACGTATAAGGTGCAGCAGAGCCTGTTGCCATAACGGTAGCTCTTCCATCATTTATATTCGCACAGGTAGCATCTACTTGGCTATTAATCGAAAGGCTAGGTCGAGCATTGACCGTGACGGTCACTTCGTCAGTCGTCACTGCTCCATTAGAATAACTTGCAGTGACCATATAGGTTGTCGTACTACTAGGGGATGCTTGGGGATTTGCTATATTAACATTGGATAAACCTGTATTGGGTGCCCATGAAAACACGGGATTGGGTCCAGTTCCAATCGCATTTAATTGCGCACTATCTCCTAAACAGATACTAGTATCGGGGCTGGTGATAACAGCATTGGCTGGCGGAGGCTGTACATTAATTCGATAGGTTCTAACTTGGTCCGCTACCCTAGCACAATTGTAATCATCGACATATACCGTAAAGCTATGAATCCCTTCATCGCCCAGTGCTGGAATCCAATTAAAATTACCTTGAACTGCATCTGGACCAATAGCCGTCGCTGCTGTTGTCGTGAAATTAGCTCCAGCAAGCGTATTATCGTAGAGCATTGTTACATCAATATTATGTTGAGCATTGCCGAGATCGTTGCCAATAATAAAAAAATTAAGGGGTGTATTAACGGTTGCTCCTATTTGATAACTTGCTGTATTATTTACGCCTGATAAGCTTGGTACTAGATTGATACAATTGTTGATGCTAAGTTTTGCATCTCGAACCTGTGCACCAATCGAGACCCCATTTCGATACTCCTCCACTAACACACAGATCGAAGCCTCTTGAGGCGTGGACGCATTAAATTGAATGGCTCCTGTTAGATTGTCAATAAAAAAGGTAGGTCCTGAGTTCATGGGATTAGACGCACTATATGGGACCGCATAATTAACGGCTGTCAAAGGTGCCTGACTACAGGGTACTAGGCTATAAGCCAAAGAATCTCCATCGGCATCAATTGCTTTATAACTATCGTTAATGAGTTGATTTTGGCAACTAAAAAACAAGGGCTTGTACAAAAAATCTGGCGCACTATTGATAATCGTTCCATTCAACCTCGCATCAATACAAAACGCTTGCGTACTTGGGCTACTCAAATTAGTCACTGTACTTTGTCGAAATTGGTGTGTCCACGACAGTAAAACATTGCTACAACTTCCAGTCAAAGATAATAGCCCAGAATACCGATAATGACTGACGCCTAAGGTGGTTCCTCCATTACAACCGTTGACAGAATCCGCACACATAGAAGACACATCTTTAGGATAACCTGATTCTAGATTTGCTGTAACAGAATTGGCATTCACACCACAGCTCAAGTCGTTCCAGTCAATGACTTGTGTGTTAAGAAAACCTGCTGTGCTACAATCAGCATAGACATCTAAAACAATTTCATAGTTGTTAGGAGAGATATAATTATAAGAAAGTTCTCCACCAACAATAGACTGTCCTTGTACTTTAGAGCAGGTACAACAGAACATAAAAATAAGTAATAAAATTATTTGTAAAATTTTAAAATTCATATGTTATAGCTATTTGAAGAGATACTTTGACAAGATACATAAAGTAATAAAACAAATTCGTTTTATTGGTATTGACACGTACGGTATTTCATTGATATTGAGCTTAGTACTTCTTATTATACGTAAACACTTGCCCTAATAATTCGTTTCGTAATTCTTAAATTAAATTACAAAACATCGACTACTTTTATCCATTGACAATCAAGTAGGTAATTAAAAATTGTTGCCATTCCCTAATTTGGGGAAACTATTCTTAAA
>CACVAQ010000047.1:0-5410 GCA_902727865.1 uncultured Aureispira sp. | reverse complement strand
CTTAAAACGAAAGCATTGGGCATTATGTAACCTTCTAATCATTCTCCTCCTCAAATAAAAAAGCACCCGCTGTAATCAATAAGCTAACTCTATTATTGATTGCGTGTTCTCGTTTAGAACAGCTCACCCCATCTACACATTCATTTAGAATGACATCTTCGCCTTTTAACTCAATCGTATACTGCTCCTCTGAGAGACCTCGTTCGGCTAATTCGGCTCTCACCGTCACTTCTCGTTTTCCACAAAGAATTAAATTCAACCGATCACTTTTTCGAGAATCAGTATGAATTTGAATTTCGATTTTAACCTTTGGGTTATCTTTTAAAACTCGGGTGAGTGTGTCCAACCAGATTTCACTAGACAGTCGGCTTGTACGATCTATAAAGTTCAAATTGTACAATGCCAAATCAAATACGTCTCCTTCTCTATAGTTTGGTTTAGGGGCATTGGGGATAAAGTTGTAGACAAAAGGCACATTTCCAGAGACCTCCTTCAGGTCTTTTTCTTCAATTTGAATCACCGTATCCATGACGCCTTCTATGAGTACATGCAATTCATAATCGCTTCCTTTTACTGCTTTAATATCATAATTACCTGTTGCATCCAGTATTTCTGTACGAACATTGTTGGTCGTTTGATTTTTTAAAGTAACTCGCCCGCCTCTTCCTTTTGGCATGACAATATTTCCTTTGATGGAAATAATGTTTCTAGGTCGTAAGCTAATTCCTTTTTTATTTTGTCGAGTACGTGAAAAGTTAGCAGTTTTTATTTTTGATAATTGTGTATAAAAGCCATCCTTCGTCGTTTGTATCATATAGCTTTTATCAGGAATTAAAGAAACCGTAACAATTCCAGCGGTGTCAGATACAAACTCTCCAATAAAAGTGCTGACAGGACGTTTTTGGTTTCCAAAATTTTCTTGCAGGGTCAAAGCAACCCTTGCCCCATAAATTGGGGCTTCAAAAGCAGCGTTGCCTATGTGAATAGCGGTAGGAACTGTGGAGGGACTATTCTGTGCTTCTGCGGGGAGCTGAGCACTCAGTACTATGAAAAAAACAATATAGATTCGTATAAGTACGTACATTAGTCTGCCCTATTTTTCATAAAAAATAATACTCCTCCCATTAATACTACTAAAATAGCCATTACTAGCAACCAATTGAGCCAGCCCAAGCTTAAAGATATGGTTTGCAAGCTGTGTAATTTATCTGGTGTACCCACTAAAATTAAGCCACTCCAAAAATAAGGCACGCAAATTAAACCCGATCCTGAATCCAAAAAATTCAATTTTGCTTTCTGCAAGGCTTCTGCTTTGGGCATCCCTCTCATTAAGTTACCATAAAAATTTTCCATTAAAATTTGTGTTGCTTGATCCGATACAGGCCAAAGGGTCATTGCTATATTAGGGCAACCAGCATAAGAAAACCCCCGAGCAACTGACATGGCGCCTTCGCCTTTCTGAAGAAGTCCTACTCCTGTATTACAAGCACTCAACGCAACTAACTCTGCATTGATTTTCATATTATAGAGTTCATAAGTATGCAATAAACCATCTTCTGTATTATCTCCCAATAAGACTAAACTAGAGTACAATGGATATTTATGGTTTAGAATTCCATGGGTAGCAAAATGCAAGACACCATAATTACCTGCTTCGGCTTTAAAGTTAGCTTCCGTCGCATTAAAAGAATCGTATACTTTTCCATTCGTCAACTTTCCAATCGTATTCACTTCTATAATGGCGTTTTCTAATGGTGTCAGTAACAAATCCTCATACTTACTTTGTTTTTCTCGGTTCGACGTAGCAAACGACTCTACTCTCGAAAAATCTGGCGCAAAGCCCATAAACCCTTCGGGGGTATTCGAATAATCATGCTCCTTGGCTTCCAAATACAAGGTTGCTGAATAATTATAAGTAATCGGTGCTTTTCGAAGTAAATAAGGAACCTCTTTGTATAAATTGTAGTTCAGCTTGTTGTCCCCACCAAAAGACTGTGAAAGGTTTGCCGTCGGAATTAATTCAAAAGGCAAATAATTTAATTCTGCATCAGGAATGATAACAATAAATTTTTTCTCCAAATGATTTTCAACAGGTTGTATTAATGTTTCATAAAAAACATTACTATATCGAATAAAATCATCCATTGTTTCGCCCTTCAAAGAGTGAATATATCGTTGAATAAGTTTCTTTAACGGTTTCGGTGTCCGAACACTTCGATACACCACTGCCTCTTTATGAATTAAAAGAATGTGTATAAACGAATCCACAATAGCGTAATTTATCAAGACATCCTCTTCCCCCATTCGATCTTGTAAAGCCGCACAGCTAATCGGTTTTTGTTTGTATTTTAAGCTATAATATTCGGGATATGTTTTTTCTATATAATCCAAATACTTAGGATAGGCTTCTTCTACTTGCTCTAATTCTGCCTCTAATTTTTTTAGGCGAACCTTATTTATGTCCATTCCTCGCTTTGCTTCGTAGTAAATTTCCCCACTAAGATAAGCAAGATCTGTTTTAAGAGTATTCTCTTTGGTGACAACCCAATCAGGCACCCCAGATACTTTTTGAGCACGAAGTTGCTGTACCGCTTGCAACAAAAGCGCACTTTTAGAATTTTCTATATAGGTAAACAATTGAGCCAAATAAGCCTCACTACTAGTATTCCCATAAAGCGTACTAACTGTTTGTATGGCTTGGTGGCTAATTAATTGAGATAGCTCAGAAAGTTCGTATTTGGCTCCTTCTGTCCGATAACTAGCTCTAAGACGCACCAACATGCTCATTGCCAAGTCAGAGATATTTAAGGTCAATTGCAATTCTTGCTCTGTTGCGGTCCCTTCTTGGTTATAATAAAGATACAAAACAGATGCCTTGGTAATCGTCGAATACAACAACTCATAGGGATATTTCCCTTCCCCTGGATTGGGCAAATCATTGTCTACAACCACTCTTGCCCCCTCTATAGTTGCTGCATTGATAGAACGATTGATAAATAAAAGCGCCTCCTCATAATTCTTATCATGAATGGCTATTTGGCTAATAAATCGAGTTGATTCTGCGACCAAGGGATGTTTTTCGGGATACACATCTTGCATTAAATTTAAAGCCAACGTGTAATAGAGTTTTGATTTCTCATAACTCCATGCCGAAAAGTACAACGCGCCTTTTGCCATATAAATTTCTATCCTTGAAATATTTTGTTCGTTTCGAGGCAATTTATAAATCAAACGTTCTGCTCGTTCATAATTCAACAAGGCAATATTAAAATTTTCATTCAAATCGCTGTTTCCTAAATGCTCAATTGGTTCTAAACCGTAATTATCTAGTTCTTGTGCCAAGGTCCAACCTTCTGGAATATTTTTGACTGTTTTTTTGTACCAATAAAGTGATTTCCCTGTGATTTCTAATTTCTGACAAATCCTTCCTTGTTGGAGTAAACCATCATAAATATCCTGAGCAGCACCGCCAATTTGTATTTGGATCGCCAGAGCTTCTCCATTTTGTTCTAAAGCATCCTTATAATCCTTGATACTCATTGCAATCGTTGCAAGCATCGATTTAGTTTCTGCACGTTCTTTTGGCGTTAAGTCAAATTGCAAAGCTGTTGTTAAATGCTCGTACGCCGTTTCGTATTCTGTATATTTATAATAAGAACGTCCTGTTTTAAAATCCAATTCGCCTCTTTCACTAGAATCCGTCTGGCTCAACATCTCCCTGTATTTTTCGGCAGCGTCCTTAGGGCTCAATACATTATTATACAAATTACCTGCTTTCTTTTTATACTGATTGGTCAAGTCTCTATTTGAATCATCTAGTTTTTGAGAAGCATCAATCAAATCTTCATAAGCTGCTAAAGCGCCTTGCTCATTTCCTTGTTTGAGGTAAAGTGCGCCTAAACTTTTTTGCAATTCAATATTAAAAATGGGGGAAACATAGTCGGGATGTTTTTTAACAACCGCTTCCGCTTCTTTTAGGAAGGCATTGGCTTCGCTTTGTTCATTATAATACAAGTGATATTTACCTAAGCACAATCTTAAATAAGCTCGAGTTGCTTCATTGTGTCTTGGTTGTTCATTGTACAATTCTTCTGCACGTTTGAATGCTTTAAAAGCATTTTTGGGTTGATTTTTATTCAGCAACACAATCGCTTCCATTGCTTTTGCTGCAATGTATCCATTGATCTCTCCACTACTTTCATAGCGTTTAGCCGATCGTTCAAAAGTCGCTTCTCCAGCCTTTAAATTTCCTTTATAGAACTTGCTTTCAGCACTCTTGAATACATTATAGGCTCCTTTACTCTTTCCATTTGAAGGCAATTGGGCATTAACACTACATGTATAAAACCCCAAAAATAGAATAACAAATTTAACGTATTTTCTCATTATATATTATAATTACAGTAATATTTTTCTTATGCAAGGGTAAATAGAATCGAACATAAAAGTTACACTTAATTTGAATAAAATCGGCAAATTTCTTGTTTTTTTTATCTAAAACAGCTACAATTGCCTACCTAATATTAAAAATCTATCAAAAGGGTTTTTTGTAAAATATTTAAATATTTTTTTCGGGTTGATTACAACTATTTTCACCCTAAAAATTCAGTTCGTCATTTTTTAGACTAAAACTCTATTAAGTAACGGTTATTTGAATACAAAAGCGAATCTAAACTAAATCGACTCCTTAGATTTAGTTTAGATTCGCTTTCCTTTACATTTAAATTCGACAAAGCGCACAATTATTCTACTATGTCTGGCAAATTAAGCTTAATTCTAGGCCCCATGTTTTCGGGGAAAAGTACTATTCTTCTAACAAGATACAGACGCTATCAAATTGGGGGAAAAAAATGTTTACTCATCAAGTATGCAAAGGATCAACGTTATAGCGGCTCGGACGAAATGCTAGTAACACACGATCAAATAAGCTACAAGGCTACCTCTTGTCACAAGTTAGAAGAAGTACACCAACTTATCCAAGATTATGATGTCATTTGTATTGATGAGATACAATTCTATCCCGATGCCAGTAAATACTGCGATGCCTGGGCAAACGCAGGGAAAATTATCGAAGTTTGTGGTTTGAATGGCGACTATCGTAGAAAACCATTTGAGCAGATCAGCCTTTTAATCCCCTTGTCCGATGACATTAGCTACGTAACAGCTGTTTGCAAAGAAACTGGCAATGATGCCCCTTTTACCATGCGCCTATCAAAAGAAAAGAAACAAGAAGTAATAGGAAGTACAGACAAATATCAAGCCGTTTCAAGAGCTTGTTACACCGCTAAGTAACACAACAAAGTTACCTCCTAATCCATCATAAAACCAAGTAAGTAGATGGACAAAATTAGTCGTTTAACAATTAGCTGCGCTACTAGGCGATGCTTTTGGTACGACAAGCTTACGCAGT